>NZ_JBEPLH010000031.1:0-81275 GCF_040545135.1 Burkholderia sp. 572 | reverse complement strand
ATCGACAGGACGGCGCCGCTACCGCGGCGCCGTCAGATAAAAAACTGGGGAAAATTACTTCGACGAAAATGGGGAGTATCTATCCGACGCTGACAGGTCAGCAACAAGGCCGTCTATCTGGCCTTGGGCATCCAGGCCGATGGCCAGCGCGATGTGCTGGGCCTCTGGATCGAGCAGACCGAGGGCGCCAAGTTCTGGCTCAAGGTGTTCAACGAACTGAAGACGCGCGGCTGCCAGGACATCCTGATCGCCGTGGTCGATGGCCTGAAGGGGCTAACCGAAGCCATCAGCGCGGCCTATCCGCGGACCACCGTTCAGACCTGCATCGTGCATCTGATCCGCAACAGCCTCGAATACGCCAGCTACAAGGACCGCAAGGTACTCGCCACGGCGCTGCGCCCGATCTACGCGGCTGCCAGCGAAGAGGCAGCAAGGCAAGCGCTGCAAGACTTCGCCGATGGACCTTGGGGCGCGAAGTATCCGACGATCGTGCAGTCGTGGCAACGCGCGTGGGAGCACGTCGTGCCGTTCTACGTGTTCCCGCCGGAGATTCGACGGGTCGTCTATACGACAAACGCCATCGAGAGTCTGAACATGCAACTGCGCAAGATCATCAAGACGCGCGGCCACTTCCCGAATGATGAGGCCGCGATCAAACTGCTCTGGCTGGCGTTGCGCAACGTGCTGGCCAAGACCGTGCGGGCAGCGTTCGACTGGAAATCAGCAATGAACCAGTTTGCTATCCTGTTCGGTGAACGATTCACCCAGGCGCGTGGATAACGCGTTGTTCAACCGCCTCGCCCACAAAAATGCGGACAGGTTCGCGCAGCGATTTTCAGTTTGGGGAAGTCATAGCCTTCGCCGAACATGTCGACACAGACAATTCCCTGGATGTCTCCACTCACCAAACGGCGCTCGCAATCGTCTTGCGTGCGTTTGCTGACCTTGCTATCGATGGCCTCAACATTGACGCCCAGTCTCTTGTACAGCGGTACCAGCGCACGCGCAGCACTGATGGTCGCCGCCCGCACAAATAGCCGATGGTCGTAGCCCGCTTCAATGTCCGCCCGAAGTTGCCGCACCGCAAGTTCGGCAATCACCTGATCCACGTGCTCGTCGTCGAGCGCGTCCTCGACCGGAGCAGCGAGGAACGAGATCGGTTGAAACGCACCTTCCTCGAGTGCCCTCATCACCGGATATCGGTACGCTAATCTGCCCGGAATGACTCGTCCATCCCGTCGAAATGGTGTCGCAGTTAAAAATACAAAACGCGCGGACCGATAATGATCAAGATATGCTGCCCACGTGTCCGCCGGTGCATGATGAGCTTCATCGAAAACGACCAGGTCGAAAAGGTTTGGTGCCGCACCAGGCGCAACTGCCGGCGATGAACTCGCGGGGGTAGATACCACCACGTCAAACTCCTCAAATGCACGCCAAGCGTCCGCATTTTCGGGCTTGCCCTCGAGCCGATGCACAGCTGGATTCGGCAAATTGGAGTCAATGACCTTGATACGTCGGAGTGTCGACAGCTCCCGAAAATGGGAAGAGACTTGCCGACGAAGCGCATCCGAGGGCTCCACCACCAGGACACGCTTCGCTCCGAGCAACATGGGAAGGGCCATCATCACGGAAGTTTTGCCGTACCCTGTTGGCAGACACACGATAGCTGGGTCATCGTGGACAGAGATATGCGCAAGCACCGCGTGCAATGCGCCGACCTGCCCTGGGCGAAATCCCTCGTTCGGAATTTCGCCTTGCACCGCCAAATTCAATGCTCCGCGATTCTCCGGAAAGTAGTCTGCCATGGCGCTGTACTCGAATCTATTTATTACTTACACCAGTCGGAGCTTGGGCGGTTGTTGCTTGAGCACTTCAGCAGGGACATCACTCGAGAGCACCGACAAGCGCGTCAGCTTAAAGGTTAGTGCATTGATCTCGTCAACACTGACGCACAAGCTTTTCGCGATCTCACCTCGCCCTAACTTGTGACTCCGCAGGACGTCCAATACTTTGGACAGCAACTGTGAGCCTTCGCGCTCCATTGGTTCCGGCTCATTTGTACGGTAACCGTGCTTGGCTATTTCAATGCACAGATTGCGATAGTTCCATTCAGTGATCTGACCTACCGTGTTATAGCGGTAAGCAAGCGCGATCAATGAGACGCCCCAATAGTGCTTCAGCTTCATCAGATACTTGATACTGAATACCGGAGGCCGGTTAGCAACAATGCTCTCCCTCGGCATAAGAAATGCAGCGGCGAATGCGTCCGCCTGGCGCTCCATTTCCAGGCCACGCGCCTCCCCATGTTGCAAGCTATAGACATCGCGGACCAAGTGCCCGAGTTCATGGGCTGCATCAAATCGACTGCGTTCGGCAGACTTCATCGTGTTGAGGAAGACGAATGGCCTGCCGTCATGCCATGTACAGAAGGCGTCCACCTCGCGCGCTTCTTCAGCCAGAGAAAAAATGCGGACCCCCTTGGACTCCAGCAGGTGAATCATGTTCGGGATGGGGGCATTACCCAGTCCCCACATGCGGCGCAAGGTGGCTGCGGCCTCCTCGGGCCCAAGGTCACTAAGATCGGGCAGATCGGCTGAGGGGAGATTGAACCGCTCTTCCATCCACTCGTTGACCTTGAACGCAATCGCGCCCGCACTGAGTGCGCAGTTCTTCATGGCCTCAGTCATCCTTGAGAGTGAGCGAAAACTCGCCGCATGCTCGCCGATGACCGGCATGCGTTCTTCAATGCAAAAAAACTGCTGAGGAAAGTTCAGTAGTTTCCCCATTTTTTCCAGAGTCTCGGCGTCAGGAGTCGAAGTCCCAGTTTCGTAGTTCTGGATGCTTCGGCTTGTGACGCCAAGTTCTTTGGCCAATTGCGCCTTTGTCAGGCGTCTTCTAACCCGGGCAAACGTGATTTGCGAAGGGTTGACTTCTACCATGATGATTAATCAAAAAGTACCTGATTTGGGTTCGACGTCGACGGTGGCAGGTGCATTCGGCGTATCCTCGCGAATTTCGAAATCCGTCGCGCTATTGGGAATGCTTCCCAGAATCAGCCGCTCGCCCCACTCGGTAATCTTTCTCTTGCCAAAGCCGATAGGGTACGAAAGTTCGAACCGCACTTCGTTCAACGTCTTGTCGTAGTGGTACAGAAAGGCCCAGACCTGTGTTTCCTTCTGCCTCGCTTTCGCGAATTTAAATGCGTCTTGATTGAACAATTCCATCTGGCGATTGGAATGCACAAAACCTTGAACCACCACGCCTTTTTCAGCCTGGTTTGTGGGATCCTCAAAGCCCTCCTTGCCCGTTTCGCTGTTACCTGTCATTACCACAATGGAAACGGACTGATCCGGCGCACTGATGAACGGGCAGTTCTTTTCGTTGTGGATACGCCACTGCCTTTCACTCAGCAGAGTGCGCAGCACCTCAACCGTCTTCAGCCACTGCTGCACACCTGCAGCAGTAACCGCGGATGCGCGCGTCGTATCGTTGCGGGCACCAAGCCCACCTTGAATAGCGTTGTACAGGAGGCTGACGGCTAGGTCAGCCGACAGCTCCTGCAGCCGTGCTTCCACGAGCGCCGGTTCGGTCACTGTCTTGGCCCGGGGCGCAAAGGCGTTCGAGTATGCCAATTTGAACTTGGATTTGGACACGCTGGCTCCTTGTCAGAGTTTCCGGAAAGTGTACCTCAAGTCGAGGCTGGAAAAGCGGAAATTTTCGCCAACGGAAAGAGGCCCCACGGGGGCGTGGTCTTAAGCCAGAAGGCCGCAAGGCGCGAACAATCCTGGCGAGCGCAAACAGGGCGCACGGGGCCCCGTTGCGGGATCGTGACCCAAGACGCTCGATGATCAGTCAACCGCCCGCGCGCAGAGCAACGCCCCCGCTTCCCAGCGTCGAGGGTCGCCATCAATACGGCACAAGGCGCCGCAGCCCGTCTCGGCTCAGCTCTGTCCGTGATGCCGGTTGAAACAATCGTGCGTTTGCGATAAATACTCTTATCGCATGCAGTCCGCACGCGACCTAAACTGGTTGCATGCGTACTGCTTCGATCTCCTCCGCAGGGTCGGACGACGGAAATTTCGCTGGGACAACCCTGCCCGATCTCGCGTCGCTGGCCGCCCTGCGCGCGTGGCACGCCGGGCTCACGGCCCGCGCCGCCGTCACGCGCTATCTGCCGCACCGCAAGGCCGATGGTCAGTCGTCGCGCGGGATCCTCGGTCGCATCCGCCGCCAGCTGGTCGCGTGCGCGAGAGCCCGCCAGCGCGACGACCTGGTTGCACTGTTCACGCACCCGGCCGCGGACCGCACCCGCCATGCGGCGCAGCTCGTCGTCGCACTCGACGTGCTGCGCACCACGCCCATTCCCACGCCGCAGCCAGTCGACGCCGTGGAACGGTGGTTGCCGCCGCGCATCGCGCGCGCCCTCGTCGCGGCCGGCATTGACTCGCTCGCCGATCTGCTGACACGCAGGACCCTCCGCAAAGGCTGGTGGCAGAACATTCCGGGACTGGGGCGCCAAGGCGCACAAACCATCGAGGCCGTCTTCACGGCCTACCCCGATCTGATCCGTCGAGCCGCCGGGCTAATGCCTTACGAGACTGCAGAAGTGCGATTGATCCCGCTGTGGTCACTGGAATCCCTCCCCGCAGCCCTCGATGGCTCGCAGGGTCGCTTCCGGGCCCCGCGTGACACCTGTGGCCTCAGCGCGACCAACGACTACCAGGCGATCGAGACATGGCTGGCACTGCACGAATCGGCGCACACCGCCCGCGCCTACCGGCGCGAGGCCGAGCGGCTGCTGCTGTGGGCGATCGTGGAACGGCGCGTCCCACTTTCATCGCTCACCACCGACGACGCGATCGCCTATCGCACCTTCCTGCGCCATCCGACGCCCGCCGCGCGCTGGACCGGGCCGCCGTGCCCACGCGCCATGCCCGCCTGGCGACCGTTCGCCGGGCGCCTGACGACACGGTCAGCGGCCTATGCGCTGGCGGTCCTGCGCGCCCTCTTCGGGTGGCTCGTTGGCCAGCACTATGTCGTGCTCAATCCGTTTGCGGGCGTGACGGTGCGTGGTGGTGCAACACACGCGCCGTTCGATACCGGACGGGCACTGACCGGCCGCGAGTGGAAAATTGTGCGGGCCGCAGCCAACCAACTCGAGCGGACCGGCTGGACCAGATCGGCTGCGGAGCGGCTGCGGTTTGTGCTGGACTTCGGCTATGCGACTGGGCTGCGCGCACAGGAACTGGTGGCCGCAACGTTGGGCGACATCACGGCGGACGCCCGTGGCGCGTTATGGCTGGAGATAATGGGCAAAGGGGCGAAATCGGGGCGCGTGGCCCTGCCGCCACTCGCGCGAGACGCGCTGCGGCGCGCGCTGAAAGCGCGAGGTCTGCCGGTCATGCGCACCCGCTGGCAGCCGGCCACTCCGTTGGTGGCCTCCCTCAACGCGGAGCAGCGCGTAGGACGCCATGGCGGGAGCGGCATCAGTGCGGTGCGGTTGCGGCAGGTGCTGGGTGAGTTTTTTCGGGAGGCTGCCGAGCGCGTGAATCCACGCCATCCGGCGCTCGCCGAGAAGTTGCGGCACGCCAGCCCCCACTGGCTGCGTCATACGCACGCCACCCACGCACTGGACGCCGGCGTGGAACTGGTCATCGTGCGTGACAACTTGCGCCACGCGTCGGTGGCAACCACGTCGACCTATCTCCATGGGGAAGAGGTGAAACGCGCGCACCAAATCGCCGCAGCCTTCCGGCGTCCGCCGCGTGGATCGCGCCGTCAGAACCTTCCGCCGTCCGGCACGCGGCTGTGACGTATCAATCCAAAAAATGTCAGATACAATTATGTCAAATACGATATTTCGGTCCGAATTCGCACCATCCCAACATAACTATTATCGTTTATTTAGGGTCGGAGGAAATATTTCGGCTTCGCACCGACCGCGCAGGGTTGCGGCGCGGCACATCCGGCATGTCCGGCGCGACCCTCGTCGCGTTCTCGCGGATGGCGAGCGGCTCGTCGAAGCGGAAATCAATCTGCTGTTCGTGCTCGATGCCGGCCAAGGCGTGCGTGTGGCAGACGACGTCGCCGTGATCGCATGACGCGACGCCAACCATCCGTTCGTTCAATGCGACCTCTGTCGCACGAACGGCCGCCCGACCCGCATCAGCTCGCGCCGTCCGCCGGGCGTGCACACCGAGCCTGCTCGATACATGCGCACAGCGCTTGTGCGATCGCGTGGAGCGGTGTGCCGGGCCCGAAAGTTGCCGCGATGCCCTTCGCCTTCAGATGTCGCGCATCCGCAGCGGGAAAGATTCCGCCCAACACCACCGGAATCTCGGCGCGATGCAAGGCCAGTTCGTCGAGCAGCCCTTCGACGAGCTCGAGGTGGGCGCCCGACAACGACGAAATGCCCACGATGTCGGCACCATATGCGTGCGCGGCTGCCGCCACACATGCCGGTTGCTGAAACAGCGGCAGGCGCAGGACGTCGAATCCGGCATCCTCGAGCGCGGCTGCGACGACGGCCGCACCGCGGTCGTGTCCGTCCTGGCCGAGCTTGGCGATCATGATGCGCGGCCTGCGTCCTACCCGTTTCGCCAGCCGGTCGACGCAGCCCTTCGCCGCCCGCCATGCAGCGTCGTCTCGCCGATGTTCGCCGTAGACGCCCTCGCCGTCCGCTTCCACCGCCACGACATGCCGCGGCCATACCGATTCCAGCGCGCGCGTACACTCCCCGACGGTCGCACGTGCCCGCATGCAGTCGATCGCCAGTGCCAGCAGGTTTCCGGTGCCGTCGCGCGCGGCATCGGCCAGCCGCTGCAACGCCGTCGCAACCCGCGCCGGATCGCGCGCGGCCTTGACGGCTGCGATTCGCCGCGCCTGCCCGGCACGCACATGACGGCCGTCGATCTCGCACACCATGAATTCGCCAGTCGTTTCGTCCGCGACGAAACGGTTCACGCCAACCACGGTCCGGCGCCCCGAATCGACCTGCGCCTGCGTCGCGGCCGCGGCGCGCAGCAAGCGCCGCTTGACCCAGCCGGACTCGATCGCGGTGATTACGCCGCCCTGCGCGTCGATGGCGGCCAGCTCGGCGCGCACGCGTGTCGCGATGCCGTCCGTCAGCGACTCCATCATGTAAGAGCCGGCCCACGGATCGACCGTGTCGCACAGTCCCGTTTCATGCTGCAGAATCAGTTGCGTATTGCGCGCGAGGCGCGCCGCCGCCGCGGAAGGCAGTGCAAGCGCTTCATCGTACGCATTCGTGTGCAGCGACTGCGTACCGCCGAACGCCGCGGCCATCGCCTGCGCCGTCACGCGAACGATGTTGTTTTCCGGCTCCAGTGCCGTCAACGACCAGCCCGACGTCTGGCAATGCATGCGCAGTGCGCACGCCCGGGGCGAACGCGCGCCGCACGCGTGTGCGATCTCCGCCCACAGCAGGCGCGCCGCGCGCAGCTTGGCGATTTCCGTATAGAAATCGCTGCCGACGCCGAAGAAAAAGCTCAACCGAGAGCAGGCTTCATCCGCAGGCATCCCGCGTGCGGCCAGCGTGTCGACGTACGTCCGCGCATTCGACAGCGTCAGCGCGAGTTCGAGCACGGCATCGGCGCCGGCTTCCTGGAAGTGATATCCCGACACCGACAGCGCATTGAAGCGCGGCGCATGCTCGGCCAGCCACAACGCGACGTCGGCGACGATCCGCATCGACGGCGCCGGCCCGAAGATCCACGTATTGCGGACCATGTATTCCTTCAGGATGTCGTTCTGAATCGTCCCGCCGATCCGCTCGGGCGGCACACCCTGCTCCTCGGCGGCCACGACGAACGCCGCCATGATCGGCAGGACCGCGCCGTTCATCGTCATCGACACGGTCGTGCGGTCGAGCGCGATGCCGTCGAACAGCCGCGCCATGTCCTCGACCGTATCGATCGCGACGCCGGCCACGCCGACGTCGGCCCGCGCGTCGGCGCAATCCGAGTCGTAGCCGCGCTGTGTCGCCAGGTCGAATGCCACGGACAGCCCCTGCGCGCCCTGCTCGAGCGCGGTGCGAAACGCGAGATTGGAATCCGCCGCGTCCGCATGCCCCGTGTATTGGCGAATCGTCCATGGGCGATCGGTGTACATCGACGCGTACGGCCCGCGCACATAGGGCCACGCTCCGGGCATGCCGTCGAGATGCGCGACGGCTTCGAGATCGCTGCGCATGTAGAGTTTCCGCAGCGGCACCGCGCGCGCGCCTCGATCGTTCCGCGCGACGCTCTCCACGTCGGTGCCCGGCTCCATGCATGCCGCTTCGTTCATGCCCGGCTCCAGCGCTTTTGCGTGATCACATCGGCAATCTTCGTTCCGTCGCCGTCGCGCACGATTTCGCTCCAGTGCAACAGGCCATCCGCATCGGATCGGGCACGCGCGAAACGCACGGTCAACGAATCGCCGATTTCGAGATTTCCATGAAAGTACAGTTGACGCGCCGCCAACACGGGTGCCTGCTCGAAGCGGTAATGCTGCCATTCCGCGCGGTCGACGAATGCCTGGAAGCTGGCGAAGTAAAGCAGGTCAGCGCCATTGAAATCCATGTTCGGGCACGGCAGGAACGAAACGCTTGCGCCGTCGCCATCCGCGAGGCCGGCGAGCGCCGGCACGATCGACGCATCCCGCACGCGCAACTTCTTCGCACGTTCCGCCATCGCCAGCGCATCGGCCGGGGCCGGTCCGGTGCGGCCGTCGATGCCGGTCATGCGCGCCTTCGCCACCGAGCGGTTGCTGCCGGCGTGTTCGCGCGTCACGAACGTCGACATCATCCGCACGATACCGGCTTCGTCGTCGCCGTGCCGGATCCGCTGCTCGCTGAAATGGCGAATCGGGCCGACCCTGCGAAGCGCGACATGAAGCGCGAACGTGTCGTTCTCGCGAATCGCGTGACGGCGGTTCATGTCGACGTGCACCGCAACGAACGACGCATAGGCACGCCGCCCCTCGTCGTCGAAGAACTCGGGCGCGTCGCGACCGCTATGCGCGGCCAGCGCGTCCCAGTGGCGCTGGCCGCACTCCTTGAGCAGCCAGTTTTCCGCGAGCCCCGTGTGCGCGAGCTGCGGCATGCCGGCGCGATAGCGATGGATGGCGGTATGCATCGGCGTCAGGCGGCCAGGCTGTCGGCCGAGCACCGCGCGGCCGTCATCTCGGCCTGGATCTGGTCGACGATATGGGCCGCATCGCGCGCCACGCCGGAGAATCGCCCCGATCCCCACGTGTATAGCCAGGGCAGCCCGACGAAGTAGAGGCCCGGCACCGGCGTCACGCCGCGCCGGTGCGCGGGATAGCCGCGGCCGTTGAAGACGGGCGCATCCAGCCAGCTGAAATCCGGCGTGAAGCCGATGCACCAGATGATCGATGCGATGCCGCTGGCCGCGAGATCGAGCGCCGTGCGCTCGCCGGCCGGACGCCACACGGGTTCGTAGCGTGTCGCAGGCGGCGCGGCGATCCCGTTCTTCTCGATATGGGCATCGATGCCGGCATTGATCCGGTTGTAGGTCTCGTCGGCGCTGTCGAGCCGCGCCGACAGATCCGCGGAGAACCGCAACTGCCCGCCCGCGACATCCTCCAGCCGGCCGTACAGTTCCATCCCTTCGGCGGCAAAGCGGCGCAGATCGATGTCGCGCCCGCCGTCTCGGCCGGTCACATAGTGGTTGGTGTTGTCGCGCACGCCTTCGCGCAGCGGATGCGCATCGACCGGCATGTCGTAGTACTGCATGTCGGCCAGCCAGTCGACGACGTCCCTGCCCCGATAGAAACGGGCACAGCGCGGCGCATCGCCCACCGCGAGGAACACCTTACGCCCGGCGAGGTGGAGGTCTTCCGCGATCTGCGCACCCGATTGTCCCGATCCGACCACGAGCACCGGCCCGTCCGGCAACGCGGCCGGATTCCGGTATTCCGACGACTGCATCTGCACGATCGATGCAGGAAGCCGCTCGGCCATGCGCGGCACGATCGGCCGATGGTAGCCGCCCGACGCAACGACGACCCGATCCGCCGTGTACGTGCCGCGCGACGTCGCGATGCGATAGCGTCCGTCCGCGTCGCGCGTCACATGCTCGACCGCGGTATGTTCCAGTACCGGCGCATCGACGCTGCGGATGAAGCCGTCGAGATACTCGACGATCTCGTCCTTCGTCATGAAGCCGTGCGGGTCGGCCCCGCGATACGGATAGCCCGGCAACGCACACTGCCAGTTCGGCGTCACCAGACAGAACGCGTCCCAGCGCTGCTTGCGCCACGTGTGCGTCACGGTCTCCTTTTCGAAGACGAGATGATCGATACCTGCCTGCTTCAGGTAGTAGCTGATCGACAGTCCTGCCTGCCCGCCGCCGATGACGGCGACGCCGAGATGGGAATCGATATCCGGGAGGCGGGATGAAACAACGGGTTCGCTTGACATGATGCAGTCCTGAATGTGTGTTGAAGACGACAAGGGCTATCCGCGTGCCGGACGCCCTAAACGAGCTCGATGACGGTCACGGTCGCATCGCGCTGCGGCGCGAATCGTTGCGCGTGCGCTTCGATCCGTGCCAGCTCGTCCATCGCGGCCGAGCACGCGAACCCGTATTTCTCGCGGACGCGATCGGATGCGATACCCAGTGCACGCCGCGCGCGTTCGACGAAGTCGTCGAGCGCGTATTGCGTGTCGGGCGTGAAAAACTCCGACACCACGGTCGAAGGCGAATAGCAATTGGTTTCCGACTGGTCGGGCCAACGGACCCGAAAATGCATGACCGGCATGATGCCTCCTTACTCGGCGGACGATGCTTGCGCACGCTGCGCCAGCCTGTCCTGGTAAATGTCCAGATGCCTGCGCGCACTCGCGTCCCATGTGAAGCGGTTCAACAGTGCGGGAACGGCGTGCGTGAAATCGGGACCACGCCGCCCCGAGAGCGCGTCACGCAGCGCATCGGCGATCGAATCCACGTCGGCGGGGTCGGCCCACACGCACGCGTGCTCGTCCAGATACTCGGTAAACGGTTCGATTTCGGATACGACGACGGGCTTGCCGCACGCGAGCGCCTCGAGCACGACCAGACCGAATCCCTCGCGGATCGACACCATCGACACCACGTCGGCGCAGTGCATCAGCGCGACCAGCGCCGCATCGTCGAGCGGCCCCGTCGGCACGACGGTTTCGTCGACGCCGATCCCCAGCCCGAGCGCGGCGGCGCGCGACGAAGCGGCGCGTGTAGGCGTCGTGATCGAGCAGGCTCGCGCCGCCCGCGATCACGAGCCGTGCATCGGGTATCGTGCCGCGCAACCGGGCGAACGCCTCGAGCAGCGCGATCGAGTTTTTCCGCTGCTCGATCCCGCCGATCGCGAGGACGACCGGCGCGCCGTGCAGGCCGAACCGCCGCCGCACCGCGTGCATGTCCGCCTGGCTCGCGCGAGCGAACCGTGCGAGGTCCACCCCATTGGGCACCACGCTCGCGTCGACCCCGAACGTCTTGCGCATCGTGGCCGCCCACGCGGCGCTCACGCACAGCACCTGGTCCGCCTCGCGCCACGCGCGTTCCTGCCAGCGTTCGAGCCGCGGGTCGTCGAATACGTCGAGGTGGTGCACGGTCCTTACGAATCCCTCTATTTCGCCCGACTGCCTCAGCTCGGCCAGCGCATTGCCCGTGATGCTGTCCTGTGCATGCAGCACGTCGAACCCGCTTGCGTCGTGCTCCAGCAGGGCGTGCTTGATCGCGGCGATTCGCGCGCGCACCATTTCGGCGACGCCACGCGGACGGCCATCGACGCGCGCCAGCACGACGCGGCACGGGACATCGCGGAACATCGCGTCGCCCGGCGCGGCCGGCGCGAACACGGTGACGTCGCGTCCCGCTTCGTGCAGCGCCCTCGCGAGTTCGAGTGCGTGCACGACACCGCCGCGCGGATTGACCGAGTGGGTCAGCAGCGCGATGCGCAACGTATCGCCGCTCATCGCGTACCTCCTTCGACACCGGTGATGAACGGCTCGATCCGGAAATCCCACAGCACCGCCGTTTCGCCCGCCTCTTCGACGACGACCTCGCGCGTGGCGTCGATATCGCCGATCACCGCGCACGCGAGCCCGCGCGCCGCGAAGCGTTCCGCGATCGCGTCGGCATGCGCCGGCCGCACCGCCATCAGGAATCCGTAGCTTGGAAAGGCCGTCAGCCAGCGATCGAAGTCGACGCCGGGAGGCCGCGGGATCGCGTCGAGCGCGATCCGTGCACCGACGCGCGAGCATTCGACGAGCATCAGCGCCGTGCCGAGCACGCCCGCCATCGAGATATCCTTCGCGGCGTCGCACAGCCCGTCTTCCGCCAACATCGGCAGAATCTCGAGATCGCCGCGCAGCCGGTCCGGCGGCGCGCCGACCGACGCATTCCAGAACGGATACGGCTCCTCGAATGCGCCGCGCAGGTCGACCGCCATCATCAGGCGATCGCCCGGCCGCGCGTTGAAGCTCGACAGCAGCGCGCGCGCCCGGCCCAGAATCGACACGGCCAGTTGCCCCTGCGCGCTGCGTGTGTTGCTATGGCCGCCGACGATCGGCACGCCGTACGCCGACGCCGCCGCGGCCATCCCGGCGAGCACCGGCCGCGCGGTGTCGATTCCGTCGCTCCACAATGCGTCGACGACGGCGATCGGCCGCCCACCCATCGCGTAGACGTCGCTGACGTTCGCCATCACGCCGCTGTACCCCGCGAACCACGGCATCGACTCGACGAAATCGCCGACCATGCCCTCGATCGCGAACAGCAGGTAGCCGTCCCCGTCGGGAATCGCCGCGCA
The DNA here is from genome assembly GCF_040545135.1 of Burkholderia sp. 572. Taxonomy (NCBI): domain Bacteria; kingdom Pseudomonadati; phylum Pseudomonadota; class Betaproteobacteria; order Burkholderiales; family Burkholderiaceae; genus Burkholderia; species Burkholderia sp. 572. The sequence continues at coordinate 68,459 of NZ_JBEPLH010000031.1, read as the reverse complement.
GTCGTCACCGAGCGCCACCGCCTGCGCGAGATCCGGTGCGCCGTTCGGCAATGCCGCCGCGAGCGACGCGACCACGCCGGAAATGTCGTGCTTGTGCTGGAAGCCGCGGCTGGCACGCAGCGCCGCGATGCGATCTGCGACACTCATGGCCGGCCCTCCGCACGCAGGACGAAACCCTCGAACGGCGTACCGCACGGCGGATAGTGCGCAAGCTGGGCCTGCATCAGTTGATGGGGGCGGCCAAACAACGTTTCCTCGCCAAGCGCATCCCAGTGAAGCCGACGAAACAGCGGCACGTTCTGCGCTTGCACGTGCGCGACGAAAGTGCCGCAACCTTCGGCATGCGCGCTGCTGACGGCCAGCGCGATCAGCATCGAGCCGATCCTGCCCTGCCGGCGAAACGCCGGATGCACCGCGAGCCGCGACCCCATCCAGGTGCCGGGCACGGTTTCATGAATCCGCACCGTGCCGACCACCTGCTCCGGCAGGCCGGCGCAGCAACTGACCGCGACCAGCAATTGCGCGTGACGATCGATATCGTCGCGATCGTCGCCGACGAAGATCCCCTGCTCGATGCAGAATACGGCCCGGCGCAGCTTGTACGCTTCGTCGATTTCCCACGGAAGCGCGGCCCATTTGATCCGGTATTCGGCCGGCCGGTACGTGTCGCGGCTGTCGGCCAGCCCCATCTCCACGCAGTACATGGTCAGGCCTCGTAGGTGGACAGCGACGAGCAGGCGCCGCACTTTCCGCAGCCGGCCTTGATGTCGGCGGAACGCATGCCGGCGTCGCGCAACATCGCGCCGAGCGGCGCGAGCACCGCGCGCATGAAGTCCGGTGACGGAGCGGGATGGCTCTCCAGCGGCGTGCCGCTGATCGGCACGAACGGCACGACGAACGGATACACGCCCAGGTCGATCAGCTCGCGCGACATGTCCAGAATCGCCGCCTCGCTGTCGCCCAGCCCGGCGAGGATGTAGGTGCTGACCTGCCCGCGGCCGAACACGGCCACGGCCGCGCGGAATGCCGACATATACCGTGACAACGGCACGCTCGCCTTGCCCGGCATGATCCGTTCGCGCACGGCCGGCGTCACGGCTTCCAGATGCATGCCCAGCGTATCGATCCCGCTTGCCTTCATCCGGTCGAACCAGCCGTCGTCGTCGGGCGGCTCGCATTGCGCCTGGATCGGCAGATCGACGGCCGCCTTGATCGCGAACGCGCTTTCGCACAGCACGCGGGCGCCGCGATCCGGCGTCGGTGGCGTGCCGGTCGTCAGGACCATGTGCTTGACGCCGTCGAGCAGCACCGCCGCGCGCGCCACTTCCGCGAGTTGTTCAGGCGTCTTGCGCGCGATCGTCCGGCCGGCGGCCAGCGACTGGCCGATCGAGCAGAATTGGCAGGTCTTGCGCCGGCTCTCGTAGCGAATGCAGGTCTGCAACACCGTGGTCGCCAGCACGTCGGCGCCATGCAGCGTCGCGATGTGCGAATACGGCACGCCCTCCAGCGTCTGCAATGCATAGAAGCGCGGGTTCGACGGGAAGCTGATGCTCGCGATCGGGATGGCGCCGCGCGACAGCAGGCTGACGCCCGCCGCGTCGGGCTCCGCCGCGACGAACGGCGATTCCCACGCGGTGCTCGTGTGCACCGGCACCATGATGGTCACGCCGTCGACCGTCACGGCCTTGTGATCGGACGGCCCGGCGCCGCCGCGCCGGCTCGCTGCCCCAACCCGGGGGTCCGCCAGACGCAGCCCGACCGACTGCAGTTCAGTCATCAATTGCCGGCTCTGCACCGACGGTTTCGCGTTCGCGCTCATGACAGTTTCCCTCGAATTCGCGTGCGGCCGACCCGCCGGTCCCCATCGGGGTCACCGTCGTCGCCGGCCGATCGTTGATGGCAAGGCTCAGCAGTTCCGGGCGCGCATAGTGGCCGACCGAATCCATCATTCGCTTGCGTTTGGTGATCAGCGACATGTCCAGGTCGGCGATCACCATCCCTTCGCCCGAGCGCAACGGCTCGGCCAGATGCTGGCCCTCCGGGGACACGATCGCGGTATTGCAGCCGCCGCGCAGGGCCTTCTGCAGATTCGGATCGCCGGTGATCGATTCGATCTGCGCATCCGTCAGCCAGCCGGTCGCATTGACGACGAAGCAGCCCGCTTCCAGCGCGTGGTGACGGATCGTGACTTCGATCTGCTCCGCGAAGATCGGGCCCACCAGCGAGCCGGGGAACTGGCTGCAATGAATTTCCTCGTGCTGCGTCATCAGCGCATACCGGGCGAGCGGGTTGTAGTGCTCCCAGCAGGCGAGCGCACCGACGCGTCCGACACCGGTCTGCGCAACCTTGAGCCCGGCCGCGTCGCCCTGCCCCCAGATCATCCGCTCGTGAAACGTCGGCGTGATCTTGCGGCGCTTCACCGCGAGGCGTCCGTCGACGTCGAAGATCAGCTGCGTGTTGTACAGGCTGCCGTGGTCGCGCTCGTTCACGCCGAGCACGACCACCATCCCGTGCAGCCGTGCGCGCTCGGCGACTGCATGCGTCACGGGGCCGGGCACCGTCACGGCCTGCTCGTAGAGCCGCATGTGATCGGCGCCAGATGCGACCGGCGCCCGCACGAACGAAAAGTACGGGTAGTACGGTACGAACGTTTCAGGGAAGACGATCAGCTGGACGCCGTTGCCGGCGGCCTCGTCGATCGCCGCGCAGACCTTGTCGAGCGTCCCGCCGGCGCGTTCCAGATCGGGCGCGATCTGGACGGCTGCCGCACGGACGATGCGTTTGTCGGACATGATGGCACCCGTCGCTCGATCAAACGGTCCAGGTGTGGATGATCAGCGCGTTCTCCTTGCGGTGAAGCAGCTGGATATCCAGCACGTCGAGCGGATTGATCGGCCGGATGCCCTCGATCAGCGACGCTTCGCCGTGCCCGTACAGCGCCTGCAGCGCGAAGCGGCACGCGTAGACCTTCCCGCCCTCTTCCATGAACTTGACGAGTTGCTTGTTGACGTTCAGGTGGCCGGGGAACGCTTCGTCGCCGAGCGTCGGAAACCCGCGCTGCAGGCCGAGCGTCACGCCGGGGCCGTAGAGCAGCACCGACGTGTCGAATCCTTTGCGTTGCAGGCGCGTCGCCTGCAGCAGGTTCACGAAGCCGATCGAGCCCTCGAACGCAACCGTATGGAACGTCACGAGCGCCTTCTCGCCCGGTTCCGCCTTGACGTCTTCGAACACTTTTTCCTCGTAATCGACGAGGAAATCTCCCTTCTTGTGCAACGGCTGATTGACTGCGGGCATGGCACGCTCCGTTTGATAATGAGTTCAGTGATATTCCCGAACACTTTCGAGTCCGGGCGATCTCATTAACGCAACGCATATGCCAGTCAGGCACAGACCTGATGCGATCACTCTCCGATCATTCAATCGATAAATGCCGATGCAGCCGGTCCGATCCTTGCGTGACCGAATGCGGTTCGGACAGGAAGTGTCCCGTCCGGGCGACGGCGCGCACCCGTGTGAAGCAACAAGCAAGCATGCGTGCGCATCGAGCGTGCATCCATGCATCAATCCGATACATGATGCGATCAATGCAATCATCTGGCTTCAGAATGGCGATATAGATATTTACGATTAATGCGCCATGCTAACGTTTTGATGAATCATCAAATGGAAACAGGTATGGATTACATAATCCATCATTGGTCGAAGCGACTCCTGGAAAGCAGGAAGCCGGCGTACCTGCTGATCCCCGACCTAATCGAGGAAGACCTGGCGGCGGGCCGGCTGAAACCACGCGACCGCCTACCCGGGCTGCGCGATCTTGCCGGTGCGCTGAACCTGAACTACACGACGGTGGCCCGCGCGTATGCTGAAGCCCGCAGACGCGGCTTGCTCGATACACGGGCAGGCAGCGGAACATTCGTGCGCGGCCCGACGCGAACGATCCAGCTGTCGGGCGGGAGCAGCATCGAGATGTCGATGAACATGCCCCCTGAACCGGCCGAGATGGTCGGCCGGCTGCAGCAATCGGCAGCGGCATTGTTCGCTGCGGCGGATCCTTACCAACTGATGCGCTACCAGGATTTCGGCGGCACACCGGCGGATCGCGCCGCCGGCCGCGCATGGCTGGCCAATCGCCTGCCCGGCTGCAGCAGCGATACCGTGCTCGTTTGCCCGGGAATCCACAGCGCCCTCGTCGCGCTCGTTTCCCGGCTTGCGAGCCGCGGTGATTCGATCTGCCTCGATTCTCTCGCTTACCCCGGCATCAAGGCCATCGCATCGCAACTGGGCGTGCGGTTACAGCCGCTGCCGCGGGACGACGACGGGCCGTTGCCGCATGCCTTCGAATCGCTGTGCCGAAGCGGACAGCCCGCTGCGCTGTACTGCAACCCGACCCTGCAGAACCCGAGCACGCTCACGATACCGTTCCGACGCCGCGAAGCGTTGGCCGATATCGCCACACGCTACAACGTGCCCATCATCGAGGACGATGCGTACGCAATGCTGCCGCAGAGCGCACCGCCACCACTGGCATTGCTGGCCCCTGAACTGACCTACTACGTGACCGGCATGTCGAAGAATCTCGGCGCCGGGCTGCGAATCGCCTACCTGTTGGCACCGACGGTGCGCGAAGCACAGCGTGTCGCGGGTGCATTGCGCGCCACGACCGTGATGCCGAGCCCGTTCACGATGCTGCTGTCCACCCAATGGATCAACGACGGCACGGCGAGCGAGATGCTGGCCGCGATTCGATCGGAGGCGCATGCACGGCAGGCGATCGCGGGCCGGATTCTCGGCGCATGGCCTTTCGATGCCCACCCCGACGGTTTCCATCTCTGGTTGCCGATTCCGCGCGAGTGCCTATGGACCGCACCGGATCTGGCGCAGCATCTGCGGAGTCGAAACGTCGCCGCCGTGGCGAGCGCGGCATTTTCGACGGACGGCGACCCGCCGGCGGCGATCCGTATCTGCCTTGGCGGGCCGCAGGATCGGGAGCAGTGCCGGGACGGCCTGGAACTCGTCGCGGATGCACTGACCGACGCGCATCATCTTTATGGTGCGGCGATGTAGCGGCCGATACCGCGTCGAAGACAAATGGGCGCCCCCACGGTTCGCCATCACGCTCGACCCGCAACGGATCGCGGTAGGAATGCCCATTACTGGACACCCCCCGCACAGATCCCGGCGTGCCCAATTCGGGCACCGGGCTCCTACCTTGAGTGTTTGACGGCGAAACGCCGGTCCGGCCACGGATGAAGGATTCGAGGTTGGGGGAGCCAGGCATCCGCGATCCGCTCGACCCGCGTCCACGTCATGTGATCCTTCTGGCTGCGACGCCGAAGCGCTCGCCGCCAGAGATCCACGACGTGGTAACGGAACGCGCCAAGTGCTCGCGAGTTCGTCGGGACCGCGTGGTACGCAAAGTACCCGCGAACCACCTGCCCGAGCCATTTCCCCTGCACGGGAATCGGTTCGTGCATGCGCCGCCGTAGTTCCTCCTTGATCTGCCTGAGCCTCGCCCGCATGCGATCACTGCGGGTCTTCCGCTGAAGCTGGAAGGCGCCGCGACGCGATTTGCCGCAGATAAAGATGAAGCCCAGGAAGGCGAAGGTCTCCGGCCGGCCAAGGCCGCGGCTTCGGCGGTTGGCCGCCGCATAGCGTCCAAACTCCAGCAGCCTCGTCTTGTCCGGGTGGAGCGCAAGCGCGAACTCCTCCAGCCTCGAACGCATCGCATCCCAGAAGCGCCGCGCGTCAGCTTCATGCTCGAAGCCGACCACGACATCATCCGCGTAGCGCAGGATGATGACGTTGCCTTTGGCTTCACGCCGTCGCCACCGATTGGCCCAGAGGTCAAATACGTAGTGCAGGTACACATTCGCGAACAATGGCGAAGCCACTGATCCCTGTGGGGTACCTGTCTCACTCACGCTCAATACCCCGTCTTCCAGCACGCCCGCCTTGAGCCACTTGCGCACAAGACGGATGATGCGTTGGTCGCCGATCCGGTGCTCAATGAAACGGACCAGCCATTCCTGGCTGACCGAGTCGAAGAAGCTTCGGATATCCGCATCCAATATCCAGTTCACCGGGGTACTGGTGATCGCGGTCGCCAACGCGTCCAGCGCATCGTGCTGACTGCGCCCGAGCCGGAACCCGTACGAGAATCCGAGGAAGTCCCGCTCGTAGATCGCGTTCAGCACCTCGACCACTGCACGCTGGACGATCTTGTCCTCCAGCGCAGCAATCCCCAGCGGGCGCTGTTTGCCGTCCGGCTTCGGTATGTACTGCCGCCGTACGGGCAGTGCCCGATACGCTCCGCTGTGTACTTGCGTATGCAGGCGTTGGAGATGTTCTTCCAGCCCTGCTTCGTAGTACCGCCACGTCACCCCGTCCACCCCGGGAGCCGCATTGCGCTTTAGCGCAAAGAACGACTCCCTAAGGCGATCGATCGTGACGTGGTGCAGCAGCGCGGTGAACCGTTCCTGCTTCCGCTGCCTTGCAGCCTGCCGTACACGGTCCACGGTCCAGTCCCTGTGACACGCTTACCCGGTTCTGCGCCCGGCACGTGTGCGGCTGACCCATGTTCCTCTTGGTCCCCGTCCTTGGCTCCGCCCACTCCGCAGCCGGCTTCCCGGCGTTGTTCGCAGGCTTCCTCGCTACTATGACGGAGTCTGACTTCTCCCGTCCGTTCATCATCGGCTACGGCTCCTCGCCTTCCCGACACGGACCAGCCCGTGTTGCGACTGGCCGGACGAGGGATCTCCCGGTTCCCGCACAAAGAGCGTCCGTGCGTGCCAGGGTCTTCGACCACGCCGGGTCGTCGAGGCGCTCGCGCTTGCGCGCCCCTTCGTGTTGCCTTCCGCGTTCTGAACCGCGTCGGTACCCGGAATAACACAACTATCGCGGCTCAATGGCTGGCCCACACGTTCCCCTACCGACGCTTCGCCGATCACCTCGCGGTGGCCTGCGCACGGCTCGGGGCCGATGTGGTTCGCTACACCTTCATCATGGCGGACTTACACCGCCTACTCCTTGCCGGTCTCCCGGCGCACTCAGAACTTGTGCCGAATGCCAATCCGCGCCGCGGTCTGAAAACTCGTGCTGGAAGGCGATCCGAGCGCTGCTTCGATTTGAGCGCCGTGTGCATGATCATGCGCAAGCGCGCCAACGAAATAAACGTCCGTTCGCTTGGAAATGAAGTAGTCCGCGCCGATGGTCACCTGATTCGCGCTGGCGACCCCATTGTTGCGCTGTTGAAACTGGAACCCGGCGCCGAGCGAAATATCGGGCCTGACAAAGTAAGTCATGCCGCCGTCATAGGTCAGCGCCCGAGCTTGCGTCCCGCTGCTCAGCTGGACATCGGTCACTACACCGAATATCTGCGCTTTCCCGAGGCTGTAGGTTGCACCGCCGGCGTATTCCGTCAAATTCGCGGAAGTCGTCGCGTTGTGCTGCTTGAAATACGACAGCGATGCGGCAAGCCCGCCTTGGCTGTAGTTCAGCAGAAAATTCATCGAACTGTTGGTGCCCAACGAGCCCGCGACATTGCCGAAACCATACATGGCGCCGACACTGAAACCCGACACCGTGGGCGAAAGATACTTCACCGAGTTATTGACGTTATCGCCCCACAGTCGGTTATCGAGCGTATACCCGCCAGCCGCATACGCGGGGATTCCCCACCCGAGGATGCCCGCTGCCGTGTTGCCTGCAATCGAATACGCCCAGAAAATATCGCTGATGAAGTCGTATTGCCGCCCGAGCGTCAGCTTGCCGAAGCGCCCGTCAAGGCCGACGAAGGCTGCGCGATTGAACAACAGCCCGCTCTGTGCCAAGGCCCCGTTGGAAAGTTGGAAGCCGCTTTCGAGCGTGAAGATCGCCTTGAGTCCGCCACCCAGGTCCTCTTTACCCGTCAGCCCCCAGCGATCTCCCTGCGAAGACCCGGACGCAAACTGCACGAGCGCGCCATGTCCGGTGCTCGATGTCGCATTGTTCGTGTACGTAACACCTGCATCCACCAGCCCGTACAGCGTCACTGAGGACTGTGCATGTGCCACGCCGCATCCGACCGCGGCGCATACCACCATGCTTCGCTTGATGACCGTATTCATATCGCTTTCCTAATTTTATGCGTAGCTTTCGTTGACGAAAATGACTGAGGAAAACGTCCCGCTGGAAATGCATCGGAATCGTTTGGCCAATGGGCAGGCGTCTCCGGGTAATTCTCCAGCTTGCCTCGCTACAACGAACAGTCTCAGCACGTCCGCTTCCCACTGCGCATCTACTCTATGGGCAGCGTTTTTTGAGCCCCATCGTTAGAAATATCGACAGGGAAACCTTGGCCTGAGCCCGCGCTCACGACACTCAGAGGTCCGCGCGAGCATCCCTTTCGATCTGCAATAGGCAGTGGACCTGACTGCGGCATGAATACAACGGACGGACAGAGGCAGCGAAGTTCGTTGCTGATCAGGATTTTTTGCGCTGCTATGCTTGGTGTGTAATGCGAACCAGTCTTTCAAGGCTGTCACGCATGCTGTCTCCTGATTCTTCCCACCGATGAGGCACCCTTGAAGCCACAAGTTCACGATCTCACGCTCGACGAACTCCGACTTTTCGGCGACATCATCGGACGGCTCGAAGAGCTCGGACCGGTCGTGGATGTCAGGCGCGTCGTTTTGTCAGACTTGACCCGGCTGCTGCGATCCGATTTCTGCGTCTCCTACAACTGGGATGCCGAAAAAGGAACCTATGTCGACCCGATTGCGGTCAACGTCGATTCGGATCACGTGCGTCGCTACACGAGTTGGTACCAGCACAATGACCCGATGACGGCGCAACTTTGCAAGCTGCGCAGGGCCACGTTGGTGGAGGAAGTGATGGACCGGCCTGCACTGGAGAAAAGCGAGTTCTACAACGAGTTTCTCGCGCAGGACGGTTTGCATCACGGGATCAACGTGTTTGTCTTCGACGGCGAACGCCAGCTCAGCGATCTGAGAATCTGGCGAACGAGGAATCGGCCTGAGTTCGAGATGCGCGACAAACTCGTGCTCGATGCGATCGAACCGTTCCTTTGCCGCGCGATCAAACGTCGGGCAGGCAGCGCAACGGGACTCACGGACCGTGAGAGTGAGATCGCGCAGCTGGTCGCAAAGGGTTGTACCGATCAGGATATCGGCCGTCTTCTCTGCATCAGCCTGTCGACCGTGCGCACCCATTTGCGGCGGATCATGGACAAGAAGGGATTCTCCAACCGCGCGGAGCTTGCTGCCTGCGTCGCCGCGGCCGGAACGACCGCGCCGTCGTGACGATTGAACGGCGCGGTCGACGGCCACGTACGCACGATGCGACGAATCGCCCGATACGGAAGACTAGACTGCCAACACCGCTTCGAGCCGGTCGCGAGACATATCAATCGAGTCGCCCGACAGCACGACCTCTCCATGATCCAGACCGATGAAATGGTCGGCGATCGACGTGAGAAACGTCAGATTCTGCTCGACGACCACGAACGCCGCTCCGTCCGCGATTCGAGACCGGATGACCGACGCCATCCGCTCCAGATTCTCCTGCTGAACACCTTCCGACGGCTCGTCGATCAGCGTGAGAGGCGAACGCTCTGCGATGACCCTGGCGAAGGAAAGTAACTTTTTTTCACCACCGCTCAACTTCCCGGCCGGTTGGAACAAGCGTTCCTTCAGCCGCGGGAAAATCCGGAAGAGATCGTCGTATGCGTCCAGGCTTCGGGTCTTGAATCCGAGTGTCAGGTTGTCCGCGACGCTCAAATTGTCGAAGACGACCCGCTCCTGCGGCGCATAGCTCATCCCCAAACGTCGCCGTTGATGCGACGGCACTTTGCCCACTTCGCTGCCGTTGACGGTGACCGTACCGGACGCGGGCTGGATGATGCCGGCCAAAGCGCGCATGAGCGTCGACTTGCCCACGCCGTTGCGGCCGAATACGCCCAGTACGCTACCTGCGGCCACCTCGCCGCTGATCCCCTTGAGCACCATCGTGTCGCCGTAGCCCGCGACGATCGACGAAAACCTCAGCATGGCTTCTCCCCGGCGCTCGCTCACTTTCTTCCTCCCGAGTAGACGGCCTTGACGTCTTCCGACATCTTGACCTGTGCCAAAGATCCGACCGCGAGGCTTCTGCCCTGATGCAGGACCACCACGTTGTCGGCGATCTTTTCGAGTGCGCTCATGTCGTGCTCGATCACGATGGCCGACGCGTCCAGTTCGCTCACGGTCGACGTGATCGCGTCCATCATGTGACGGGTTTCGTGCGCCGAGAGACCGGCGCACGGTTCGTCGAGCAGCAAAAGACGCGGCTCGGTGATCGCCACCATCGCGAACTCCAGCATCTGGCGCATCCCTTGAGAAAGATCCCCCGCACGAACGGCCATATTCGATTCGAGAAATCCGAATTTTTCGAGTGTGCGAACGCGTTGAAGCGAATTCCAATGCAGCGGCGCTGCGGCCATCATCTCTCGAGGACGGATCCGGTTCGCCCACAGCGCGATCTGAAGATTCTCGTTGACGGACAACTGCGCAAAAACCGACGGAATCTGGAACTTGCGGCCGACGCCCAGTCGGGCGACCTGCCACGCCGGCGAGGACGAAATCTCGGCCCCGCGAAAGTGGATTTCACCGGAACGAACCGGCAAGCGGCCCGTCATTGCGTTGAACGTCGACGTCTTCCCTGCGCCGTTGGGACCAATGAAACAATTGACGCCCCCTGCTCCCACCTCGAGATCAAGCCCGTTGAGAATGTTGACGCCGCCCTGGCTGACTTCCACCTTCCTGAAACTGAGCAGCGTGGATTGAGCCGGTCGCAGGTCGATCGTCGCGATGTCGTGCGCATCGATCCGTTTCTCCGGAATGGGGTTCGCGACGTGCAGACCGGCCATGCGCGCAAGCGCGGCCGCCGCGCCGGCCAGGCCATCGGGAAAGAGCCGCACCACACCGATGAAAATCAGCGCGACCAGCACTTCCCAATAGGTGAACAGGTCACGCCACGTCGCGGCGAGCAGTCCGATCACGACGGCGCCGAGTTGCGCGCCCAATGGACTGCGCTTTCCGCCGACGGCCGCCCAGATGACGAACTGCGCCGACAATGCCACGCCGACCGCCTGCGGACCGACCAGACCCTCGTGCGGCGCATACAGGGCGCCGCCCAAACCCGCGATCGCGCCCGAGAGGCCGAAAGCGGCCGCCTTCAGCTTGTGCGTCGCAAATCCAAAAAACTGGAGGCGATCTTCATTCTCCGAGATCGCTGCCCAGAGCGTCCCGATCGGTCTGCGGTTCAGCCAAGTGATCAGTGCCGTGACCCCGACCGCAGCCGCTGCGATCATGTAATACAGATTTCCATACCGGTCGGTCATCGGCAGATCGGGGATATCGGTGAGCCCGTTGAAACCGCCGGTCACGCTGCTCCATTGATTGGCCAGCAGAAACCCCAACATGCACAACGCGAGAGTAATCAACGAAAAAAACGGCCCGCTGTCGATCCGGCGCGAAAAGACGATGAATCCGATCGCATAGGCCAGCGCCGCCGGCGCCGCTATGGCAAGCGGAAGCAGAATGATCTGCCATTCGCCACCGGCCGCGCCCGCGGAGCGCAATACAAACCCGCTGACATACGCGCCCAGCCCGAAGAACAGACTTTGGCCGAGCGGCAAGAAACCCGAATTCCCCCAGCACAAGGCAACGCTTTGCGTCGCCATTCCATACAGCAACAGCAGCCCGATCTGGTTTGCGCTGTAGTCGCCGGCCCACAGCGGCAAGCTCAGAAGAATCGCCGCCGTGGCAACCTGGAGGGCCGTTTCAACGGCGCGAGACGAGGCCATTTGGGCGACTCCACAAGAAATAGATGGACAGGATCAGAACAGCCGTATAACCCGACGTCTGATCGATGAAACTCGACACCGCGACCTGCGTTCCACCGATGACGAACGTGCCTACCGCGAGACCGAGCAAGCTGCCCAGGCCACCGACGACGAGCACGAAAAACGAATTGAGCAGATAGTCGAGGCCCATGTACGGCTCGACCCGCACGATCGGTGCGAGCAGCACCCCCGCCAGTCCGGCCAGCACCACACCCGTGATGAAAGTGCCGCTGGCCAGTCGCGTCGTGTTGATGCCGGCCGCCTTCGCAAGAAGGGGATTCGCGACCATGCCTCGGATCCGCGCGCCCGTCTGGCTGCGGCTGTACCATGCCGCGAGCCCGGCGAATGCGAGGCCCACCGCGAACATCATCGCGAGTCGGAATGCCGGATACGGCGTGCCCAGGACATCGATCGATGCGCCATCCACACCGGCCACGTCCTGGTAACCCTTTCCGAACAATGCGACCACGCCTTCGCGCAGCAGGATCGAAACGCCCCAGGTTGCGAGCAAGGTATCGAATGGCCGCTGATACAAAGGACGCACCAGCAGGCGTTCGACGATCCATCCGACGGCGGCGCATACGACGATCGCCAAAGGTATGGCAAGCAAGGCAGGTAACCCGAGACGCTGCACGACGACAACCGAGTACGCGCCGAGCATGATGAACTCGCCATGCGCCATGTTCAGCACGCCCAGCAGGCCGAACACGATGGCCAGGCCTATCGTCGTGAGCGCGAGGGCCGCACACGCGTACCCGAGATTGAGAAGATAGGAAAGCAGCATGACGTTAACCCGCACCCGCTCCGCTCGCACAGGTCTCGGCCGAGCCGAGTTGCGAGAACGTCTTGACGATGTCGTAGCGGGCGCCCGATGCCTTCGCGAGGAAGATGTCGGCCGTCACGTTGCGGGACTTCATCGTCACCACGCCGCGCGGGCCTTTGTAACTGGCCCCATCGGACGCCTTCGTCAGCTCGCCGATCGACACGGCATTCGCCTTCCTGGCCATCGCGTCATACATCAGGATGCCTTCGTATGTCGACTCGCCAATGCTGCTCAATACCGCCGAAGCGCCGAACTGCTTGTGATAGCGCTCCAGAAACTGCGCGGACGTGGCGGTCGGCGTCGAGAAAAAGCCGGAAGCCGAGTAGAGGTTCCTGGCGTTGGACGCACCGATGCCGATCAACGTGTTTTCCTCGATCATCGTGCCGAAACGGATCATATTGTCGCTGAGACCGAAGCTCGCAAAACTTCTGTTGAACGTGACGGCCGAGCCGCCCACCAGCGTGATGAACACCGCATCTGCCTTGCTGTCCCGGATCTTGCCGAGTACCGCGTCGAAGTTGTCGACGTCGAACGGCACGTACTCTTCGCCGACCACGGTCGCGCCGGCACCCTGAATCGCCTTCTTCGCCACTTCGTTCGACTTGCGCGGCCAGATGTAGTCGTTGCCGATCAGGAACCAGCGCTTGATCTGGTGTTGGGCGGTCAGCCACGGAATGACCGGCGTCAGTTGCTGCGCGGGCGTCTCGCCGACGAAGAACGTCCCCTTCGCGCAATCGCCCCCCTCGTACATCGGCGTATAGAAGTAAGGCACCAGGCCTCGGAACAGACTTTCCAGCGCCGTGCGCACGGCACTGTCGTGCGATCCGACGAAGACCTCCGCCTTGTCGCGCTTCCAGAGGCGGAGCGCCGTCTGCGCCGACTCGGAAGGTGCTGCGCCGGCGTCGCCCACCAGCAACTCGAGCGGGCGCCCCAACACGCCCCCGCGCGCGTTGATCTCCGCGATTGCCATCGCTGCGCTGTTTTTGCAGGCTTGGCCGAAGAATGCGGCCGGCCCGCTCATTGGCGCCATCAGCGCCAACTTCAGCGGCTGATTTGCCGCGCGTGCCGATGCCGGCACGAGCCCGCCAACGCCCACCGCGGCACTTGCAGCACCGAGCGCAATACTCTTCAGGACATTTCGACGATTCATTTGCTTGCCTTTCTCGTTAAGCCGTTGCCGGATGGTTCAAACGTGTGCGTCGAGACGCGGGAACGTCGCGGCACACAGGACACGCTCCATTTCCTTGCCGATCTGCAGAATTCGCTGATCCGAATGCGGAGCACCGTCCAGCGCCAATCCAACCGGGAGCCCATCCTGGGTCAGACCTGCCGGCACGGTGATGCCGGGTACCCCTGCGTTGCTGCCCGGTTCGGTATTTCGTGTATATGCGGCAAAGACATCGAGCGCTTCGGACCCGACCACCACCGTTTCAGCGCCGATGCTGCAGGCCGGAATCAGGACTGTGGGAAACAGCAGTGCGTCTGCGTCCACTTCGCGAAGACACGCCACGTACGACGTGCGCGACTGCTCTCGCGCGAGAAGCGCTTCGGCGTATTCGGTCGCGGAAATCGCACCGCCCCCCAGGATGTGGCCGACGATTCGGGCCACATCCGGGCTCTCGATGCGGGCGACGATCTCCGGGAACGTCACGGCTACGCCGCCTGCTTCCAGATAGCGCGCCACGGCACCGGCAAATTCGAAGAAAGGGATGGTGGCGTTCTTCTTCGCACGGAAAAACGGATAACGTCGCAGGTCCACGTCGACCAGTTCGAAGTCGGCTTCCTCGAGCTGCTGCAGCGCACGTTCGAGTACCGGCCGGGCATCGGGCGACAGCCCCTCCCACATCGTCGAGTACGGGACTGCCAGGCGAAAGTCACGTTCGCCGTCGATCACGGGAAGCGCTGAACCACTTCCCGACAGGATCTCGTCCAGCAGTATCACGTCGGAGACGGTGCGGGCAATCGGGCCGACCGTGTCACGCGTGGGCGATATTGGTACGACGCCCCCGGACGGATAGCGTCCATGCGTAGGACGAAAGCCGACCAGTCCGCACAGCGCCGCCGGTATCCGTACCGATCCGCCCGTGTCGGTGCCGAGCGCCGCCGGCACCGCACCGCTCGCCACCAGCACGGCAGACCCACCGCTGCTTCCGCCGGGAATTCTGGACGGGTCATACGGATTCCGGGCCGGGCCAAAACATCCGTTGTCGTTGGTGCAGCCGAAAGCGAGTTCGTGCATGTTGGCTTTGCCGGCTGCCAGCGCACCGGCCTCGATCACGCGTGCCACGACCGGCGCGTTCGCTCGCGGTACGGCGTGGCGGAGCGCTGCCGTTCCAGCGGCTGTCGGCATGCCCGCACAGTCGATGTTGTCCTTGATGGCCAACGGAATGCCGGCAAGTGGCATCCGGCCAGTTCGGGCTGCGAACGCTTCATCGTGCGCCCGCGCTGCTTGTAACAGCGCCTCGGCGTTGAAATACACGAACCCGTTCAGCGACTCGGTTTTGGCCTGTTGATCGACCAGCGCCTGAACGTATTCCAGGCAGGAAATCTCGCGTCGATCGATCGCGCCTTTTGCGTCGACGACTGAAAGCTGCGGCAGGGTTGGCATCTACGTCTCTTGTGCATGTCGGTCTTCGTAGATTGCGCGCCGACATTTTTGTCGCGCATCGTCAGAAATGACGACGACGCAGCCAACCCTGCCAGCGTCGCCTCATCGCCGGACGTTCAGGCCGCGTCGATGTTCGAGACGGCATGCTTCGACGTCGCGGCGGGCACCGTTTCGTCGAGAAACATCCCGACGAACGCGCTCACCAACGACACACACCCGACGATCAGCATCGGATAACCCAGGCCGAACGTGTCGGCGAGCCCGCCTGCCACCACCGGCATCAGGACCCCGCCAATGAGTTCACTGACAGCGGTTGGAACGCCCACGGCGGAGCCGGTCAGCGTCGACGGTACGGATTCGCAAGGAATCACGGCAAGAAAGAGCGGCGCGATCCCGAAGCCACAAATCCCGGCAGCAAAGAGGTTGGCGAACATCACGATCGGGGAAGCGTGACAAAGCACGAACGCCAACATCAGGAGGCCATAGCAGGTCGCGGAGACGACGAGCACGATACGGCGCCCGAGCCGATCCGATATCGCCGGAACGGCGATCATCCCAATGAACCCGCCGAAACCCCATCCGGAGATGATCAGGCCGACCGTACCGAGGCTGAGGCCCACCACTTTGGTCAGATAGAGCGCGACGAACGTCGAGAACACGAACAGGCCCGTCTGGAACAGCGATCCGATGACCGTGGTCAACCAGATGTTCTTGTATCTCAGCACGGTCAACGGGCCGCCCGATGCGGATCGGACCTGCTTGTCGCGACCGGCCTCCGTCTTGCGCATGGTCTTGCCGATCAGGAACGTCAGCAAAAGCCCCGGGATGCCGAGCACGAAAAACACCCACTCCCAGTGCATGTGCATCACGAGCTGGGTAGCGATGATCGGCCCGAGGCCGATACCCAGAAGCGGGAAAAACGACTGATGAATGCCCAGATTCAGGCCGCGCCGGCTCGGCGTCGATATTTCGTCAATGGTCGCAACGCTGGCGCTGAACACGCCACCCTCGCCCACGCCAAGGAGGCCTCGCACGAGCAGCATGCTGTGGAACGACTTGGCGACGCCGGTAAAGGAGGTCATCACCGAAAAGAAGATTGACGACCCAAGAAGAATCTTGCGACGCCCATGGCGGTCGGACAGACTCCCGAGCACCCAAGTCGAAATGGCCCAGGTCAACGCGAGAACCGACGCGATTGCGCCTGCCTGCGTGTTGTTCAATTTGAGCTCCGGCAGAAGAACCGGAAACAGATACACGATGACCAGACGATCGAGTCCAACGATGCCGAACAACACCGCAAGAAAGATGACCATCTTCCATTCGTATTCTCTATTTTTTTTGTAGTTCATATCGATATCCTAAATATATCGTCGTGATTGAATGGCTGTTGTTTCAAGGAAAACCATTCCGCTTCAATCGGTATCGAGCCAATACGGCAGCGACACGAAAACCTCCGTCCGGCTCGCCACGGAATCGCATGGCGAGCCCGACAGGCTGCTACCGATCTCCGCCAGTTCTCGCCAGCTCTGGCGAGCAACCGTTGTCCGATGATGTTGGATCATCGGCGACCGTCTCCGCGGCGGGGCCATCGAGGATCTCGGTGACCGGGGGGCGCGCTCGCCGGTCGATCAGCAACCGCAGAACGTCAGGCCGCGAGTAATGCCCCACCGGATCGAAAACGCACTTCGAAAGCGATTGCATGCCGAGATCGATATCGGCGTAGAGCAGGCCTTCCGCGATTTCGTCGATCTTGTCGAACAGTTCCGCCCCGTCGGGCCCGTATCCGACGCTATGGCCACCGCCTGCCCGCAACAGCTGACGTTTGTCCTCGGTGTCGCAAAGGCTCTCGACCATTTCCTGGGTCACGACTGTCGAAGGCGCGAGGACGAAGCAACCTCCTTCGACGGCATACGTCCGCGAAACCGCGTTGTTCACCTGGTGGCTCAATGCGCTGGCAAATTCATAGAGCGAGAAGCTTGGCCAGGCCGCAACGTGGACCTGTTCGCCTTGCGCATACATGGCGGCCTTGGTCAAAGGCTGCACGTGTTCGGCACAACAAAGCCCGCCGAGCTTTCCCAACGGACTGTCGATTACGGTCAGGCCGCTGCCCTCCCCGTCACCGAAGACCGTCCGCTCGAGGTGGGTAGGCTTGAGTTTCTGTCGTTGCAGGAGGGTTTCTCCGTCGGGGCCGATGATCCATTGGGAGATATACAACGAATGGCCCTTGCGCTCCGAGAGTCCCATCACCACCGTGATGCGGTTTTTTCTCGCCGCGTCCCTCAGTGCATCGGCTTCCGGACTGTCGTAGCTCAGCGAGTTGTCGAAATATCGCTGAACATAGCCTTTGCTCATATACCAGGCCGGTGTACCCAGCCAGATGTAGAACGGGTAGCCCGGCAGCCACACTTCGGGGAATGCGATCAGGGCGGCGCCGGCCTGCGCCGCCTCTTCAATCAGGCGTATGGACTTTTCGATTCCGGCTTGAAGATCAAGGAACGCCGGGGCGGCTTGCACGACAGCCGCCTTATATTGGGGATGGTTGAGAGCCAAGATACTCCTCCACGACTCGCGGGACGGGACGCCCGCAACGTTGTAGAGGAAGTGTCCGGGGCCAATATGGCGGACGCTTGATTCTGACAGAACAGGATTTTTACTTATGCTGCCAGCCGGTGGGATCGCCGCGCAGCCCGCTCAGGGCGATTCAAATAGCGCTGCGGTGCTTCGCACGGTAGTCGCGCGCGGACATGCCGAAGTGACGTCGAAACGTGCGACTGAAATGCGATGCATTATTGAAACCCCATGCCATCGCAATATCGGTAATCGAGCGGTTTGCGTACGCACGTTGCCGAAGCCACTCGCCGCACCCGTTGAGTCGGGCCGTACAGATGGTCTCGCCGATCGACTCCCCGACCTCGGCGAACAGCCGGTAGAGGTAACGGCTGGACACCCCCAGTTCATCGGCGATCCGTTCGGGTCCCAGTTCCGGTTCGTGAATCCGGTCCTTGATCAACGCACGTGCCCGAAGCAGATGCATCTCTTTCACGTTGGATCTGGGCAGCGGAACCGTGTTGAAATAATCCGCCAACGCCAGCGCGACCAGGTTGGCGGACACATCGCCAAGCCTCTCGCAAGCGGTCATCGCGCCTTTGTCTGACGAAAGCACTCGGTGCAGCGACGCGATATGGTCCGCGGCGATACGGCGTATCCCGGTGGCCGCAGGAATACGCACCGCGGTGTGCTGCCGGCCGCACGGCACCAGTTTCTCCAGCGCCTGGCGGGGAAAGCGGATCGTGTAGTGTTGTCCGGAAAAATGCCAGACGAAATGGCGCGATGAGTCGAACAGCACCATGTCTGTAGGGTCGACGAACGCGGTGCGGGCATCCTGCTCGAGTGCACCTCGCCCCTCGATCTGGATCGACACGAGCAGGTAGTCGTCCGCCGTGCGCCGCACGTCGTCCCAGTCATGAGCCGCGACGTGATCGACCGCCGAGATCCGCGACACACACACTCCGCCGGTGTTCACGCTGGAAATCTCGCCGCGAAATCCCTGATCGGATTTGGTGCTGAAAACCATGGGGACGCAACTGGCCCGAACCTGATCCGCCCATGCCAAAAGCCGGTCGTCGCGATGGTAATGATCCGTGGTCGTCACTTGATTCATGGCACAAGGTTCCGGCGGCAAATACGCGGGAGTGTTACCCCGAACAATTGCGCATCCAGAATCCGCCGTCAATGCGCAGTTACCTATGATGGCCGCTTCGAAATATAGCTGCGATCGAGCTCGCCCACCGAGCGACAACCGATGAGCGCAAGCGTCCGGTCAGTTTCCCGTTTGATCATGTCGATGACATCGCTCACGCCGGTTTCCCCTCTGGCAGCCAGCCCGTACAAGGTGGCGCGCCCCAGCATCACGGCGTGGGCCCCCAGCGCGACCGCCTTGACGACGTCGGTCCCCGTCCGGATGCCGCTGTCAAGAATGACCGTCGTGCCCGAGGTGCGCTCGACGATATCCGGCAACACGTCGGCCGTCGCGGGCAGGTCGGCGAGTTGCCTGCCGCCGTGGTTCGAAACGATGACGCCGTCCGCGCCGAGCGCGACGCACCGCGCGGCATCGTCGGCCGTCACGATGCCCTTGACGAGGAGTTTGCCCGGCCATTCGTCCCGCAAACGGCGCAGGTCGTCCCAACTGAAGCTTGCATCCATCTGCCGGCGAAGAATCGCCGCCTGGGAGGCGGTGTCCGATGCATCGTCCGTGGCGAAATTCTTCAACTCCGGCATGCCGTTCATCAGATAGGACCAAAGCCAGCGCGGGTGCGACAGTCCGTCGACTGCCGCACGTGCACTTGCCTTGAACGGCATGGCAAAGCCATTGCGAAGATCGCGTCGGCGAAAGCCGTTCACCGCGACATCGGCAGTGAGGATCAAGGTCGAATAGCGAGCCGAACGGGCACGATTGACCAGACTCTTCGCGAGGTTGCGATGAACGACGTACAGCTGAAACCAAAGGTCTCCGTCGGCCCCTTTTGCCACCTCTTCGATGGACATGTTGGAAGCCGTCGATAGCGCAAACGGAATACCGGCCTTGCCCGCTGCGCGCGCAAGTGCGAGGTCGCCCTTCGGCCAGAACGCGCTATTGAGGCCCGTCGGCGCGATCACCAGCGGTAATGGAATCCGCCGCCCTAAAAGCGGCACCGACTGCTCTCGCGTGCTGACATCCGACAGCCGGCGCGGCAACAACTGCAACCTGTCGAACGCCGAACGGTTATGCGTCAATCCCGATTCATCGTCCGCCGCGCCTTCCAGATAGTCGAACACCATGCGCGGCAGCCGCCGTCTGGCTTCGTCACGATAGTCGCTGACGGAGAAAATTCCGGGAAATCCTGTTGTCATGATTGGAGTACTGTCAGAGTAAATCGTGATGCAAAAAGCACGAGACGCGCTGCACGCCGGTTTCGCGCGTCTCGGTCGACCGTCCGAGCCGGAAGACGACCGAGCAACGGCACAAATGTCGAAAGCTAAACGACAACGCTGCCGACATAGTTTTCCGCCATGGACCTCGCCGCAGTCTCGGACGTAGTCACATGTTCGAGTTCGGCAACCTGCAACTGCTGTTCAAACGGCGAGGCATCGTCGAGGCGATGCATCATGCGGGTCATCCAGTAGGAGAAATGCTCCGCGCGCCAGATCCGCTTCAGCGCGGACTGACTGTACGCAGCGAGTTGCGCTTCATCGCCAGTCCGGTAATAGGCGTCCAGTCCACCGCTCAGGGTCCGTACGTCGGAGACCGCCAGGTTGAGACCTTTTGCTCCGGTGGGCGGAACGATATGAGCGGCATCGCCGGCAAGAAACAGCCGGCCATGCTGCATCGTCGTCGAGACAAAGCTTCTCATGCCGACGATATTCTTCTGAAAAATCTTCCCGTCGACAACGCGCTGACCATCGGCGGAGTCGACGCGTGCATGCATTTCGGCCCAGATCCGATCGTCGGACCACATATCGACGGAATCTTTCGGGTCGCACTGGAAATACATACGCTGAACCGTCGGCGAACGGGTGCTGACCAATGCAAAGCCACGATCATGACGTGCATAGATCAGTTCGTCGGCGGACGGTGCACCTTCAACCAGAATGCCGAACCAGCCGAAGGGATAGACGCGCTCGAAATCGCGCCGAACGCTCTCGGGAATCGCCGAACGGGACACCCCTTGCGAACCGTCGCATCCGATCACGAAATCACAGTTCAGCGTATGCGATTGCCCTTGATGCATGAACCGTATCGACGGGGCTGACGTGTCGATGTTGTGAATCGAGACATCCGCGACACCAAACAGGATAGAGCCGCCCGCAGCAACGCGAGCCGCCACCAGATCCTTGATGACTTCGTGCTGCGCATAGACGGTGATGGCCCGCCCGGTCAACGCCTTGAGGTCGATGCGCCGCCGCTTTCCGTCGAACGCGAGTTCAAAGCCGTGATGCAACGCACCTTCCGCCTTCATTCGTTCACCGACACCGGACGCTTCAAGCAGGTCCATCGTCCCCTGCTCGAGTACACCCGCCCTGATCGTCGATTCGATCTGCTCGCGTCCGCGGGTTTCGAGCACGACGGACTCGATACCTTTCAGATGCAAAAGATGAGAAAGAAGGAGGCCGGCAGGACCGGCGCCAATAATGCCTACTTGAGTGCGCATGCTATCTCCAACTGAAGGTACTGTCAGACGCTTTCCGTCATTCGGTTGAACATGAGCGACGTCGTTACGTGCTCTGCGCGGAGCTCGTAACATACGTCGCTCTCGACACTAATCTCAGACGCCCTTGATGGGCGGAATATGGCGACGCACGATCATCAGGCAGATAAAGACCATCGCCATCGCTCCACCCAGCATGCCCAGGTACGCAGACGCGCCACCCTGCGTGATCACGAAGGCCCCCGCGAACGCGCTGAGAATCGCGCCGAGCCGCCCAAACGCGAGCGCGGATGCGGTCCCGGTCGCGCGAATCTCAGTGGGATAGACATACGCGCAAAGGGCATACATCGTCGACTGAACCGCGTTGACGAACAGACCGTGCAAACCGATGCCGAACACGAGCAGCGTCGTGTGGGCGGAAACGTCGAGACCGCGCAGGAAAAGCGCGCTCGCGGATGCCATCAGGCAGCACACGAGCAAAGGCCATCGCGACCCGAATCGACCGATCGCCACCGCGCAACCCATTGCGCCGAGTACGCCGCCGAGGTTGTAGGCGGTAAGACCCGAACCCGCCACCGAAGGACTGAGCCCCTCGCCTGCAAGCATCGTCGGCAGCCAGCTGAATGCGCTGTAGACCGCAACCAGGTTCATGAAGAAAGCGACCCAGATCGCAAGCGTGTCTCGGCCCTGATGGTCGGCGAACAGCGCACGAAAGCCTGGACGCTGCCCTGCCTTCTGCTCCTTCTGATCGGCGAACACGGCGTCCGGCCGAATCGAGCGGGACATGCGGGTCAGCAGGTGACGCAGTTCGTTCCAACGTTCGTGACGGCGGGCCAGATAACGTGGCGATTCCGGCATGACGAAATACAGCAGGAACGCCAGCGCGACGGGAAGCGTGCCGCCAATCAGAAAGAGGCCGCGCCAGCCATAATGAGGCAGCACGACGCTCGCGAACAACCCGGCAAGCATGCCCCCCAACGGTACGCAAACGATGGTTGCGGTCACGGCGAGCGTTCGTCGGCGAGCAGGCGTAAATTCCGCCGTCATGGTCGTCGCGCTCGGCAGTGCGCCGCCGATACCCAGTCCTGCGAAGAAACGCAGGATCGCAATGGTCATGACGTCCGGAGATAGCGCGATCGAACTCGTCGCCAGGCCGAATACCAGCACGCTCCCGATGATTGCCCAGCGCCGACCGAACCGGTCCGCGAAAAGCCCGGCGAACGCGCTGCCGATACCCATGCCGACGAGACCGGCGGCAACGGCGGGCGCAAATGCATTGCGCGTGATGCCCCATTCCTTGATCAGGCTGGGAATGGCAAATCCGATGAGTTGCCCATCGAATCCATCCATCACGATCGCGAGCGCGGCGAGCAGGACGATCATTCGCTGGAACGCCGAGAACGGTCCATCATCAAGTGTGCGGCCGATGTCTACGGTCGGCAGACGCGGATTGCGATCGTTCATTTCGCTCCCCCGGCCGGATCGGCGAATTCAAAATTGCAGTCCTGATTAATCCACCTTCCAATGTGATGATCAAACTCGAACCGCGTGCGATCGAGCGACGACTCGGCATTGACGACAGGCATTGCAGTCTCCTTGAGCCGATCGCTCGTCGTTCCAGGAGCGAAGGCTTTCCAACGATATAGGGTTGTTATTTTGTTCGCGCCCACCGTCAGGAAGCTCATCGCTTCCACGGCGAAACACGCGCGCTGGCCGCGGCAACGATCAGAACGGATAGTGACGAGGCGTCGTTTGCACGGTGATCCAGCGCAAATCGGTAAATTCCGCGACTCCCGCCTTGCCGCCGAAATGCCCGAAACCACTGGACTTCATCCCGCCAAACGGCATTTGCGCCTCGTCGTGAACCGTCGGCCCATTAACGTGGCACAGCCCGGACTCGATACGCTTCGCTACCGTCAACGCACGAGCAACGTCACGGCTGAAGACCGCCGCGGACAAACCATATTCGTTGTCGTTTGCGCAGGCGATGGCCGCTTCGTCGCCATTGACGCGAACGATCGCCTTGACGGGCCCGAACGACTCCTCCCGGTAGATATGCATGTCCGCCGTCACGTGATCGAGCAACGTGGCCGGCATCAGCGTGGTCTCGGCTTTCCCGCCGCATACCAGCGTCGCGCCTTTCGCCAGCGCGTCGTCGATCAGGTCGTTGCATCGCCTGACGGTCGCCATGTCCACGACGGAGCCGAGCACGGCCGGCCCCTTTCTCGGATCGCCGAGCGGCAGGCTCCGTGCCTTTTCCGCCAGTCGCGCGACGAATTCATCGGCGATCCTGCTGTCGACGACGATGCGTTCGGTCGACATGCAGATCTGGCCGGAATTGGCGAACGCGCCGAATGCCGCGCCTTGAACCGCAGCATCGATATCGGCATCGTGAAGCACCAGAAACGGCGCCTTTCCGCCGAGTTCGAGTACCGAAGGCTTCAGATATTTCGCGCACTGGGTCGCGACGATGCGGCCGACGCGCGTCGAACCCGTGAAGTTCACCCGTCTGACCGCCGGTTCGGCAATGATCGCCTCGACGATGTCGCCCGCATTCGCCGGCGCGTTCGTGACGAAGTTCACGACGCCGCGCGGCAGTCCGGCGTCCTGTAACGCCTCGATGATCTGGCCGTGGGTCGCGGGGCAGGTTTCGGAACCTTTGAGCACGACGGTATTGCCGCACGCCAGCGGCAACGCGATCGCACGCACGCCGAGGATGACGGGCGCGTTCCACGGTGCGATCCCGAGCACGACGCCGGCGGCCTGCCTCACGCCCAGCGCGAGACTGCCCGGCACGTCCGACGGAATCACTTCGCCCGCAATCTGCGTGACCATCGCAGCCGCTTCGCGCAATCCGTCGGCCGCAAGCTTGACGTTGAAATCCGCCCACAGGCGGGACGCGCCCGTTTCGGTTGCCATTGCCCGCGCGAACGCGTCGCCCTTTGCTTCGAGCGCATCCGCCGCTCGACTCAGCAAAGCGCGTCGCTCGCCGGGGCCCATCGCCGACCACGCGGGAAACGCGGCGGCCGCCGCGTGCACCGCTGCTTGCGCATCGGCGACGGTCGCGGCCGGCGCCGTCGAGGCAACGGTGTCGTCGAGCGGGTTGCGGCGCTCGAATGTCGCGCCATCGCGAGCCATCGTACGCTCGCCGTTGATCAGCATCGATACCTGGTTCATTACCGTCTCCTGGAATATTCTTGAAAAACCGGCCCGTCGAATCACCGACTCATGATCAGGCCACGACAATTTCGACGACGCGTGTTTTTCCCGAAGACAACGCGTCTTCCAGCGCGGGCTTCAGCGACAGCGCGTCGCTCACTCGAACGCCTTCGCAACCCATGCTGTTGGCGAGAGAAACGAAATCCAGCCCCGGGAGATCGGTGCCCTGTACCGGATCCGACGCGGCAAAGCCGAACACGGGCGCGAATTCCTGCAAGGCGGCGTAGCGCGAGTTATTCAGGATCACGAATGTGATCGGCAGATCGAGCTGGACCGCGCTATAGATCGCCTGCGGCGAATACATCGTCGAGCCGTCGCCGATGAGGCCGATCACGCGGCTGCCGGGTTTGGCCAGGGCCACGCCCACCGCGGCGGGCATGCCGTAGCCGAGACCGCCGCTTGCCATCGTGTAGAACGTCTGACTGCGCGTGAACGGCAGATAACGTTGCATGACGGGGCGTGAACTGGGCGCCTCCTCGACCACGATATCCGCTGCGTTGCGGACCTCGGACAGCGTCTGTAACGCATAGGCAACCGACATCACTGCTGCGGGCTCGGCTCGCTCGATGACCTCGCGCGGCGCCGGCAGAGGCCGGCCTTGCGGTGCCGGACGGGCGAGCAGGTCCGCGAGCCCCAGGCGAATGTTCGCCACCACCGACGTGCCGACCGGTGTCCACGCAGCGGTAGCCGGATCGTCGATGAGCTGGTACAACGCCGCGCCGTCGGGCACATGCGGCCCACTGCCTTCGACGTGATACGCGAAAGCCGGCGCCCCGACGGCGAAGACCAGGTCATGTCCGTCCAGAATCCGAACGATTTTTTCGCGCATCGCGGGCAGGAATCCGGCGAAAAGACGATGATCTTCAGGGAAGCTGCAGCGTGACGACATCGGCGCAACATAAACCCGTGCGTTATGACGCTCGGCCAGCTGGATTGCCTCGCTCCAGGCATCGGCACGATCGAGTTCCGCGCCGACGACGATGGCCGGCCGTTTGCAATTGTCCAGCGCATCGCCGATCTCCGCGATCCGTACTGGATCGGGACGGAACCGGGTACTGACCCGCGTCACCTCGACAAAGTCGGCCTGCTGGTCCCAATCGTCGACCGGAATGGAAACGAACACCGGGCCGCGCGGCTCCTGCATCGCCACGTGGTAAGCACGGGCGAGCGCCAGCGGAACATCCGCGGCACGCGCCGGTTCAATGCTCCACTTCACATAGGGCCGTGGCAGCTCAGTTGCTTGCGAGGCCGACAAAAACGGATCGAACGGCAGGATCGAACGGGCCTGCTGGCCGGCCGTGATGATCAGCGGCGTCCGGTTCTTGAAGGCCGTGAAGATGTTGCCCATCGCGTTGCCGACACCGGCCGCCGAATGCAGATTAACAAGGGCGGCATTGCCGGTCGCTTGAGCATACCCGTCCGCCATACCGACCACGACCGCCTCCTGCAACCCGAGCACGTACCGGAAGTCCTCCGGGAAATCGCGGAACATCGGTAGCTCGGTCGAGCCGGGATTGGCAAACACCGACGTCAATTCGAGGCGCCGCATCAAGTCCACGACGGCATCGCGAACGGTCGGCTGCCCACTTGTGTTTCGTTGCATCTCGAATCCTCTGCGGTTCGCCACTTAGGCTGGCGGTGACTGGATGAGCCGCAGTATGGGATTCAATACCTTGTTTGAAAATTGCAAAATATGCTAAAAGTCATTACATTTGGGCATGCTCGATCAGCTTGCCGGATGCCCCCATTTCGCTCCGAAGCCTTGCTGGCCAAGGTTTTCCGGCGTCATCACGGGCTCGGTGGCAGCCGCATTGAGCGGGCACGGCGATTCCGTTCAGGGAAGACACCTAGCCAGCGCTGGCGAGCCGGGATCGCCTTCGCTCCCTTCACCCCTTTCAATCCTGGTTCGTCACGATGAGTTTCAATCTGCAGCAGTTGATGATGTTCACCACGATCGTCTCCGCGGGTAGCCTGGGACGAGCCGCGACCACGCTGAACATGACCCAGCCGGCGCTGAGCAGATCGATCAAGCGGCTCGAGGAATCCGTCGGGGCGCCGCTTTTCGAGCGCCACACCAAAGGGATGCAGCTGACCGCTCTCGGCGAAGCATTGATGCCGCATGCGATGTCGCTGCAAAGGGAGGCGGAACAGGCCCGCGAGGAATTGGACGCGATGCGCGGCCTGGCGAAAGGCGTGATCAAGGTTGGCGCGGTGGGCAGCATAGCGAGCCTCGTCTTGCCGATGGCCATCGCGTGTGTGCTCGAGAAATGGCCCAATCTGCGCGTCGAGGTGATCGAAGGCGTGTGGGACCGTCTCGTCGAAGGCTTGCTCGCTTATGAAATCGACCTGGCGCTTTGCACATCAGGAATCGAAACCGAGGATGTCGCCGCACTCTCCGATTGTTCATGGAGCGACAGGAGTTTCGTGGTCGCGGCACCCGATCACCCGTTGCGCGCGAAGCGCGGTCTTCGACTCGATGACACATTGACGCAACGGTGGGCACTCACGCCCAAGGGAACCGGACCTTATGCCCACATGCAGGAAACCTTCATGGCCCGCGGTCTGCCGATGCCGGCCATTGCGGTCGAGACCCGTTCGGTCACCGTGCTCAAAAGCCTGGTAGCGCGATGTGGCTTTGTCTCATGGATGGCCGAACCCATGTACGACACTGAAAGCAAAGCGGGCGTCATCGACGCCCTGGATATCGAAGGCCTGGATGCGCAACGCACTTTGACGGCGTTCCGGCGCCGGCGGGGCACGCTGCCCACGCCCGCCGTCAAACTGCTGGACGAGCTGCGTCACCTGACAGGATCTTTGCGCAAGGAAGGACAAAGCCAGTGACCTGAGGCGGAATTTTGTAGCCAATCAGGCAGTGAGTCTCGCGTCGATATTATCGGAATCCAGCCAGGCTCGACGGACCGTGGCGGGAGGTTGATAGCGATGTGCGCTATGGGGCCGGCGCTCGTGGAGTTGACCCTGTAATACCGGACACAGCATCACACTAAGGTTGCTGAATCCATCGAGCGCCGGAACTCGCGAGGCGAGCGGTATTTCAACGCGCTATGGGGATGCTTCTCGTTGTAATGCTCGAACGCGATGACCAGGTTGCGTGCAGCAGTCGCTGCGTCCGGCTTCGGCATGAAGGCGACGTAGTCGCGTTTCATCGTCTTCACGAAGCTCTCGGCCATCCCGTTACTTTGCGGGCTGCATACCGGCGTGGTCAATGGCTTCAGGCCGATGGCCACTGCGAACCGACGCGTTCATTGCCTCACGGTCACAGCAATCCAGCGCGAACGTTACGCGCAGCGGCTCGCACCCGATGCCTCCACGTGGTATGGCCGTCGCGATCGGGTGTTGCTGAAGCTCCTCTATAACACCGGTGCCCGTGTTTCTGAACTGATCAGCATCCGCGTTCGAGATCTCACGCTCGACGTGACGCCGTCGGTGCGGCTCCACGGCAAGGGGCGCAAGCAGCGCACTGTGCCTCTATGGAAGGAAACCGTTGCGGAGATTCGTCAGTGGCTCGAATTCACTGGGCTGCAGCCCGATCAGCCCTTGCTGCCCAATCACTGGAAACAGCCAATGACCCGTTCAAACGTTGCCGAACGGATTGCGCGGGCTGTGCGCACGGCAGAGCATCACTGTCCATCCCTGCATGGGCGGGCCATCTCTCCGCATACGTTACGTCACACAACCGCCATGCACCTGCTTCAGGCTGGCGTTGATCTCTCGGTCATCGCCCTATGGCTCGGGCACGAGAGTCCAGTGACGACGCACGGCTATGTGGAGGCCGATCTCACCATGAAGGAACATGCACTGGCCGCGATCTCGCCGCCCGACATTCGGCGTACACGCTACCGTCCAGCAGACGCGCTACTGAAGTTCCTTCAGGCCCTGTGATTATGTGCAGCCGACAACACTGGGCCGCTCCACAAGGGGCGGTCCCGTGTCGGGGACCCTACATAATTGCAGGCTTGCCATAACGGCGCTTATGCCCATTTTGGGCATAACCGTAACAATTGGCTGTTCGCGGGCTCGTTGCGAGCCGGCCGCCGCGCCGCCGCCGTCATGAGCCTGGTTCAGTCGGCCAAGATGAACGGCCACGATCCCTACGTCTATCTCAAGGACGTCCTTGCACGGCTGCCGGTGCATCCGGCAGCTCGGCTCGACGAACTCTTACCCCAGAACTGGAAGCCAGAACCGGCTTAACCACTGGATGGGTTCGCCGGACGCTTACACTAAACGGCAGAGGGCGATCCGGCAAACTCCAGACCAGACTTCAGCAGGCAAAACAAGGCTCGATTTGCAGCAGCATAGTTTTACCAGACATAGCCGGCGCTACCTCCAACAGCCACCGTACCACGGGTGTTCGTTGAGCCACCGCCTTTCAGAATCCAGTTGCCACCGGGCAGATACGTCGACACGCCGACAGCGAAGCCCGTCTGCCCAACGTAATTACCGACAGCTACGCCGACGACCGATTTGCCGGGCGCAGGCGCTTGCGGAAGCATCGACAGCGCGACAGCCGATGCCGAACCGGCGTTCGCATCCTTGCGATACTTTTGCATGTCGTCACGCACACTGTTCACTGCGCTATTCAATTGGCGCACATTCACAGCGTCCGTCGGAGCCGTGCCATTTGCAACGTTGGTAATCTGACGCTCGGCACCCGGCGCACCAACCGAAACTGTGTTGTCCCTGTCCGCAACTGAATTTGCACCCAGGGCAACCGAGTTGTTCGCGGTGGCCTTGCTGTTCGTGCCGATTGCCGTCGAATCCATGCCCGTGACTTTGGAGTTCGTGCCGATGGCGGTTGCTCGCGCGGCCGTGACATTCGAGTTCGTGCCAATTGCCGTACCATCTTGACCCGAAACGTTCGATCCGTTTCCGACCGCAGTACCGTTTGGCGCGGACGCTACCGAATTCTTACCCACCGCTGTGTCGGTCGTATCCGCAACCGTGCCATTCGCGCCCGACGTCGATATCTCGTTGACAGTGGTCGTCACCGCCGCCAGATTGTTCGACAGCGTCGCAACCTGCGAAGCAATAGAAAAAAGCTGTGAGCCGTTCACCGCATCGGTGCTGGTAGCGCTGATCTGCCCGGCGGCTACATTTTGCAACTGGTGCTCCTGACCAACCGCGCCGATACTTACGACACCGGTCGGCGTCGCGCCAGCAAAGCCACCGAACGTTACGCCGTTCAACGTGACGCTATTCACGTTCGTTGCCGCACGTGTGACCGCGCCGGAACCCAGGGCCGTCGACTCTGCCGTCGAAGCCGCAGCCGCGTTACCGATCGCAATTGAATTTGTGCCCGTTGCTTGTGTAAGCGTGCCCATCGCAATCGCGTTGGTCGATGCGGCATTCGCATTAAAGCCGATCGCGACCGCCGTGACGGATGACGAGGTGGCAGACTGACCGATCGCAATGGCCGATCCTCCGCTCGCCACGCTGGAATTGCCGAGCGCCAGCGAACTGCCGCCGCTTGCTGTCGCTGCGGGACCAATCGCCGTGGCGCTGTTGACGCTGGCGTTCGCCCCGGGGCCTACGGCCACGGCATTGACATCGCTTGCCTTGGCATTCTCACCGATAGCGATTGCATTCTGCGAGGTTGCCTGTGCGCGGGAAATCGCAACGCTGCCGATACCTGACGCAACAGAATCTACACCAACTGCCGTAGCGTCAGATGCGTTCGCACTCGCCTGGAAACCCAGCGCCGTTCCGCCAGCGGCTGAACTATTGGTACCGACCGCCGTCGAGAATTCAGAAGTCGTGTGTGCAAGGGCACCGATTGCGGTCGCATCACCGGTCGTCGTGGTCGCCCCACCGCCGAACGCTACTGCTCTCGTGCCATTTGCGACCGAATTGGCACCCACCGCCGTGGCATTCGTACCATTCGCCGTGACTGTATCGCCCACTGCCGTTGCGGCGCCGCCTTGCGCCGATACATTGATGCCGACCGCCGTATTCTGGCTTGAACCGTCCGCACCGGCGACTGCGGGGAACACTCCGCCCGTGCTCGCGACCGGCGCCGTAGCACCCCCGACGGTTGCCGTCTGACCAGCGTTTTCCCCCCCAACCGCGAGGTTATCCGCATGCGCATAACCCGCCGAGAGCACGAGCGCCGCGAGGACTGCCAGCGCAGCCTTTGACTTCGTCGGAGCGCTGGCCTGTCGACGTTCCATTTGCGCCGTGGCTCCTTGCTTGTCTGCTGCCGTTCCGAGCGCGCCAAACCCTCGATTCGAGACCACCCTGGATTGATTTTTGTTCATTGCGTTTTCCCTTCCAACTTCTTTAGTGGACGAAAGATTTTCCTTTTGTGCTCTCTGCTATGGCGCCTCTGCAACCTCCCGTTCGTGCGCCTCCGACACGCTGCTTCCGCTGCTTTTATCGCCGCAGTTGCAGCCATTCCTTACGGGCCAGGCCCATGTATTCCGCGGGTTGCCGTGTAAGGGTCAGCGGATTATGGGTAGCGATATTCGGCCGAGCGTTTGCCGGGGGAGCAGTTTGTTTTGCTGGAGAGGAAATTCTTTCTTTATCCATCATGAAGCGGGTCGTCTAACGCCATCGCTCGTGCGTTCTCATGCGAAGCGAATCAGCGTCGTTCGCAACGAATACCCGTGTTCTTGTTCGCCAACTATCGCGGCGAAAGGCTGACGCGCAACGGCGTCGACTCGATCCGGCAAAAAGCTGTCTCGCGCACGGCCGAAACCTGTCCAACCCTGAACAGTAAACGCGTCTCGCCCACGTTGTCCGGCACACGACGGCCATGCATCTATTGCAGTCGGGCGTCGAGATGACCGTGATCGCACTTTGGCTCGGACATGAGCACCTCGACACGACGCACATCTACATGGAAGCTGACCTCGCACTGAAGGAGAAAGCACTGAATCGGCTTCAGCCGGCGGGGAAAACAGTCCCTCGGTTTCGTGCGACCGACAAGGTGATGGCGTTCCTCGTTAGCCTCTGATTATGTGCATCCCGACGGCCGACGGTGCCCGCCAATTAAAGCGTACCGGCCGTCGCTACGCATAATCCAGCGCTGAGCATAATCGTGAATATGCGAAGCTTCGCATATTCACGAATCCCGGCCGCCCCTCCCTCTGGCTTGAGCGAATTGCTCAGCATTGCGCCGCTGCTCGAGCGCAGTTTTATACCATCAGCCACACACGGGCATTGCGAATCAACGCAGCGACCATTCAGTGCCCATGACTTCTCCCGCCTGCGGAGCAGTTGACACGGACGTTTTTTCGGTCACCGGTCGCGGGTTGATTCCTGGCGGCCTGTCGATATGTGGGATGCCCGTCCGCGATCGAGCCGATACGGCTTATCAACGCTTCACGCGACGAGAATTCTTACTGGCATGGAGTTGTACGAGACCCTCCATGATCAATTCGAGGCCGAAAGTGAATTCCTCCTCCAGCGGAATTGGCAATGCTGCTGACGCGGCGACGGTACCGGGAAATCGGGAACTGTCCAAGTCGCGAAAAGTGAGCGATAGCTGGTCATGGCCGTCGCTGTGTTCTGTGAACAGGCCTGGATGTGACTGAATTGCAAAACCCAGTACATAGCGCGCAAGCGTTGCATACGTACGAGCAGCCAGCGCAATCGGAAAACCGTCTCGAATCAGGGTGGCCAGAGCGAGTTCGCGAATCACATTGGCATTTGGCCCAATGGGCGGGAATTGTGCCAGCAGGGGCGCAATATTTCCATGTCGTCTTAGCGCATGGAACATCGCGTGAGCAAGACGCGTGCATGCGTCTTGCCAGCGAAGTTTGGCGAACTCTTCCGGATGGATATCAACTTCACCAAACACGCGATCGATGACCTGAGACACGAGCTCGCCTCGATCGGCAAAGTGTCGATAAAGAGTTGCAGTTCCCGACTTCAGGCGATCAGCCAGAATTCGCATCGTGAGGGCTTCGGAGCCCTCCTCGTCGACGATCTGGAGTGCCATTTCGACGATCCGGTCAAGCGGCAACGACGGCCTGCCCGGCGATCGTTGAACCGTGGATGGAGCCGCGTCTTTGGAAGAGGGTAGGGTTTTCATGGGGTTGGCGAGCGGGTGAAATCGGTCAGAATAGCGAAAATTATCGGATACATTGTATCCGATATGTGCCGCAATAGCTACGCAACCGCGCGTCACGACGAGAAAGCTCCGTGATGCTATCTTCGAAGAGGATCCAGAGATGAAATACTTCGTGGCGTCTGGTGAGGACCGGCAACTCGATGCTTTTACACGCAAGGCTCTTCGTGGAAGTTTTATCGAGTTGGGCGACGGAACCACACATTACGAATTGGCTGCGCCTAAGACAAAGGATATAGTCGTCATGGTAGGCGGGTTGACGATTCCCCTGTTCTATTGGGATGGCCTCGCTTCTCATCTGCAGGCGTGCGGGTTTGGAACGCTGGCCTACAGTTGCTACGGCCGGGGTTACTCCGACCGGGTGCGGAACAGGTATGACGAATCGCTTTTCGCGCAGCAGCTATCGCAGCTTACACAGAGGCTCGGCATTGAACGTTTCCATTTGGTTGGAACTTCGATGGGTGCCCTCATCGCAATGGCCTATGCTGCACAACATGCTGGCACGCTTGTTACGCTGACTCTGGCCGGTCCGGCAGGTCTTGGCGCCAAGCCGGCGTTGCCGCCTTGGCTGACCCGTCGCGATTGGCTGATGACTTTCGTGGCTAAACGATTTGGTCAACGCTTATTGAAGCGTCACTTGGGTCACAACGTTCAAGATCCACAGGTCGCGAACAAAGCGGCACGAATGATCTTGGACGCATACCGTTACAGAGGAGCGATGTATGCGCTATTCTCGACTTTGCAGAATTTTCCGCTCTCTGGCCGTACCGAATTGTTCAGACGCACGCGGTCGCTGAATGTTCCAACTTTGCTTGTATGGGGTGAGAACGATCTCGTAACCCCGATCAGTCAGCTCGAGATCGCGCGTGATCTGCTACAGCCGCAACAATGCGATGTGGTTAAGGACTGTGGGCATATGGCACCGTTCGAGCGGCCGCGAGAGGTTGCCAGTCTGATTGCCGGTTTTACCGCCGCACACACGATCGGGCTCAATTCGTGACGATTGCTCGACGAATCACGGTATTGGCCTCACCACCCTCCTCATCGCGGCCTTTGGGGGACCGCCGCCTGCCAAGGCGCAACGAGAGCAAAGTCGTTCCGGCGAGTCCCGAAGTTTGCCGAATTTCCCAGATGCCGAGCTTCAATTTCTGATCCGATGCTTGCCACTGGCCACTCGGACCATACAGCCGGGCAGTACGAACATCTTTTGCATTGGGTACTGGCATCCGCTGTTTTCAGCATGGCGAGAAGTACGCCGCGGAGTGACTGTTCGCGAGCATCATCGCTCCCATTTCGAATTGCTCATTAGCCTAGCCGCGCGAAAGACGTCGTGATGGCAAGGCGGCCCGTGGGCAATACGTTGACCAGCGTTGCGCCATCCGCTCTTCACTAGACATCAACTTTTGCGTTCCCCGTAGCGACGGAGCAGCATTTAATCGGGCGTGCTCGTAAGCCAAATACTCGTTTCCTTGCAGGGTATTGGACTGCACTGAAATCGGTAGACTGGGCATCCGGTGAACGAGACATCAATATTCAGCCGACCCTATTTTGATCTACTTAGTATCCCCCAACGCGCAGGTCTGCTGCATTCGGCGAGCCAGACGGGATGCCCCATAACGTCCCTCTGCTGAACCGTGACCGGTCAGTCTCGACGCAAGACCACCTTGACATCCCATTTAATAATGGATACACTGTAACCATTATGATGAACTGGCTCGAACCCCAATTCGATTCCCTCTTCGCCACTGTCGATGGACTCCGTGTTCATTACAAGAGGGCGGGGAGCGGGACATCGATCGTCCTGCTGCACAACTCTGGCGGCTCACTACACAGCGTCCAACGACTGGCGGATCTGCTATCGACGACGTTCGATGTTGTTCGCCTTGACCTACCAGGGTTTGGGCTGACCGGACCGCGCAGCGACCGCGACTATCGAATACGCACGTACGCGGCAACCGTCGCACGTTTCATGGCAAGAATCGGGGTGTCCCGCTACACAGTGGTTGGCCACTCACTGGGCGGAAACATCGCATGGAACCTTGCGCTCGATTATCCGGATCACGTGGCTGCACTCGTACTGATCAACGCCACTGGCTATCCGGAGAAAACTGTGCCGCCAGCCTTCCGCCTGATGCACAACCCGCTGCTTAGACCGCTGTTTAGACGTTGGATGCCACGCAGTGCAACCGCTCGTAGTCTGCGGATGGCCGTGGGGTCTCACTCGGAGATCGTCGATGAGGCTATGGTGGAGCGGGTCCACACATTGACAGGTCGCCCGGGTAATCGATCGGCACTCGTCGACTTGGTCAACACGGACCAGATCGACCGCAGCGAAGAAATCACACGCATTGCGGCACCGACCTTGATATTGCGCAGCGCGATGATCAATGCACAGCGCTTCGCCCGCGACATTCAAAACAGCCAGGAGCGCGTGCACGCGGACGGTGGGCACTTGCTTCCGGAGGAGGAGCCCGACTGGGTTGCAAATGCGATCCAGCGATTCATGCACGACCTCGATAACACCTGCCTATCGCACAAGTAGCGCACACCGGGCCGGATCAGTGAGCGGTTTCAATCCCGTTCACGGCCAAAAAGCAGTCACTCGCGGTCATCACGACACCCACTCAGCCCAGTGTGCAACGTATGCCGCGCTTGCCTAGAGAAGAGTTAAATTTATGATTGGCGAAAACATTCTTGATGTGCTCATTGTCGGCGGAGGTCCAACAGGCTCTGCCCTTGCGATCGATTTGACGCGTCGAGGACTTGATGTCAGATTGATTGAAAGAAGGAGTCATGCCTTTGATGGCTCCCGTGCCAAAGGAGTACAGCCGCGGAGCCTGGAAGTGTTCGCTGATCTCGGTGTGCTGGATGAAATCCTCGACGGCGGTAGCCTTTATCCAAAGCTGGGCATCCATATTGGACCGTTTACGGTCCCTTGGCGGATGTTCAGCAATAAGCAGCCATCCGACGACGTACCCTATCCTAACACCTGGCTGATTCCACAATTCCGGATCGACCGAATACTGCATGCCTGTCTTGAGCGGCAAGGGCGCCGCGTCGAGTTCGGAACCGAGCTGATCGAGCTCGCCGAAGGCCCCGACGTCGTCCATTGCAAGGTTTCGACCGAGGCAGGTATTCAGCAAATCGCCGCTCGCTATGTCGTCGGCGCCGACGGTGGCGGCAGTACCGTCCGTCAGAAGCTCGGACTAGAGTTCATTGGTACAACGGATGAATCTGACAGAATCCTGATTGTCGATGCCGCAGTCTCCGGCCTGGCTCGCGATCGCTGGCACATGTGGCCAGGCGCGGCAGGCCGCTTTGTCGGCGCCTGCCCACTCCCGCATAGCGACTTGTTTCAATTTATGGTTCGTCTGTCGCCGGGTGAAGCGCCACCGCAAGACAATGACTCCATCATCGCGCTGCTCGAGTCACGCTTAGGCAATCCGCGTGTGCGGCTTCACAGCATTCAGTGGCAGTCGGTATTCCGGCCAAACATTCGCCTTGCGGAACGCTATCGTCGCGGCCGGGTCTTTGTTGCTGGAGACGCGGCGCACGTACACCCGCCCGCCGGTGCACAGGGGTTGAACACCGGCATTCAGGACGCGTACAACCTTGGCTGGAAGATCGCACAGGTGCTGGCCGGCGCGAACCCGACTCTGCTGGATACGTATGAGGCTGAGCGCCAGCCGATTGCGTCGGGCGTGCTCGGTCTTTCCACAAAGAAGTACGAGGGGATTGGCAGGCTGGACCCGTCAAGCATACGACGTGGCAAAGACGAGCAGCAACTGCTGCTGACCTACCAAGGCGGCCCGTTGGCGCCATCGAACGCGGAGCAGACCAAGACCCTGCGCCCAGGTGATCGCGCGCCGGATGCACAGCTACGTGATGCACAAGGCGCCCCGCTGCGATTGTTTGATATCTACCGCGGACATCATTTCACCGCGGTGGCATATGGACGTCATGCTGCCGAAGACTGTCGCACCCTGCTATGGCCGTCTGCCGGTGCGCCACTCCGGCGCGTTTTCGTCGAAGTCGGTGACCTTCATAAGGATACTGCATTTACTGACCCGTCGCAGTCGTTCAAGCGCCACTACGGAGTCACCGGCGATACGCTCATCCTCGTCCGCCCCGACGGTTACATCGCTCATATTGCGACGCGAGACATTGCCACCACCACCATGGCAGCGTCACAGGCAATGATTCCGCCCCACAGTCGTTCCCCCGAACTTTGCCCCGAGGCAATTCGTGGCAAGGAGGCTTCACGATGAACAAAATCCTGCTGACTGGTGCCCGCGTCATCACCATGGCGGAAAACCGACCCGATGTAGAAGATGTGGACCTTCTCATTGAAGGGGACAAGATTCTGGCGATCGGGAACAACCTGAGCGCCTCAGGGGCCGTCGTCGTCGACCTGAGCGGTCGCATCATCATTCCGGGTTTGATCAACGCTCATTTGCATAGTTGGCAAACTCCACTGCGATGCGTTGGCGCTGCGTGGACGCTTCTGGATTACCTCGCCAACATGCATGGCGGAGTGGCTTCGCACTATACGCCCGACGACATGCGTATCGCAGCGCTGGCGGGTGCATTGAACCAGATAAATTGCGGTGTTACCACGCTCGGGGACTGGTGTCACAACACCCAAACGCCACAGCATGCTGAACAAGCCGTAGCAGGTTTGGTGGATTCGGGCATCCGTGCTGTCTTTCTTCATGGCACACCGCACACTGCAGCCGATGCACCTCATCCGCTGAACGAAGTAGACCGCCTGATGATGGGACCAATCAGCCACAATCCGCTCCTCACACTCGGCATGGCGATCAAAGGTCCCCAGTACTCGACAACGAAAGTTGCCATCGGGGACTTGCGTGCAGCCCATGAACGAGGTCTCGTCGTATCAATGCATCAAAGTGGGGGGCGCCCCGGCGCGGCGTGGGAGGCCGTTCGCGACGCAGGAGTCATCGGCTCCCGTACAAACATCGTACATGGTGCTGACCTGGATGACGATTGGCTCAAAACGTTGGTCGGCGCTGGCGCGAACTTCACGATTACCCCGGAAAACGAACTCGCTCAGGGGCACGGCGTACCCATCACCGGAAGGCTGATGAGACTCGGCATTTCACCGTCCCTTGGAACGGACGTCGAGTCAGCTGTCTCGGGTGAAATCCTCATCGCCGCGCGGGTCGCCCTGGCACATCAGCGCGGTCTTGATCATCAGGTTCAGCGACAGTTGACAAGAATGGCAGCAGTTACGAGTCCCATCACCAGCAAACAGGCATTGTCGTGGGTGACGGTGGAGGGTGCCCGCTCCATGGGCATGTTCGACCGCGTCGGCCGCCTCCTTCCCGGCATGCAAGCCGATCTCGTCGTGATTGATACCAGCGCACTGAATCTTTGGCCGGCTCACGAGCCGATCGTCGCTGCCCTGCATGCCAGCATTGCCAACATCGAAGCCGTCATGATTGCGGGTGCATGGCGCAAGCGTGGCCATCAGTTGCTTCGCGAAGACCTCGCCGACGTAAAGAATCGTATTCTGAACTCCGGCCAGCGGCTGGTATACCAGTTGAACCGCCCTGGATTTCTACCCCGTATGCGACGACACGTGGTGCGCTCTGTCGTTCGCAGACGCTTGGTTCAACAGGCGCGCGAATAGGTTACTGTCCGGGCTGTGTCCGGACTTCATCTGGATTCGATAGTCGCGGCCCGGAACATTGATCTTGCATTGTCACAGTGCTGCCCTCGTCCCTTTCCGATTGGGGATGCCGAAGCGAATTCATATCGCCAACGCGATGCCGCTAACGGCGATCGGCAAGATCTCCGAACCCGATGGACGCTTTCCATTTGATTTTTCAGCCTCAGTCGAAGCTGACATCAATGATAGGCCACTCTCGTAACGTTTGCGGTTGAATTAGGTAAGTAATTTCGCATTTAAAATTTAATTAGAAGATATTTTCATTACCGAAGAAGAACCAGATTATTTTACCGTCGCGCTTCATCAGCATAGGAGCAGCCCGCGAGTGGTGTCTGGCACACGGCGATGAAGACAGGTTTCACGATTTTTGAACACCAACACCAAAATCTGGAGACAATCATGAAACGAATGAGTGCAGGAACCGTCGTACTACTCGCGACCATCTCTGGCGCGCATGCCCAATCAGCCGGTCAGTGGGTAGTCAATGCCGGCTGGTCCCACTTTGCCCCGCAGGGGGCCGCAGATCCGCTGACCGTCAATGCGCTCGGCCAGTCACATGTGATAACTGGCAGCGGCGGGGACATCGCAAGCGGCGATACGTTCGGGCTTACCGCAACGTACTTCTTGACCGACCATATTGCGGCAACGACG
Source organism: Burkholderia sp. 572 (assembly GCF_040545135.1). Lineage (NCBI taxonomy): Bacteria > Pseudomonadati > Pseudomonadota > Betaproteobacteria > Burkholderiales > Burkholderiaceae > Burkholderia > Burkholderia sp. 572. Next base: position 29,311 of record NZ_JBEPLH010000031.1, on the reverse strand, counting down.
ATCTTGGGATTTCCGCCGACATGGCACTTGAACGGCACGGGTACGCTCAGCGGTCTCGGCGAGCTGGGGACCGCGCGGGCCTGGAGTCCGACGATCATCTTCAATTACTACTTCGGCCAACCGAATGCACGGTTCAGGCCGTATCTGGGCGCCGGTGTCACCTATACGTGGTTCAGCAACATCAAGCTCAGCAACCCCGTTTCCACAGGTCAGATCTATTTCTCGCCGACCGTCGGGACGGCGCTCGAGGGACCGACATCAGTGTCACTCAGTAAATCCTTTTCGCCTGTCGTGAGCGGCGGCCTGACCTACAACATCGACTCTCGCTGGTCGATCAGCGCATCGGTGGCGTACTCGTGGTTATCGACGCGCGCTACGCTGACTACCCGGTCATCCGTCGGCACGGTCACGGGCACCAGCAAATTCCGGGTCAATCCGATTGTGACATCCCTTTCGATCGGATACCGCTTCTGAGCCGCATTGACGTGGACACGGCACGTGCGTGTCGATCCGCACCCACATGCGACTGATGATAGCCGTCGAGCTTCGTCAATACATGGTCCGACCGCGGACATGCCGTGATCTTTGCTTGCGACATGCGTCGACTGCGGTCGGCTTGTCTGATGCTCCGTCATCCAAGACTACATTTCGTTGTATAGAGTGTCGGTCCCATTTCCGTTCGGTGGAATTGCCCACAAGCTTCTCTCGCCACAAAAATGCGATCGTCGCCCGTAGGCCCAGCTCCTCCGAATCCACCAATGTAGTGATCGCGGTTCGCCGATGCGGCTGACGAAGAGGCTATTGGGTGTCGCTCGGCGGAGCAGCCAGCGTCCTCATTGTGCCTTCAACCGGAATTCACCGCTCGGCGTAAACACTGCATTTCTCGCCGGCTATTCCTCCCTTTCCTGCATGATGCTCTACGCCCTCTTCCAGCGCAACGAGTTCGGCTTCAGCGTTACTGACGCGGGCCTTGCTTTCACATGTACTGTAGCCGAACTATCGCACTCAGCGTCCCTTCGTGGCAGTCGGCGCCTGCTTCTTCTGGCGCCCCAGACAGAGGGCGTCCCGTTCTTGCGCCGAAAACGCGTGTGTACCAGACACGGCACACAGCTGGTTCGAATTTCAGGAGTAAGTCGTATGCAAATCCGTTCGTTTCCAACATCGGTAGCAAAGGTGCTCGCCATCGTTGGCGTGTGCCGCGACGGCTCAGCGGCACGTATCGCTGCGCTCGCCGCCATCTCCGCATTTCTGATCTGCGGCACAACCCCGAAGGCATATATTACCGATCATCGCCTTGGGCATACACCTGAGGGGTCAGAGAAGATAGAGCTTTCGAATTCACAACACGCGTGCGCAAGAGATGTGTGAGATCGTCGAAATCCTTGCGATTGTAGTTCTTGAGTCAGACTGTCTACGGCCTTTCAAGGTTCCTCCCTCAGGCGTGGTGACCGCTTCATACAGACTGCGATCTTTGTCGCGGCTGTTCGCGCGTCGTCATTGCCAAGGCCGATCCCGCCGCATCGCACCGCGGGGCTTCGACGTCACGTACTAAGCGCGAAGACCTGAGCTATGATTAAGCGAAGTCGGGCTGCGTCCAAGCTCTCCTGCGATAGGCGTTCAGTCAACACGCGGATGCCGCGACCAGCGCCCGCCAATTGTAGTACGGCTTGGCGGCTGTAGCCCGGCGAGTTCACATCTGTGTCGGACCTCCAGGACCAGATCGGTCGCAGGATGTGCCAGTTGTCGCTGAGTTGGCAGCCAGACGGAGATGATCGGACTCAGTGTCGCGGCAATCTCGGTCAGCTCGGCACGCGAGATGTTTTGGACGATTCCGATGCGCTTCCTGACCGGCGTCGCGGCGACAGGCGGGCTCGCGTTCATCAACTCGATCGGGACAGTCGGCGGCTTCGCCGGCTCTTACCTCGTCGGCTTCCTTAAGCAGTCGACCGGCACGTTCGCGGCCCGGATCTGGGCGACGGCGGCGATTCTCGCAGTGTCGGCGGCACTGTCCGTATCGCTGAAGCTGCTGATGAGGAACTCGTGGCGCGTTCACCGGCGTCGCCGGAATGGCATGCGGCCACCCCGACGTTGACTTCCGGTATCGTTGATGGATGCGTGGCCTGCGGCGCGCGTCGCGTCACGATCCGTTCGCATCATTCAACCCGTATTGGAGCATTCATGATTCTGGAAATGGCATCGCTCGAAATCGATCCGGCGCAGGCCGTGCCGTTCGAAGCCGCAGTTCGTCGAGCCCTTCCGCTGTTCGCCCGTGCGCGCGGCTGCGGCGGCGCCGAGCTGCACCGCGTGATCGAGCGCAGTGGCGGCTACCTGCTCGTCGTCAAATGGCACACCGTCGAAGATCACATGGTGCATTTCCGGCAGTCGGACGACTTCCAGGCGTGGCGTCAGCTGGCCGGCCCTTTCTTCAAGAGCCCGCCGCAGATCGTGCATACGGAAGTCGCGGTGAAGTAACCGCCACAGTCGTAGACCAAATAAAACCGTCACCGTTTGCGAAGTAAAGTTGTCTACATGAACGCCCCGTTTGCGCCGGACTTTCGAGTCTTCGATAAACAGGATGGGCTGCAACTCTACATTCGGCCTTGTTGCAGCCTGATTCGCTGCGGGCCCCTATGAAATCCGCAGACTCACGCCTCATTCACTGCACGAGCTTGTCAGGCTCAGATAACTTTCAGGCTTAGTGAGTCCCAGGTCCTACCCGTTTTGTCATCGCACTCGAATGCCACCGCAACTTTTGACGTTCCATCCCTTCAGCATAACTTTCGGAAAGGCCAGAGAAATCAGGCCGGTTTAGCGCTTTCGTAGTCCTCCGGCACGGTCGTTGATGCGCCAGCATTGCCCAGATTATCCGGGCAAGCTTGTTGGCCATCGCGACGATGACGACGTTCAACGGACGCCGTGTTTTATCTGCGTCACCCATAGACCTGACTCTCTCACATGTTAGATGATGCTTCGCGCGCCCTGAACGAGCAAAGTCCTGAGATAGGTATCACCTCGTTTACTGATTCCCTGTGGCTCTATCTTGCCACCGGAACCCGTCTGTCTGCGGACGAGACCGAGCCACGCAGCAAACTCGCGGCCGGATTTAAAGGCTTTCGCCTGTCCCATCGTTGCCACTGCCGCCGTTGCGGTAAGCAGGCCTACGCCTGGGATCATCGAAATTTCTTTGGCAAACGGGTCGTCTTTCATCCACTCGTGCAAACGGCGCTCGATCTAGCCGATCTGCCGATCGAGGTCATCCAGACCTCTCCATTGCTCGCGTAACGTATCGATCAGTATCGCTGGCAGGCGTCCCGACAATCTTTCCAAAACCCCAACGACGGATTTGTCCAACGCAGCTCGACCGACACCCATCACCTCGCCATACTCGGTCAGCAACCCGCGCAGGCTGTTGATCTGCATCGTGCGGAACTTCACCAATTGCTGCCGCATGCGATGCAGCGCAAGCACTGCCTGCTGAGCCTCGGTCTTCACGGCAACTTTCTTGCTGTCCATCTGCGTAGCCATCCAGATTGCTCGAGCATCGGCAGCATCGTTTTGTTGCGGATGTTGAATGCCTTGACGAATTTCGCTGGCATCAGCTTGACCCAGTGGTCCGTCTCGATCAATCGCCGCGCCCAGTGTTGGGATCTGGTCCCAAGGCACGATCGGATCGGGCCGCGTCGTCACGACCAAGGCGCGGGCCCGCTCGGTCAGTGTCGGGTGCGCGGCAAAGAAGGCCTCGATCTTGCGGGCACCCAGCCCGGGAATGCCGGTCCACCAGCGCCGCCGCCTTGGAATGCGCACGGTCAGGTCGGCGAGCGTGCCGATACCGTGGATGGAGTCCCCTTGATTTCCCTGCAATTTACCGGTGTAGGTCGGTCTAGCCGCGACAAAGTCCAGCGATAGGCGCTTCCATCCGTGGACTTCCGTTGTTCTGGTGCCCAAGCTCAATAGCTCGCCGAAGAGGTAAACAGTCCGTCACGGTTTTTTTGGACTGACCTCTAACTCAAGCGCATGCGTTACAAGGGCGTCGATCGTACCGTCATGCCGAAATCCCACCTCGATGGCACCGAGATCCGTCAGCGGCGGTTGTCGTCCGAAAAGCCGCTCGATCCGTTCCACCGGAGCGTAATCGATGTCGAACGCGCCGAAGCGCCGGACCAACGCGTCGACGATCTCTTGAACCGACAGATGCAGCACCGGGGGCGTCCAGACTCGGCCCGCGTGCAAACCCTCCGCGGACATGCGTGCGGCGTGCAGCAGGTTGTCGACACAGCATTTGCGAGACATCCACCACGCGGTAGCCGAAGGCGAAACGGGACACGTATAGGACTGGCCTCTCTGCGCCATGCGGAAGATCTGGCTCATGAACGCGGATCCATGTCCCGCAGAAAGCGCCGGACGAGCCACGATGCCCGGCAGACGTAATGCACGGCCATCCAGCTTGCCGCGTCGCGTCCAGTTGGCAAGGATCAGTTCGCCAACCAGCTTGTGTACGCCGTAGCTGATCGTCGGTCGCGGCACGGTGTGCTCGTCCACGGATGCGAGTAACGACTCGCCCAACGCCGCAACGCTGCTGGCATAGACGACGCGCGGCGCGCGCCCGTGCTCTGTCGCTTGCGTGGCCAGGCGTTCGAACAGCGCCAGCGTCCCCGACAGATTCACCCGGTCGCCCTCGGCCGGTTCGGTTTCCGCCTGCGAACCGGGTATGCTCGCCAGATGAAACACGACGTCGACAGGTGCCGACAGCTGCGGCTCGAGAATCTCCGAGCGGCTGAAATCGCCGACCAGCGCCGTGATTCGAGCATCGTCGTACGGCCATTCCGCTTGCCGGTCGACCCACAACAGTTCCGACACATCGCCCGGCTCCGCGATACCGTCGCGCAGCAGACGTTCGACCAACGCCGTTCCGACAAATCCGCCCGCCCCGGTCACCAGCACTCTCATGGCCGAGCCTCCTCATCGTCGGCGCGCGGCGCGCGCACCACCCGCTGATCGATCGTGCCGAACGGTGCGTTGCCGGCGTTGTCGCGCGCCGTCATCCTGACCCGGTCGCCAAAACGCATAAACCTCGTGCACGCGGCGCCTTCGTCGATCATTTCGATCACGCGTCGCTCGGCGACGCACGCCGAGCCCGCGTTGCGGTCGGCATTCGACACCGTGCCGGACCCGACGATCGTTCCCGCCGACAAGCGGCGCGTGCGAGCCGCATGCGCGATCAGTTCGCCGAAGCCGAAGTTCATCTCGCGGCCGTGCGGATGACCGAACCAGCGGTCGTTCCATTCGACGTGCAGGCTCAGGTGCACGCGGCCGTCGCGCCAGTGCTCGCCGAGTTCGTCGGGGGTGACGGCAACCGGCGCAAAGCTCGTGGAGGGCTTGGCCTGCAGGAAGCCAAAGCCCGTCTTCATTTCGCGCGGGCCGAACGCCCGCAGGCTCCAGTCGTTGAGCTGCACGATCAGGCGGATGCAGCGCAGCGCACCGGCGGCCGATACGCCCATCGGCACATGCCCCACTACCACACCGAATTCACCTTCGAAGTCGATGCAGTCGGCCTCGTCGGGCAAGGGCACGTCGCTGGCCGGGCCGAGGAAGTCGTCGCTCGCGCCCTGGTACATGACCGGCACTGTATCGAACATCGGAATCGGCGGCGTATTGAACGCCTGCTCCATCAGGCGGCCGTGATTCAGAAACGCCGAGCCATCGCACCACTGCGGACTGCGCGGCAAGGGCGCAGCGCATGCGGCCGGATGGAACGGACGCGCGTCGGGCACGCTGCCGGCGTTCAACGCATCGTAACGCGCCTGCAAGCGGGGCGCGAGCGCGTCCCAGCGATCGAGCACGTCGGCCAGCGTCGTTGCGATCGGCGCAGCGTCGACGGCATGGCGCAGGTCGCACGACACGAGCAGCAAGCGCCCATCGGCGCCACCGTCGGGCAAGGTCGCGAATTTCATCATGCAGCTCCGTGTGCGGGTGTGTCGAGCACGGCGGCAATCGCCGGATCGTAGGCACCGTCGATCAGGACGAACAGCATCCGGCATGGCCGGCCCGAGCGATTCGCCCAAGCATGGTTGGTCCCCCGCTGAATCACCACGCTGCCCGGCGCCAGTGCGACTTCGGCATCGTCGAGGATCAGGGTCATCTCGCCTTCGATCACCACGCCGTAGTCGATCGACTCGGTGCGATGCATCAGCGGATGCGGCGAGCCGGCCTTCACCGTCGACGCCGCGGCGTCGCCGATCTGGCTGAACGCGTCGTGCATTTTCATCGCGCCGTGTGCGAGAAATTCCGGCGTATCGGGTGGAATGTCGACGAAGCGCATGCGGGTGCCCTGCTTTGGCGGCGGCAGCATGAGCGCGCCGACCGTGGGATCGGCGCCATTGCCGACCATGGCGGGGCTCGACGACGTGCTCCAGACTTCGTGGAATACGGTGCCGGGAATCGCAGCGATTTCCACCACGGTTGGCAGAGGACCGTCGGATGCGACGACTGCCCGGCCGTCGGTATCGTGTCCCGTCACCACGCGACGAATCGCTGGAAAGCTCATGCTGCTGCCTCCACGTCGGTGTCGTCGAAAATCGCGACGGCGCGCGTCCACCCTGCCGACGCGCTGCGAATCTTGTGCGGGAAGCAACTGATCGTGAAGCCGGTCGGCGGCAAGGCCGTGAGGTTGTGCAGCTTCTCCAGATGACAATAGCCGATATCGCGCCCCGCCTTGTGCCCTTCCCAAATCAGCGACGTATCGCCCGTTTCCGCGATCTTCTTCGCGGTATAGGAGAAAGGGGCATCCCAACTCCACGCATCGGTGCCGGTCAAGCGCACGCCACGCTCCAACAGGTACATGGTCGCTTCGTAGCCCATCCCGCAGCCCGCATTGACATAGTCGTCGTGCCCGTAGCACGCCCCCGCCCGCGTGTTCACGACGACGATATCGAGCGGCTGCAGTTCATAGCCGATGCGCGCGAGTTCGGCCTCGACGTCGGCCGCCGTCGCAACGTAGCCGTCCGGAAAGTGCCGGAAGTCGAGCTTCACGCCCGGCTGGAAGCACCATTCCAGCGGCACCTGGTCGATCGTGATAGACGGCCGGGCTTCGCCCAGGCTCGCATCCATCGTCGAGTGGAAATGCCAGGGCGCGTCGAGATGCGTGCCGCTGTGGGTCGTCAGCGTGACCCACTCCGCGGCGGCGGCTTCACCATCGGGATAGTCCTCGGGTTTCGTACCCGGCAGCATCGCCATGAATTCGGCCAGCGTGTCTTCGTGCTTCTGATAGCTGATCCTTGGCGCGAGCGGCGGCGGATCAGAGAGAACGTCGTTCTCGAGATAGATTGAGAGATCGACAAACCGTCGAACGGGCTTCATGTTCGGACTCCTTGTGATTGCGGACCACGGTCGAACCGTGAGAAGCAGATCGCTGCAGCGACTGCGATCAGCACTGCAGTGATCCCGAGGCTGCCGTAGCCGGACTGCTTGACGAGCGTGCCGCCAAGCAAGGGACCGACGGCGGCGCCCGTCATCAGCATGGCCGGCGTCGCTGCAACGACGCGGCCGGTGCGGTCGATGCGCGCCAGCATGCCGAACGCGAAGGTGTGGGTAAACATCATCACTGCAGCAAAGACCGAGGTGGCCGCTGCGTACGGCACAAACGCGGCGCTTTGCGTGATGACCAGCGCGAGCGCGGCCTGCACGACGGGGCCGGCCTGCACGACCTTGCGGCCCGGCACGCGCGTTTCGAGCAGACCCGCGACGGGAGCGGGAAACAGGTTGACGAAGCCGAGCGCGATCAGCGTCGTGGTCACGGCACTGAAACCGAAGCCGCGATCGAGGCCGATACGCTGGACAAAGCTGAACAGCATCGACTGCGTCAGCGCCATGCAGCCGACGCCCGCCATGCCGAACCAGGCGCTCCGCTCGAAGCGAGGCTCGCCGTCGGTTGCCGCGCTGCGGCGCGCTCGAATCGACGGGAACGCGAGCGCGCACGCGATCGTGGCGACGCCCATCACGCCCGCGAATACGCGAAACAGCATCGGGCCGCCATGCGTTGCGATCAGTCCCGGCACGATGCCGAGAAACGCGATCGCGAAGATGCCGAGCGCGAAGCCCACGATCGCGAACAGGCGATGTGGATTGCTGCTGCGCCCGACGGCGCCGTGCGTGAAGCTCAGGCCGCATCCGACGGCGACGCCCGCGACGGCATGCAGGACCGCCATCGCCAGATAGCGATCGACCTGCACGGACGCGATGCCGAGAAACGCGCACGCTGCGATGCCGAAGCCGACAGTCGACATCGCGCGCGCCGGCAGGTGATTCAAGCGTGGCGAGAAAAAGACGCTGCTCAGAACGGCACCAGTCAGGAACAGCGTAGCGAGCAGGCCCGCTTTCTGTGGATCGAGCCGATACGCACCGATCAACGTGCCGACCCAGACCGGCAAGGCCACCAGATCGACCATGCCGGCGCAATGCGCGAGCATCAATGCGACCGTGCCGAACGCGCCAAGCCGCGCCGGGCCGGTCGATATCGAAAGGTCGGCACATGCCGGCATCGTGGGGGAAAGGTTCGTCTCCATCATGTCTCCACTTGTGTCAGATCGGCCGCGCGAGACTCATGTGCGTCTCGTGCATGATGCGCCGGTGTTCCTCTTTGTCGCCGCCGACGATCTCGATCTCGCCAAGACGCCCCGAGTTTTCCACCACCATGCGGCAGCGCTCCCAGCGGCGTGCCTGAAATGCCTGCAAGGCGGCTTCCACCGTCGTGCCGCGCCCCAGCTCTTCGGCCAGCACGATCGCATCCTCGATGCCGATGCCCGCGCCCGCCGCCATATGCGGCGTGGTGGCGTGCACCGCATCACCGACGAGCACCACACGTCCGCTAAACCAGGGCGTCGGCAGCAGCAGACTTTCCAGCGGACGGTAGTTGACGCGCGAATCGGCGCCGATCTGCGCACGGATGGCCTTGATCAGCGGCACGTCAAACGATGCCAGCAACTCGGACAGCATGTGCGGCCATTCGGCGGGATCGATGTGGTCGTTGGTCGGCCTATCCTCGGTGACGAAGACGTACATTTCGTCCCGGGAGACCGGATTGACACCCGCCTTGATCTTCTGCCCCAGCCACATCGTCGCGCATGCGATCTCCACTGGTCGCGGCATCACGGCGCGCCACACGCCCTGGCCCGTATAGCGCGGCTTCGGCGCATCGGGAAACGCAGCGGCGCGCACTTTCGAGTAGAGGCCGTCCGCTCCAACCACGAGGTCGTAGGTACCGATTGTGCCGTCCGTGAACGCCACGTCCACTTGTTCGCCGCGCGGCTCGATCCGCGAGAAGGTACAGCCGAGCTTCACGCGCACGCCTGCGGCACGTGTAGCCTTGGCGAGAATTTCGGCCAGCACAGGGCGCATGATCGCGCCGCCGCCAGGAACGTCCTCGCCGGCCACTCGCGGAGTCGGCAGCGTGCCGATTGGCTGGCCACCGGCTGTAAACAGATTCACGCCGTCGCCGCCGTGGCCGCGTTCGAAGAAGACATCGAGCACGCCGATCGTGCGCAGCGCGCGCAACGTAGGCCCTCCGATGCTGATGCCGGCGCCGTACGAGCGCCAGCCATGATCGATCTCGACGAGGTCGACCGTGAGGCCAAGCTTCGCACACTGGATCGCCGTCGCCATACCGGAAAAACCTCCGCCGATGACGAGGACGTGTTGAAGAGGGGCTGCCATCCGGGTGTCTCCTTGCTATGTCTGCGGTTGGTGTTGGTGTGTCATGTTGCGATCAGCACAATGGCGCCGTCGTCCGTCACTTCGATCTCGACGGGCGTCAAGCGCTGACCGAGGCACGGGCCGAGTACGCACTCGCCACTCGCGATGTCGAACTGCGCACCGTGCGCGTGGCAGACGATGCGGGTGCCGTCACCGTTCAGGTAGGCGTTCTTGCGCCAGGCCATCTGCGTTTCGCCGAAAAAGTGCGGGCATGCGTCGCGATACGCACGAACCTGCGCGCCGTACCGCACGACGAAAAGCGTATCGTGCCCCAGCCCGTCGGGATCGAAGCCACGTGCCCCGGGATCGGGCAGATCGTCGACGCTTGCGAGACGAATGCGATCGGAATATGTCCCCGGCATGGCGTAACGATCCTTTCCGTCAATCCAGCTTCGCCGCGGCTGCCCCCGCGGGCGGACCGCCCGGCACCCACTTCTCGCGATGCTGGAACAGGAACAGTTGGGATGCATCGGCGCCCATCGGTGCCTCGCGCGCGTTCCATTCCTCGTCGTGCAGATCCATGTCGGCGTCGTACTCGACGTGACAGCCAAGCGGGCTGTTGAAATACCAGAACCAGTTCGAGCCGAAGCGATGACGCCCCGGACCCCAGAACGACTGGTAACCCTTCGCGACGAAACGCGTGCCCGCCTGCAGAACCTCGGTCGGTCCGCCCATATGGAACGTAAAATGCTCGCAGCCCTTCATGAACGGTGGCGTCTGAATCATGAACAGCGTGTGATGGTCGAGCGTGCCGGCCGGTTGCAGGAATGGCCCGACACCGGTGAATCGATCAGTACAGCGAAAGCCGAGACGCTCTACATAGAACGCTTCGGCCTTGTCGATATCCGGCACGAAGTAGACAACGTGCGAAAGCGTGCGTGGGGTAAGCACGGCATCGTCCCTCACAGCTACGACGTTCGGCGCGCGCTGCGCAGGTGCGCCCGGCGCATTCACGGGCTCGGCAGACAGGGAAAGCGACCGGCGCGTGGTGACCTGGAAGCCGATCGCGAAGCCCATGTCGTCGAGCGATTCGATCGATCCGTCAGCGAGTGTGCTCACTTCGCGGTCGCGGTGCAGTGCCTGCGCGATGGCATCAACCGTCGCGGCATCGGCGACGCCGTAAATCGTCTTGCGCAGCATGCTTGCCGTGCCGAGCGCGGGCGGCAACGCCGGATCATCGCGGCGTGCGATTTCAATGCCCGTTCCGTCGAGCGCCTCGAAACGACCGCCGGTGTCGTCGCTGCGCACCGGCAACAGGCCGTAGTCGAGCAGATATTGGCTGCAGGCGGCGACGTCGTCCACGCCGAAGACCAGCGTATCGGGTCCGATGATGTTCATGATGAGTGTCTGTCCAGCAGGAAAGGAAGAAGTCAGCGCGGGCCGGCGTGGATCACGTCCTCGTGCGCGAGCAGCACGAAGTGGCGGGCTTCGGGTACGAGCCCGGGGCGCACGAGCTCCTCGGACACCCAGGCCTCCCAGCGCAAGTGGAAGATGCGCGCGTCGGCTTCGTCGTCGAACCAGAACTCGTCGATCCCGTCGACCAACGGCGAGCCCATCGGGGTCGGCAGCGTGTCGTTCTGCGCATACCGCAGCACACCGGCGCTGTCGCCCGCAGCCCAGGGCGCCGCGCCCCAGGCGCGGCGGAAGTCGTCGGGCGCTGCACCGGACGAACGCTGCAGGAAGCCAAACAGCTTGACGCGCTGGTTCGCTGGCGCAGCGGCCCCGCCGATCACGCGTTCGCGCACCGGCATGAAGATGACACTGGCTTGATCGACGAAGTTGTCCTCGTCGTGCTTGACCTTCTCAAGATAGAAGGCGGACTGACGTGCGCGCTCCATCGACAGCGGGTCCGGAAACCAGATCTGGGTGACGAAGTCGCGGTTCAGCGCGAACGGGTCAGCCGCGCCCGCGTCGGCGGTGCGGAACGTGCCGTCGAATACCGGGTTCTGAACATAGCGCCGCGGTGCATTGACGGGATCGGCGGCAATGTTCTGCATCACCAGTTCGCCGTGCACCCGGCGGATGTAGTGCCGGTGCTCGGCCAGCGTGGTGCCAGACCTGCGACGCCCGACGATCATCAGCTTCAGCGCCAGGTCGGCGTGCGGCGGCGCGGCGCCCAGTGACGTGGCTGGCTGAGCGGGCGTGCCGCTAGTGGCATCGAGCGCCATGGACGCCAGCAACTGGCGTCGGTCGAGCGAGAACTTCATGCGGTCCTTCCTTGGTAGAGTGTGCGGCGTTAGCGCGCGGCAGGGTATGCGCCCAGTGCTTCGGCGATCCAGTCGGCGATGAAGTGCCCCGCGTTGATCGAGTTGTCGAAGCTCGAATGCTGGACGCCGCCTTCGCGCTCCGTGAAGATCTTGAGCTCGCGCTTCGGGCTGTTCACGAGCTGCTCGTAAGTGCGATGAGCCCAGGCGACCGGGATCTGCGAATCCTTCGATCCATGCGTGACGAGAAACGGCACCTTGATGCGGTCGAGCACACCGTCGAGATGCACGTTTTCGGCGATACGCATGAAGTCGTCGATATCCTTCGCGCCCCAGACCCAGCAGACGTGCTTCCAGTAGTGCGGCACCGGGAAGTTGCCTTCGCGCTGCAGGCGCTTTTTCTGGACGTCGCGCCAGTCGTGGTTGGCTCCCCACACCATACCGCAGGCGAAGCGCGGCTCGAAGGCAACCGCGCGCGGACAGTAGTAGCCCCCGAGCGACACGCCCTCCATGCCGATCCGCTTCGGGTCGACATCGTCTCGGCCTTCGAGCCAGTCGACGATCTTGCTTGCCCAGATCTCCGCGTTGTATACCGCATGCAGACCGTGCAGTCGCAACGCCTCGCCGGTACCGGGCTGGTCAACGATCAACGACGATACTCCGCGCGCCGCCAGCCATGCCGGCAAGCCCACCAAGTACTTCATTTCCTTGGTCGAATCGAGCCCGTTCACCTGTACGAGCAGTGGACTGCGCGCGTCGGCGTTCTTCGCCTTTACAAGGAGCCCGGACAGATGCTTGTCGCCATACGGAATGGCGACGCGCTCGCAGTTATCGCCGGAAAGCGCGACGCCCTTGTCGAACGTATCGAGCGAGCGTCGATAAAGCTCGATGCGCCCCGGGGCATCGTGCGCGAGCATGCGCTCGGCCGTGATCAGATAGATCGCGGCACGCTTGAGTTTCTCGCCCGCCGACAGCAGCCGCCCCTGGGCCTCGTCTTCCCGCGCGAGATCGCAAAGACTATCAGCCTTCTCGACCCACGCTTCGCGAAACGCACGCGTGCCATCAGCGTCCGGCTGCCTGGCTGCTTCCTGGAGCTGCCCGCACATGTCCTCGATTTCACCAATGCGCGCGCCCATTTCGATGGCGAGATTGACGGACAGATTCCAGACGTAGTTGGTAGGAAAGTATCGGAACATGCTGATTGCCTTGGTTGAAATTGCGTATTGGTCGATGACGGCGCTCACGACCGGCTTCTCGTGCACAGTCCGGCCCGCGAGACGATGCTTAGCCCTTGTGCCCGAAGCCGGCCCACAACGGGATGCCGATGTTCAGCCAGACACTGCTGCTCTTGGCCGTGTTTGCGGCATAGATGCCTTGCTGATAATTGAGGTTGACGCTCCAGCTTCTGGCGTCGTACACGATCGACGGCCCGATGCCTAAGGTCCGCATGCGATTGCCCACTCTCACGCCGCCCACCTTGTCGTCGCTGAATTGGTTCAGGTACGCGCCGACCACGCCGGGCTTCCAGGGGCCGAAGTTCCAGCCGGCGTTGAACTCGGCGACGTAACCGTCGCCCGATCTGTAGTCCGTCGTGCCATTCTTCTGATTGAACAGCAAGCGGTTCGCGAGCGCGACGTCGATTCCGTTGGGAACGTTATAGCGAATCGCGATCAACGGCTGCACCGAGGTGTAACCCAGCGCGACGCTCGACTTGACCGGGCTATAGGAACCGGTCTCGAATGCAACATCGATGCCCGACGCAATCGTCAGGTTCGGCAAGAGATTCCATTGCAGCAACACAGGCGTCAGCGTGATGTTGGCGAGGCCGTTCTGCGTACTCGACTGCCCGAAGACGGTGCTATGCAATGACACAACGGGAATGATCAGCTGCGTATAGACGTTTGCGCCAAGGAGGTGGAACGGATACGCCGCCAGCAGACGAGTGACTTCCAAAAACGCCGACGTATGGAACGGAATCGGCAGTTTCTTGCCGTCGTTGCCATAGAGGCCGTTCGCAAAGCTGTAGTTGAACTGTTCCAGCGCAAACAGGCCTGGGATCGGCGGCAGGTTGGCGATATTCGTACCCACCGCGCCGGCCGCATACGGTGAAACACCACCTTCGAATGCCTGTGCTTCTTTCATCGAACCCGTGGCCAACACGGCGCAACCGACGACGGCTGCGATCAGTTTCGTGGACATGCTGTCTCCTCCTAGGGGCGCGTTTGCGCCGCCTGGCATCTCTTCTAATAGTGGAAGCGCGGTGCAGACGGCCGACGTACAGCGATACGTTCGATCCGAAAATGCCCTGACGCTGGCCTCCCAATGCGATGCGTCGGCTGCCGTCGCTTCGAGATGTGGCTAGGTTAAAATAGGCTGACGTATCCTAAAAATGGATTCGATCCATTGCCGATATCGACGGCGTCAATACTCTCAGGTTAAACCCTGATACCGTATGCGCGCGAGGTAACGCGGCAGCGATTAGGAGAATGGAGACAGCACGCATGCGGTTCAACAAGCTCGACCTCAACTTGCTCGTGGCGCTCGACGCGCTCTTGAGCGAACAGAACATCAGCCGTGCGGCCGAAAAGATCCACCTGAGCCAGTCGGCGACGAGTAACGCGCTTTCACGGTTGCGCGAATACTTCAAAGACGAACTGCTCGTGCAGGTCGGGCGCAAAATGGAGCCGACGCCGCGCGCCGACGCGCTCAAGGACGCTGTGCGCGACATCCTCGTGCGCGTCGACGCGACGGTAGCGGCCCAGCCCGAATTCGTACCGGCACAAGCGAATCGCCTGTTCCGCCTGTTCGTCTCGGACTACACGATGACGACGCTAATGCCGCACCTATTCACGCTCGCTTACAAGGAAGCACCCGGCATCCGATTCGAGCTGCGCCCGCAGGTTGCCTATCCCCACCGCGTGCTGGAGCGCGGTGAAGCGGATCTACTGATCATCCCCAAAGAGTATTGCTCGACCGAGCATCCGGCCGAGGTGCTGCTCGAGGAAACCTACTGCTGTGTGGTGTGGAACCACAGCCCCCTCTCGAAGGGCGAGATGACGACCGAGCGCTACATGGCGGCCGGGCACATCGTCGTGCAGGTCAGCGACGCACAGACGACACTCGAAGACTGGTTCATGCAGCGGCTCGGCGTCGTGAGGCGCGTCGAGGCGAATACGTACAGCTTCGTGTCGCCGGCTCACCTGCTGGCCGGCACGAACCGGATCGCCACCATGCACCGGCGGCTCGCCGAAGAGGCCGCGCGCAGCCTGCCGATCGTGCTGCGTGAGGTGCCGGTGCCGGTCCCGACGGTGGAGCAGGCGATGCAATGGCACAAGCATCGGACCTCGGACCCCGGGCTCACTTGGTTGCGCGGGCTGCTGAAAAAGGCCGTCGCAAAGATGGACGAAGGGCGCCATGACGCTACCGCTCTGGCACCTTGACCGATAACACGTCCTTTGCAGCTCTGCGCATGCGTGCAATAAGCGGTACCCCCACCCCGTCGATTGTGAGCCCGAGGCCATACGCCTCGATGTCGTCTCGCTTCAGCTTCGGAACGGGCTCCCACATCGGCTTCCAACCGAGCCGCGCGGTGCGAGCGAGCAACTGACGCTTATTCAATCCCGGCACACAGTTCGCCACGAACAGCGCGAGCGGCTTGGGAACCCACTCTGGCGGGAAACTGGGTGGGCGTGCGAATGAAACCAAAAGCAACGCCGTAGTCATTCCTGTCTCCAGGAAAATGGTGTCGAGGTAAGGTTAGCAGACCACCATCGTGAATCTATGATCGCCCGGCCGGTGGCATCAAAAAGAGGCGTTCGTCCCACACTACAGGTTGCGGATCGGTCACGACGATTCGCGTCGCGTCGGGATGCGCGGGATTCACCAGCACGTTGAACTCGGCGCGGACAACGACGGAAGAGACGATCAGGAGCGCTGTACGCGATTCGGTCAGCCAAGCGTCGCCGAACTGCCGTGCCGCCTGCAATGCGGCCGCATCCCATCCAAGCGGCAACGTCTCTGCTGAATGGCGTTCGACGAGGACGTCGTCGGGAACGGTTGCCTCAACCCAGCCGTGCGTCTTCGGAACCTTGCCGATGCGCGCGTGCACGAGCACCTCGAGCATCGCACCTGCGAAAGTCGACGCCGCATAGATGACGGGCCGACCAGGACTGTTGAAGCGGCCACCAACCAGCATCGCACCGGTGCCGCTCCAGATCGTGTGTCGTGTGTCAGCGATGCGAAACAACTTCATGCCGGCAGCCCATAGAACAACTTCCAGAGCAGCTCTTCGACCCGGCGCGCACCGAGTTCGGTCAGCGCGACATCGAGCGGGGCCCGCCCCTCCAGTTCGGGGTGGGGCGTCGCCAGGAATTCGCGTGCATCCTCTTCATCGTTCCAGACGTAGGTGGTCGTCGCCACGATCCGGGCCAAGCGCTCGGTTTTTTCCGATTCGTCTTGCGTCAGCCGATCGCGGCGACGCTTGTAGGTTGCCTCGGGGATGATGCGGGCGAGCAGCGCGCGCCGGGCGTCTGCACCTTGCGTCGCATGTTCAACGCCGGCGCGCAGCGCTGACTTTGGCAGGCCGTCACGCACGAGCGCCTCGAGCTCCGCGAGCGTGTGCGGGACAGGCCGCAGTTCCATGACCGCAGCCACGGCTTCAGGGGTAACGAGTGACATAGCAACTCCCCGCAAAAGTATCAATTGATACCAAATTGTAGCGCATTCGATACCATGCGCAAGATGTCGATGCATCTCGCGAGGCCGCGACGCCGCGCGACCAGCACGCGCGCCTGGCCGGCACCGATGTGCGGCACCGACCGCAACCAGCCGCCGCCGCGTCCGATTGCAGAACGCGACGAGCTCACCGAGCGTTACGACGCCCTCGCCGGCCAGCCGCTCCGCCACCAGTGGCCGGAACCAACGGCCGACCGGGTGATCCGGCGCCGGCGTTGCGGTCGCCCACGCGCCGGCCGCCTGCGCGATCATCGCAGGGACACGGGTGTCAGGCGCGGCTCGCCGTACTTGGCGATCGACGCCTGCGGATGCCTGGCTCTTCGATGGCGAGGCTGACGAACCAGCGGAGCAGCAGGTTGTAGCGCATTTGCTCCATCAGCATGCGCTCGCTGCGCACCGAGTACAGCACCCGCAGCAGCAACGCGCGCAACAGCTTCTCGGCCACAATCGAGGCGCGCCCGCTGTCCGCGTAGATCGTGCCGAACAGCCCATTGAGCCGCTTCAGCGCCTGATTGACCAGCAGCCGGAGCGGCCGCAACGGGTGGTCGGCCAGCACGAACTCTTCCAGCTTCACCGTAGTGAACAGCGGTTGCTGCATCTCGTCCATTCCGCGCATCGCTCTTATCTGTCCAAGGTCATGAACACGATATCTCTAACGCGCCGCTCGCAACACCCGCTTACACCGTTCCGAATTTCAACAGCCTGCTAGGTGCTGAGAATTTCGCGCTTACGGAGGCTGCAATGCTACAGGCGGCAGCCTGCGGAAATGTCGTCGTTCTCCCTTCGCGTGGGCGCGTCTAAGGCAGATGCCGGGACTCCTCGGTATCGGTGCCAAACTCACTCACCCGCCCAAGAGTAGCTCGCAGCTTTCGTGGGTGCGTCTTCATCCGCTACTGAGTCTCGTTCAAAAAAACGTGCGAAGCCGCTGATTCGCGGCAATGGCTTATGATCGCGGCAATGGCTTATGAATCAGCGCCACGGACGCTTCTGCCGGGATCCCCAGTATCCGCAGCATCAACGCAGTTGTGCGCCGAATCAGGTTCATGTCTTCTTCGGCTGCAGCGGAGCCATCGATCTGGCCTTGCCCGAGGTGACCAAGCGCCATCTGCATCTCCTCTCGTTCGCCCCTCAGCATGGCATGGAGCGTGCCGACAATGGCCACGACGCTCATGGGTAGGTCCTCCGCCTTGAAGCGCTGTTGCGCGAGCCCGTCTAAAACATCCCGCAAAAAGAATCGACCCAAGCCATTGGCCGCGGAGGCCGGACGCATCAACGAGCTGGACAGGAACTTGCCCCAAAGAGGATCGGCGTGGGCCTGAAGCAACGTGTACTGCAGGCCGGCACTCAATCGCTCGGCTAGGTCGGTGAGGTGCCGCGTCGCGGCGTCCACCACTTTGCCTGAGGCCTCCAGCACCTCCTCGACCAAAACGTTGTAGATCGCAACCTTTGGACCGACCAGCCTTTCGTAGACATCTTCGAGCCATAATTTACGGCAACCGAGGAGGTCAGGATGAGCGGCAAACCGTATCTGATGAGTTCAAGATCGAACAGCGCGCCATGCGAACGGCACGCGAGATGCGTGCCTGCGCAATTGAGATCGGCATCCGATCTCCAGGCCATCGACGTGCCGCCTGCCAGACATCGAGCAAGCCGAAAAGCCGGCCCTCGTGCAGCGTCAGGATCATCTTGCGTCGCGCGGCGGGTGACATGGCAAGGCCGCACGCCTTCCATTCCGCGACATCGTAGGCATGGCAGAGGGAGATTTGGTGACTGCCTTCTTCGAGCAACTAGGCCTGTTCAAACATGGAACTCCTTCAAGGACATCGACATCCGCTCCGCATCCGCAAGATAATCTCTCTCCACCATGGATTGGAGTAGGCCCGTGCGGTCGAATACCTGGTCTCGCAGCCAGGCAAGTGGCGCCGGTGCCTTATGGAAAATGTTGCCGAGCTTGCGGGCAAACTCAACCTGATGGTTGCAATAGGCAACGCGCTCCGCCTCGAATGTCGCGATCGAACGCTGCACGGTGAGCCCGTCCGACAGATCGCTCGTGCCAATGGCGCGGGCTAGAAAGTAGCCGTCTTCGATGGCCATACCCATGCCATAGGCTGCATAGGGTGAAACGGGATGTACAGCGTCACCGAGACAGACGACACGTCCTTTCGACCATTTCATCAGCGAAGGACGATTGTAGACCTCCCATCGGAAGATCTGCTTCGAAAAATCCGTCCGGTCGGCAAAGAGGTTCATGGGATAGGCAAAGGGTGCCAGCAGGGCACGGATGTGACGTTCCGAATCGGCCGGCGCCGCCGCAACTTCCGAGGACCTCTCGACGATCCACCATTCGAAGCCCGGCTTGCCTTCATGCTTCATGGGAAAGTAGCTCGCCTGCACGTTACGGCCGTGATGCAGAGCGCCGATGTCCTTAGGCAGTTCGGCAATGTCCTCACACCAAGCGAGCCAAACTCGCAAACCAACATGAAACAGGTCGAGACTGCCCAGAGCCTGCTGAGATACCCGTGAACGGATGCCATCGGCACCGACCAGCAAATCGACCGCAATCTCATTGCCGTTATCGAACTTGACAACGATCTCGTTGCCACGCTCCTCATAGGCGACGAACCTGTGGTCTGGCGTGATGACATCAGGATCAAGAACGTTGAGAGCATCGACCATCTTTGCGTAGGCGGACGACCGAAGGATGCCGTAGTGCCAGCCCTCGATGCCCATTGCCTTCTCGACGGACTTGTTGAACGGCAGGTCCACGCGGACCTCTCCCTTGGGATTGCGGAACTGGACGCGCGTCTTAAGGCCAAAATTATTGACCACGTCAATGCCGTAGTAACGCAGCACCGCAAGAACGGGCACTGAAAGCAGCACAGCACCGCCTAGCGGTTTGGGCTCCGGATTCTGCTCATAAAGCCGGACCTCGTAGTTGGCTTTTCTAAATGCGATCGCGGCCGAAACCCCTCCAGGTCCGGCACCAACGATCGCAACCCTCTTCCCTACGTAGCCATTCATTCTTGCTCCTCCCAAAATTATGCGGATGCCATTATCACTTGGACTGAAGCTGCTTCGGCCCTTGACGTCCCCGTGGTCCGCCGGCTGCCCAATTCGACCGGATTTCGACCGGCACGATCTGCAAAGCTTCCCGGCCCAATGGGCGCCTCGCGCGCCTCCCATCTGTTGCCCTGTTTGTCTATGTTGTCCCCAATTCCGAAGTAACAGCGGAACGGACTGTTGAAATGCCAGAAGAAGTCGGAATCAAAATATGGCAGCCACAGCTGCAATCGATGCAGGCAGAAGGGCCGATGGGGCCGGATGTCGCTGCCATTCTAATCGCAAGGGATCAACAGGTGGAGGAGTACCAGAAATAGTTGGCCATAAAATACTCGAATATCATGCTCTCTCCCGTTTCGACGAGCTCAATGCCTTCGCAAGCTTGCTGAACGTCTTTTGATGAAAGATCCAGAGGAAATCGAGGCGCTCAAAAATTTCTTATTTTAAATCCTTATACTTACAAGCCAAATATCTAATAAGTTTCAATGTCGTTGGAAAGGCTTTATTTCAACCTATGATCGCGCTCGACACGCCCATCCCTGTTAACCGTTTCACCCAACGCCTAGCTCATCGCCTATCGGCAATGAGCTAGGCGTTGGGTCGGCTGCGCGACTATTTCGACGGTCCACCGCTGATTTAGGAGGACCGCGTCGTAGAACTGTGACCCTTGGCTCGACCACCCCTTCAAATGATGATCCAATTCTTCGACATCGCGGCGTGTTCGAGGTCGCGCCGAGTTGCAGGGTGCTGCAGATTGCATCGTCAAGCGATCACAAGGATACTGCCACCCGCCTGGACCTGGGTCGTCTGTCGATCCTGCCTACCTCTTCGGACTTCAAGAGGTTAACAAAGTCTAGACAGGCTGACGACGGCCGAGGGGCTTCGACGCACGAAATGGTCTGCGACAAGCCCGCTTAGAACATGCCGTTTGAATTGGCGGCCTGCTCAGGAATGGGCTGAAGAATGTCCCAATGTTCAACCACCTTACCCCTTTCAATTCGAAATATATCGACTCCGGCAGTCCCACGGTCCTCGTTGTCCAAATAGGCACAAAAATGTATCGCTACGAGATCACCTTCGGCGATTGTGCGTTTGATCTCGATTTTGAAATCCGGAAAGTGTTGATGAAAACCCTCGACAAAGCTGACAAATCCTTCTGGACCGTCAGCCACCTGTGGATTGTGTTGTGTATAGACAGAACTGACATGTGCGCTGATAGCCGAAGCCGGATCTTTTTCAACAAAGGCGCGGCGGTGAAAATCCAGGGCTATTTCTTTGTTAAACTGTATTTTCTCACTCAATTGAATACTCCAATTTGACAATTTTATCGTTTGGTGCGTTTAAACGTATCGCCTCAGATAAGCCTTGGAGTAAACATGCCCGCATACATGCCGTTATCGACAACCAAGACATGACCGTTGATCGAGCGGGCTGCGCCAGATGACAGAAATAACAACGCATTGGCGACATCTTGCGCCGTGGCAATACGGCCGGTTGGGGAAGACGCCCGGAACTCTTCGCGCGAAATCCCATAGGCATCGATTGCTTCCTGCAGCATTGGCGTATCGACGGGGCCGGGGCTCACGCAATTGCAGGTGATGCCGTCGCGGCTGACCTCCATCGCCATGGCCTTGCAAAGATTGATGACGGCAGCCTTGCTGGTCGAATAGGCAAGTGCGTTGGCCATGCCGTACATGCCGGCAAGCGCAGTTGTAAACAAAATTGCGCCGCCGCCGTGCTGACGTATGAGGGGAATGACAAGGCGCGACATGCGAAAGGCAGCGAGGAAGTTAACGTCCCAGACCGCGCGCAACTGACTTTCCTCCACAGTCTCGACGCCGCCGGAAGTCCCGAAACCAGCGTTGTTAATCAGAATATTCACCGTTCCAAATCGGCTCATGGCCTCCTCTACGAGGTTGCGGCTCAATTCCTCGTTTGCAAGATCGCCGGACAAACCGAAAGCCTCCGCCCCCTGCATGCGGCATTGTGTGACAATGGGGTCCACCGACGCGCGTCCGCTCAGGATAAGCCGCGCCCCCTTTTCAGCGAACGCAAGAGCGGTGGCGAAACCGATTCCTGATGTTGCGCCGGTGACTATAACCACCTTGCCGTCGAGATCGTCAGCCATTTTGGTCCTCCATCCGATTCGACGGCACCAGAATGATCTTGCCTTCGCTGTTTCGTTGCTCCATCAAGCGATGGGCCTCTTCGGCTTTGGCGAAGGGCAGCACTTTTGCCGGCACAAGATCGAGTTCGCCGCGTTTGATAAGGTCTTCTAAGCTTTTTAAAGCTGCAACTACGATGTCTGGTCTGTTCACATGGTAGTAGCCTAGAAAGAAGCCCGTGACACGGAGATTGCCCTCCAGCAATCTGGTGACGTTTACGGGGTTGTCTGTCGGTGCGGCATGGCCGTAGACCACGGCACGACCGTTCGGTACAAGGCAATCGATTCCCCTTTCTAGAATGCCTCCCGAGGTGGCATCCATGACGAGATCGACGCCAAAGCCACCACTGGCTGCCCGCAAGGCGTCGACCCAGTCCGATTTGGAATAATCGACCACCGCTTCTGCGCCGGCGGCTAAAGCCAGACGGATCTTGCTTTCATGGCCGACGCCGGCGATGACGCGTTTGGCACCTAGTGCCTTAGCAATCCGTACGATCAAAGAGCCGACGCCGCCCGTTGCGCCCTGCACAAACACTGTGTCGTTTTTCGTCAACATGCCGGCATCTGTCAGAGCCAGATATGCCGTCAGGCCTTGGATGGGAAGCATTGCCGCCTGTTCGAGTGAAAGACCCTCGAACCACGGCATGAGAGTCTTGGCCTCGACGGCGATGTAATCAGCATAAGCGCCGCCTTGGATATTGGCACCGATGACCGACTCCCCGATCCGTGACCTATCTACGCCTTCGCCGCAATCTTCGATGATTCCGGCAA
Source organism: Burkholderia sp. 572 (assembly GCF_040545135.1). Taxonomy (NCBI): domain Bacteria; kingdom Pseudomonadati; phylum Pseudomonadota; class Betaproteobacteria; order Burkholderiales; family Burkholderiaceae; genus Burkholderia; species Burkholderia sp. 572. The sequence continues at coordinate 6,631 of NZ_JBEPLH010000031.1, read as the reverse complement.
ATTCACAGCCTGGATTGAAGGGCAGCGGGGTAGGGACCGGATAATGGTCGCCGCGCCGCCTGACCAGATCGGCATAGTTGACACCTGCAGCGAGTACCCGGACAATCACCTCACCCTTTTGTGGTTCGGGACGGGCCAGAGTTTCCACGCGCAGAACCTCGGGCCCTCCCGTCTGGTGAAAGCGGACCGACAGCATCGTTCTAGACAGGCTCATTTCTTCTCTCCCTGGGTACGCTTGAACGGCAGCGACAACAAAAACCAGATCAACCGCGGCGTTAGGAGCCGCAAAGCTAATCTCGCCTGTTCTGGCGTAATGACGGCAGACATGGGCATCGCGCCAAATATCTTGCCTTTGATCAGTAAGTCGGCATCCTTTGACTCAATCGAGCTGATCGTCATGAGTTCGGTCTTGTCTGTGGTGAAGATTTTCATGCCGCGCTTACCTTGTCGAAGTCGAGCCCGATCGCCTCAAAAGCCCTCATCGCGGCGGCTCTGCCTGCGCCGAATACGCCGCCCCCCGGATGCATGAAGGGACCGACGAGGAATAGGCGTTCGATGCCGGGAACCGTTAGACCGCCAAGGTCGGGGGTCGGCCGGTGCGATCCGAATTGGTAGGAATAAGGCGCGATACCGTGAATATCGCCCTTTTGAAAACTTTCCGAATCGCGTTCCAAATCGAGGGGACTGTAAACCGCACGGGCAATAAAATTATCCTTGCCGAGATTGGTGATGTATGCTCCAGCTTTCTCGCAAAGCCAATCGGCATATTCTTCCTTATAGCTGTCCCACCGCGCGGAGCCGCCGTCCTTAAGGTCATAGGGCGCATAGGAGAACATCAAAAACGTCGCGTTTCCCGTAGGCGCTCTCGACGGATCGACATTGGACGGGCAATTTCCCCCAAAAAGCGGCCTTTCAGGCAGTACGCCGTAGCGTAACTCGTCAAAGGACCGTCGCAAATGGTCGAGCCTAGTCGGCAGCAGCTCCGTGATAATCGTGCCGTTCACATGGTCGCCAGCCGCGAATCTCGCGGGCTCCTTGAGCGCACCATGAACGACAAATGCGCTGAATGCCGCCGGCCGGGTTTTGCGCGCGGCCCTATCGACGTACGGGTCGAGATTGTCGATATACGAATGCAGACGATGGGGGTGCAGTGCACCGATCACGCAGTCTCTTGCGAAAAATTCGCCGATCACGGTCCGTACGCCAACCGCGCGCCCCCCCTTGACCAGGACTTTTTCGACCTTGGTTTCCGTGAGAATAGTACCGCCATGATCGCGGATTTGGGCAACGAGCGCGTCTGCCAGCGCACCGCTGCCGCCTCTGGCTACGCCAATTCCGTAGCGTTCAAGAAAGGCAATGAACATGAACAGACCAATTCCAGTTCCCATTTCGTCAGGGAGTTGCAGGTTTTCTGTGACCAGCTTTAGAAAATGCACTCGGATATAGTCGTTCTCGAAATACTCTCTTATAATATCGAGGGCGCTTTTCTGCATGATCATCAGAATTTCACGCCCCTCCCGGCTCTGGTCGAGCATTGCACTCATAGCGCCGTTGGGTATCGGGGGCGAGTAGAGTCCAGCCAGAAGCATGGGCAGGATGCGGTCGCCCAATTCAGCAAGCTTCAGAAACGACTCTGCATCCGCTTTGGAGAAGCGTTCGATCGCTTTATAGTTCTTTGACCGATCGGTATAAAGCGCCAGCGTCTCACCGTCCTCGAAGACTGAAATATGCGGTGGATCGGGATAAATGTATTCGAGGCCGTAGCGCGATTTCAAACCAAGTTCGTCCTTCGCAAGGACCGGATTGGCCTGGATAAATATGTGAGCTGTGCTGTGCTGATCGTGCCAGAAACCTGGCGCGGTCAGTTCGCGCGTGACAACACCGCCTCCGAGCCAGGGTTGCCTCTCAATGACGAGAACGCTCTTGCCGGCTTTGGCAAGATAGCCGGCGGCGATGAGTCCATTATGCCCCGAACCGATCGCGACGACGTCGTATGTCGTAGATATACTCAATATTTCCTCCCAGAACGCGTGTGTCCGGCGGGAAGCATTTCAGCCGATACACTTCAAAAATTTTCGCTTGAAGATATTGTATCGGCGTGCAAATCATTTGCAAAAGTGATTTCTTTTATGTATCTTCATAGCCAGTACGAATAGTTGATAGAGCGAGCGCTTGAGGCGTGGCGTGGTCGACTGCGTAAAAGGTCAACGCTTTTTGGGGGATGACATGCATTTCAATGGCTTGGATCTCAATCTGATCGTCGCGCTCGACGCAATACTCAGTGAACGCAACGTTACCAGGGCGGCAGAGAAGTTGAATATCAGTCAGCCCGGCATGAGTGGTGCGCTGAACAGGTTGCGGCAATACTTTAACGACGATCTTCTAACGCAAAACGGCAAGCAGATGATGCTCACGCCTCTAGGCGCGACACTTTCCGTTCCGGCGAAGGAAATACTTGCGGCCGTCCATTCACGTATAGCAGTACAGGCGCGGTTTTTGCCGGAGGATGCGCGGCGGAGTTTCACCGTAATGGTGTCGGACTATGCGGCTACAATCTTTCTGGTGAATGTTTTACGTGAGCTCGCAGTCGAGGCGCCGGGGATGACTTTCGACCTACATCACTATGCCGATCTCCCGGGTGACGCGTTGGAGACGGGGCGCATTGACTTGCTGCTTGGCCCCCAGCAGGCGCTCTCCCAAAACCACCCTTTCAGGCCGCTCTTCTCAGACGATTTCGTCGGGATCGCCTGCGCCAACAACAACGCTGTAGATAACGCTGCCGACATTGATTCTTTTCTAGCTATGCGGCATGTCCTTGTACGACTGGGTGATTCCGGCCTGCCGACGATTGACGCGACATTTCTCGAAAGGTCTTTTGCGCCCCGAAGGATAGACGTTACCGTTCCAGCATGGAGTCTGGTGCCACATTATTTGATGGGGACGCAAAGGGTTGCGATCTTTCATCGTCGGCTTGCCCATGCGTATGCGAGCCGTTACCCGCTTAGAATATTCGAAATCCCCACGGCCCTTCCGGCCTTCGAAGAATGCGTCCAATGGCGCGCTTCGAGCCGAGGAGATCCTGCAATTCTGTGGCTTGTTGAACGGATTGAGGCCCACGCGCGAGTGATGAACGAAGTGTCTGCCTGATCGCGAACTGGGAGGCCTGCTATATCTCCATCGAATAAAGCCGGCCCCGCCGTCGGGAAGACCGCGAGGCCGCTTTAACCAGCACGTGCAATGACGACTGATATTACTCGCCTGCGGCCACGACAGGATTGAGGATGAACCGTGCCTTGGAGAAAGATATAACCGCAAGTGTTGCGCAGACGCAGGCTGCCAAGCCGATCGAGGTATAGCCGGATATCTGGATCAGAGTTCCCCCAAGGATTGGCCCGATGGCCGCGCCTGTCATGAGCATCGCCGGCGTCGCGGCAACGGCCCGCCCGCTAGGGTCCAGCCGAGACAATAGACCGAATGCGAATGTGTGAGTGAAAACCATAGTTGCCACAAATACAGGACCTGCCATCGCATAGAGAGGGAAAGCAGAGCTCAAGGTTATGACGAGCGCGAGAATAGCCTGTACAACCGGTCCGGCAAGAACAACCTGCTCCGAGTTCAGTATCTTTTCAAGAAGGGCGGCGATAGGACCCGGAAACAGGTTAACGATTCCGAGAGCGATCAACACACTGGCAATCGCGTCTATGGAGAATCCATGTCCAATACCTATTTCTTGAAAGAATCCGAATACCATAGACTGGGTGACAGCCATCAGGCTGACGCCGAAAATGCCGGCCCAAACCGCGCGGCTGAGCTTTTTTACTCCGACAGTCGCAACGCAGTCACGATCGACGGTTGGTCGTGGAAATGCAAGGGACGATGTCGCGCTCGCCAAGATCATGAGACCGCAGAAAGCGAAAAACACGACTTCTCGGCCCTGCGTAGCAACGAGCTTCGGGACCGTCCCAAGGAATATCGTGCCGAATACGCCGATTGCCCCGCCCGCCATCGCGAATAGCCGGTGTGGGTTCACGCTCCGCCCGATCGTGCCATGTGTAAAAGACAGTGCCGTTCCAGCGGTGAACCCAGCTATTGCGTGGCAAAGCGCCATTGGGATGAATCGGGTTTGTTGCGTTGCCACGGCCCAGGCTATAGCCGCCAAGGCGAGTGAGAATGTTGTGATGATCCTGCCATTGAATTTATTAAACCGCGGAGCAAGGAGTAGACTTGCAGTGACAGTTCCTGCCAAGAAAAGAGTAACCAAAGATCCAGCCTGTTGCGGATCAAAATGATATCCCGTGATCAAGGTGCTGATCCACACCGGCAACGCCACCAGATCGATCATTCCTGCGACATGTGCGATAAGCAGCGCCAAACGCGCACGCCAAGTTTCCTTTGTAGCCATTGCGGCCTCCTCCATCTATGTTTGGCTTTCGCTCGACTCTCCTCCCGAGCGATACGCAGTCAAAGCCAGCAAATGTCGCCTAACCTCCTTACCCCAGCGGAGATTCTGCAAGGGCAGGCGCATTCAAAGCGTCGACTGAAATCAATTCAGTCTAGGCAGGTGCTGTATATTTGCAAAAGTGATTTTGCTGATCCGAAATCATAATTTTTAGAGATGGGACAGTGCGCCCCCGGGGTGATTCCATCAAATCCTGACGCTGAACCGCCCCGAGTTTTGTGGAGGCTCCAACTCTTGAGAGAATGGAGCCATGAACAAGAAGCCAAACAAGTTTTCCCCGGAAGTCCGAGAGCGCGCAGTGCGCCTGGTACGCGAGCAGCGTAGCGAGCACCCGTCGATGTGGGCGGCCGTCGAATCGATTGCGCCGATGATCGGCTGCACGCCGCAGACGCTGTTGGATTGGGTTAAGCGCGACGAGGTCGACCGTGGAGAGCGCGATGGCGTGAGTACGGCCGAGCGTGAACGCATCAAAGCCTTGGAACGCGAGGTCAAGGAACTGCGCCGGACCAACGAGATTCTCAAACTGGCGAGCGCATTTTTCGCCCAGGCGGAGCTCGACCGCCGTTTCAAGTCCTGAAGGCCTTCATTGATCAGCATCGCGACACCTTCGGGGTCGAGCCGATCTGCAAGCTCTTGCGGATTGCCCCGTCGGGCTACCGACGCCATGCAGCACAACTTCGCGATCGGTCGAAACGCTGCGCCCGCGCGAAACGCGATGAGCTTTTGCAACCGGAGATCAAGCGTGTCTGGCAGGCCAACATGCAGGTCTACGGCGTGCCGAAGGTCTGGAAGCAGATGAACCGGGAAGGCATTGCGGTGGCACGCTGCCCGGTCGGACGGTTGATGAAGCTGCAGGGCTTGCGTGGCGCAGTTCGCGGTAAGCGTGTTCGCACGACGATTGCCGATGTGAGCGCGCCGCGCCCGCTGGACCGAGTCAACCGGCAGTTCAAGGCTGACCGACCGAATCAGCTCTGGGTGTCGGATTTTACGTATGGTACGCCCAGCCAGCGTAGCCCGCCCGTACGGGGGTGAAGCTGCTTGAGCATGTTTGGAATGCAGGACCCGGAGGAGTTGACGTTGCAGTACCGGGGCATGCCCTTCCTCTGCTGCGAGAGGAAGTGAGCCGAAGCGGCGGTGACTTGCTGACACTGGCAAGGTGACGTAGTCCGTGGGAAACGGGGCTTGCGGCGAAGCGGTTACGCCAAGATGAGCCTCCAGGCTGAGCATGGGACGGTTGAGGAACACGAACCTGTTAAACCGCATCTGAGGGTTGGAATGTCACCCCTGCCCACACCGCTTTACGGGCAGGACGCGAACTGGCGCCGGTCACACGTATGGCCCGGCGGCACGAATGCCGATTGGATATGTAAGCTGGTCAGCATGGGACCACGGGGAGCGCGCAGCTAGACCGTGGTGTTCGCGACGACTTGCGGCAAGCAAGGGTAAAGACTGCGACAGGCAACCTTGCCCATGCGTTGAGTCCAGCATGTGAACTGGGGAAGGTCTGCACGGATGCCAAGGGAGTGTGCCCCCGATGACGTGCAGACTGGCGGAGCCTCCGTAGTAGTCCGAGGTCGGGAAAGCCGGCTACATGGCGAAGGGAGGCAGTTGAAGTGGTTTGCTTGGTTAATTAGCTGACCATAGAGAGGTGAAGACCTTTGATAATCAGTGAAATGCAGAGCAAACTGGCGACATGGTCGACGGAGAACAAAGAGCGCAAGTTCGATCGACTCCTGAGACTGATTGCCGATAGAGATTGGCTGAGTGAAGCGGTTCGCATTACGCTGGCATCCAGTGGAGCTCGCACGCCGGGCGTGGACGGAGTCGACAGACGCATGCTGGAAGCAAATCTCCAGCATGAATTGGCGACGATACGCGAAGAGCTGTTGGCGGGCTCGTATAGTCCGCTGCCTGCACGACGCGTGTATATACCGAAAGCGAACGGCAAGCTCAGGCCGCTTGGCATTCCGAGCCTGCGGGATCGGATCGTGCAACGGGCCATGCTGATGGCGATGGAGCCGATATGGGAGAGCGATTTCCATCCGGTTTCATATGGCTTCAGGCCTGCCCGTAGTGTGTGTCAACCTCGGACGTAATTTCCCCAGAAGTGTCGAAGTAAAATTCCCCACCCTGTTCGGACGGTGATCAACCGGCGACGTGATCGAATGGGTT
>NZ_JBEPLH010000030.1:0-82331 GCF_040545135.1 Burkholderia sp. 572 | reverse complement strand
GACGCATGGCGCGATGCGCGCGGATGGGCTACCTGATGCGGCCGATCCGGCGGCAAGCGGAGCGAGACGCATCATAGCTTGCCCGGCCTCGGGTCGGGCACGAAGCCGTCGCGGTTCGGCATCTTCACGCGTGGCAGCGTGCGCGCGTCGAGCCGGGCGTCGCCGGGCACGATGCCGTTCAGGTGGAGGACGTACGCGGTGGCCGCATAGACGTCGTCCGCGCTCAGCGATTGCGGCGCGTTGTACGGCATCGCACGGCGAATGTAGTCGAACAGCGTCGTCGCGTACGGCCAGTAGCTGCCGACCGTCTTTTTGGGCTTCGCGCTCGCGAGCGAGCCGATGCCGCCGACGAGCGGATCGCCGACACCGCCTTCGCCGCCGGCGCCGTGACACATCGCGCATTTGTCGGCGAACACGTGGCCGCCGCGTGCGACCGTGCCCGCGCCGGGTGGCAGGCCGGTGCCGTCCGGGGCGACGTCGATGTCCCACGCGGCGAGCGCCGCGCGATCGACTGGCTGTCCGAGGCCGAAGCCGGCGCCGAACGCGCCCGACGTTATCGCGCAGCCCGCCAGCAGGCAAACGAGCACCTTACGCATTGCGCACCTCGCCGTCCGTGCCGACGCGCCAGTTCTGAATGCCGTTGTAGTGATACTGCGAGTTCAGGCCGCGCGCGGCGACGAGCGCGTCGCGGGTCGGCTGCACGTAGCCGGTTTCGTCGGTTGCCCGGCTTTGCAGGTCGGCCGGCTCGCCGCGCCATATCCAGTCGGCCTCGAAGCGCGTCAATGCGCGGTCGCGCGCGTCGCCGGCGAGCCGTGCCGGCCGCCACGTGCGACCGCCGTCGGTCGACACGTCGACGGCGCGAATTCGGCCACGGCCCGACCACGCGTAGCCGCTGATCGGGTAATAGCCGTGCGCGGCGAGCCGGTGCCCGGCCGATGGCCGCGTGATGACCGACTTCGCGTCCATCTCGAACACGAACTGGCGCGCGCAGCCGTCGGGCAGCAGATTCGTATATTTCGACGTTTCCTCGCGCGTCATCTCCGGCGCGCGCACCAGTTTCAGCCGTCGCAGCCACTTGATGTTCGTATTGCCTTCGAAACCCGGCACGATCAGCCGCACCGGGTAGCCGTTCTCCGGGCGCAGCCGTTCGCCGTTCTGCGCATAGACGACCAGCGCGCGCTCGAGGATCCGGTCGAGCGGCAGGCTGCGCGTCATCGCCGCGCCGTCCGCGCCTTCGGCGAGCAGCCAGCGTGCGTCGGCATCGACGCCCGTTTCATCGAGCAGCGTCGACAGCCGGACGCCGGTCCATTCGCAGCACGACAGCAACCCGTGCGTGAACTGAACCGGCAGCCCGCTCGGGCCGTTCCATTCGCTGCCCGTGTTGCCCGAGCATTCGAGGAAGTGGATCCGCGATTCGGACGGAAAACGCAGCAGGTCGTCGATCGTGAAGACGCGCGGCTCGCGCACGAGGCCGTGCACGACGACGCGATGGCGCTGCGCATCGATATCCGGCACGCCCGCGTGATGACGCTCGTAGACGAGCCCGTTCGGCGTGATGTCGCCGAACAGGTCGGCGAGCGGCGTCATCGACGAGCCGGAGCCGGGCAGCGCGGGCGTGCGGGCGCTGCGACGGATCACGTCGCGCTCGTGCTGCCCCGGCGCGCCGTACGGTGGCGACAGCAGCGGCGCACCGGGCGCGCGCGTCCACGGAGGCACGTCGAGCGGCTGGCTCGCGAGCGCGCCGCCGGTGGGCAGCATCGCGGCCGCCCAGCCGCCGGCGAGTTGGCGCAGCGCCGCGCGCCGGCCGGAGCGCGGTGCTCGGGGAGGAAAACGGGAATCGGTCATGGTCGAGCGCGTGTAGCACGCGGGAGCCGCGCGGGGAAACGATGATTTTCGGCAACCGGGCGCGGCGCGGCAAACAACGATTCCCGCTTTGCTTATCGCGACTATTTCACGGGCGTACAACGCGTGGCCGGTCGAAGCGCTGAGTTCAGACGGAACGCTCTCCGCCTCGATGCTCGCCAACAATGCCGCCTGCCGAACCCGGCGTGATGTTATCCGGGGCGCCAACCAAAAAAACTTGACGTTGAGAGCACATGCTCCTATTCTTCGTCTCAAGGGAGCATATGCTCTCACTTTCGAACGGAGCGAAACGATGAACGAGCCTGAGATTCTTGTGAGCGGTGCAACCGGACGCCCGGCGGTATGGCGATCGACGAACTGCTCAAGATGAACAAACGCGTACGTGCCTACGTGCGCACCGATGACGATCGGGCGGCCGCCCTGAGGCAGCGCGGCGTCGATGTCGCGATCGGCGACTTCACCGGCATCGACGACATTCGGGCAGCGATGGAAGGCATCCGATCGGCGTATTTCCTTCATCCGATCGCGCCGGGGATCATCGGGGCCGCAGCCTATTTCGCACAGGCGGCAAAGGAAGCGGGGGTCACGGCGATCGTCAACATGTCGCAGATTTCCGCGCGTCGGGCGTCGCTGAGCCACGCGGCACAGGATCACTGGGTCTCCGAGCAGGTCTTCGATTGGTCGGGCGTCGCGACGACGCATTTGCGCCCGACCTTCTTTGCCGACTGGCTCGTCTATCCGCATTTTGCGCGGGAGATATGGGCCACGAAGAAGATCGAATTTCCGTTTGGCAACGGCCGTCACGCGCCCATCGCCAGCGACGACCAGGGCCGCGTGATCGCCCACCTCCTCGCCAAACCCGAAGGCCACGAGGGCAAGACCTACACGCTGCACGGCCCCGTCGAGATGAACCACGTCGAGATCGCAGAGGCGATGAGCGAGGTTCTCGGCGCCCGGATCGAATACGCGCCGACTTCCATCGAGGAATTCCGGATCAAGATGGAGACCCTTTACAAGTTTCCGCCGTTCCTCACGCAGCATCTGGTCGAAGTCGCGCAGAACTACCGAGACGGCATCTTCTCGGGCACCAACGACGCCGTCGAGAAGATCACCGGAACGCCGCCGCTGTCGGTCCAGCAGTTCGTCGAGAAATATCGGGCCGCATTCGTGTGAACACGTCCCTGAAACGAATCGAGGGGTTTGAACATGTCACCCATCCAGCCTGATCGCCACCCGTTTCTCGATGATCTGACGGCCGATGCCGAACTGGTCAGCTCGGTGTTGCGCACGCCCGTGACCGGGCGCGACGAAATCCGGCTCGCCGTCGACGCCGTCGGGACTTTTTACGTCTCGCAGACGCCCACGTTTGTTCAGGCCGTCGGCTCACGGCTCTTTCTCGAATACGAGGCCGTACTGACGAGCGGCGAGACGCTGAGCGCGGTCGTGGTCGTCGATCGCAATGCCGACGGCTCGGTGCCGCGAGTCAGCGTGCGAATGAGCCCGCTTGGCGCCGTACTGACGCTCGCGACCCATCTGCGGGAGTCGCTTTCGAAGCAGTTGCCGGAGCACGTCTTTCTTTGAGCCAAGCACCCGCGTGCTCGTAGCGGGCGTCGACACGCCCCCGACACGCGGCTTTTGAAACAGGAGCTTGTCATGGATATCAAGAACGCCACCGTCTTCATCACCGGTGCCAATCGCGGCCTGGGCCTCGCTTTTGCACGCGAGGCGCTGCGGCGCGGGGCGGCGAAAGTGTACGCCGGTATGCGCAACACGAGCGGTTTCGACGAGCCGGGCATCGTGCCGGTCAGAATCGATGTCACGGATCCGGCGTCGATCGCCGAGGCCGCGAAACGGGCGGCCGACACGACCCTGCTGATCAACAACGCGGGCATTGCCGCGCTGATCGACGGGCCTTTGGCGGCCGACGTGCAAGCGCAGTCCGCCCGCTTGTTCGATACCAACTACTACGGCGTGGTGCGCGTCACGCAGGCCTTCGAACAGATCCTCGCGGCCCAGCCGCATGGCGCGATCATCAACGTGCTTTCCGACATCGTGTGGCTCCCGCGGCCGAATCTGACGCCGTATGCCGCGTCGAAAGCCGCCGCCTGGAGCTACACGAACCAGCTTCGCTTTCACCTGCGCGAGCGCGGCATCCAGGTTCTCGGCTTGCACGTCGGGTTCGTGGATACCGATCTGACCAACGGCATCGACGTGCCCAAGGCCAGTCCCGGTGACGTCGTACGACGGACCTACGACGCGCTCGCCGCCGGCAAGAGCGAGGTCATGGCCGACGAGGGGACCGCGGTGCTGAAGAGCACGCTTGCGGCCGAGATACCCGGCTACATCACGCCACCGGCCGGGCTTTGAACACCGCGGTCGACACGAGCCGGATTCGGCGGCGAGACACGAGGTGCGCGGATCGTGTGCCAGCGTTGTCGCTCCCGGCTATCATCGATGGATACGACCATACCTTTGCGCGACGCGTGCGTAGCGTTCGCGCAAGGAACCGAAATCAGGAGTGCACCCGATGTTGCCCGTCAACCAGCCGCTTGGCATCGATCAATGCAACTGCTTCGCCGTAAGGAAGGCGAGCAGGCAGATCTCCCGACTCTACGATAGTCATCTCGAGCCCTCGGGCTTGCGCATCACGCAATTCCTCACGCTGGCCGCCCTGCGCGAAGTGGGAAGTACGCCGGTCAACGCCCTTGCCGAACGGCTCGATATCGAACGAACGGCGATGGGGAAGATGGTTGGCTTCCTGGAGCGCGACGGCTTCGTCACGATCAAGCCGTCGCCCACCGACGGCCGCAGCCGCCTCGTCGAACTCACCGAGGAGGGACGACGCCTGCACGAAAGAGCCTCCCCGCTCTGGCAGGAAGCGCAACGGGAGTTCGAGCAACTGAACGGTGTGGCCAATGTGACGGCGTTGCGAGAAGGGTTGAGAGGAGTGCAGATCGGCGACGTGTCGATGCGCTCGTCGCAAGACTGAGTAGTCATTCGACGAAGGGCGATGAAATCCGCTGTCGTTATCGCTGGCCGGCATCGCGCAGCAGCCCGAGGCACACGAGGCTTTCGGCCGTGGCGACAATGGCGTCCTCGCGCGGGCGGGGCGACCAGCCGAGCAAGCTGACGGCCTTCTGGCTGGTGGCGTTCAGGTTGCGGCCGAGCAGCGGCAGCGATCCTCGCAGCGCAGGATCCCTGAGTGCGCCGATGCGCACCAGCCAGTCGGGCAGCACCCGGGTGGACACATGGCGCGCGGCATCCCCCATGCGCGCCTTGAGCACCTGCGCGACTTCGGCGAGCCACATGCTTTCGCCGGCAATGGCAATGAAGCGCTCTCCGTTCGCGGCGTCGTGGGTCATCGCCCGCACATGCAGGTCGGCGACGTCGCGCACGTCGACGAAGCCGGAATTGATGCGCGGATTGCCGGGCTGGCCGTTCAGCATGCCCCTGATCAGGCGGATGGAGTGCGAATAGTCGTCGCCGAGCACGGGCCCGACAACCGTCACCGGGTTGATCGCGGACAGTTGCATGCCGCGTCCTTCTCGCGCGATGAAGTCCCACGCCGCGCGTTCCGACAACGTCTTCGACTTCTGATAAGGCCAGACATCGGCGGCCGTCAGGTTGCTCCAGTCGGTCTCGTCGAAGGGGCGGCTCATTGGCCCGTGTCCGGCGCAGATCGCACCGAAAGCGGAGGTCAGCACGACGCGCTGGACACCCGCGTCCCGCGCCGCACGCAGCACGCGCAGCGTGCCTGCCACGGCGGGCTTGACCCAATCGTCTTCACTCGTCTGCGTGCCGGTGGGCGTGGGCGACGCGCCATGCACGACGTAGGCGCAGCCGGCGGTTGCCTGTTGCCAGCCGTCGTCGGCGAGGAGATCCGCCTCGACGAATGACAGGCGATCTCCGGGTTCTGCGCCGCCTCTTTCGAGCTGGGCGCGCACCTGCGTCTCGCGTGCGAGCGAGCGGACGGTGGTTCGTACCTGATAGCCGCGATGCAGCAGCGCCAGGATGCAGTGTTGTGCAATGAAGCCGGTGCCGCCCGTTACGAGAACCGATTCGAGGCTGGATGTGCTGTTCATGTCGTTGAATGTCAGGGACGAAGAACCGGAAGGTTAAGGGCCGGTCTGCCGCGTGTTAATGCTTTATAGTGCGATTTACTTGCGCGACAGTACGATGATGAGTGACGACCCCTTCTCCGACATCCTGAGACTCGCGAACGCCGAATCGCTGGCAACGGGAGGCTTCTCGGCCGGCGGCGCTTGGGCCATTCGCTTTCCGGCACCCGACAAGATCAAATTCTTCGCGGTGGTGAAGGGCACGTGCTGGGTCTCCATCGACGGAGAGGAAACGCCAATCCGCTTCGCAAGCGGGGATGTCGGTCTGCTGACGGCAAAACGGTCCTTCGTTCTCGCGAGCGACCCTGGCGTTCCACCTGTCGATGCGATGACGTTGTTCTCGGGCGCGGGCAAGTCGGCGGTGAAACTGGGTGACGGCGATGACTTCGCCCACATCGGTGGACACGTCCTGCTCGATCCGGTAACCGGCAACTTGCTGTCGGACGTACTGCCGCCCTGGATTCACGTACCGGCCGCATCGCCGCAGGCCGTGAAGGTGCGCTGGCTTCTCGAGCAACTCGTGGAAGAGCGAGCGGCCGATCTGCCCGGCGCGCAGCTCGTCTCGGCCCAGCTTTCGCAACTGCTTTTCATTCAGATACTGCGCGCCCATCTGAACACGTCCGCGCCCCTGGCGGGATGGTTGCGCGCGTTGAGCAACCCACGTATCGCACCCGCACTGCGACTGATGCACGGCGATCCCGCACGCGCATGGCATCTGGACGAGCTTGCCGCCGCGTGCGCGATGTCACGAACCACGTTCGCTGCGCACTTCAGGGCGAGCGCCGGCGTCGCGCCGCTGACCTATCTCGGCCAGTGGCGCATGCGGGTTGCGGAGCGCCGTTTGCGCGACGAGCGCATTCCGGTCGCCCTGCTTGCACAATCGCTCGGCTATTCGTCCGAAAGCGCATTCAGTAACGCGTTCAAGCGCATGTCCGGACATGCGCCGACGGCCTATCGTCATATCGCGCGAACGGCTGCCGAAAACGTCGGAAGTGAACGTGACGGCGTTCGCGTGGAAGCCGGGGCTACCGGTTCGACGCCGTAGCCGTCTGATGGCGGAGGGTCAGCGGGAACGGGCAAAGATCATGCGAGCGCGACGAGCGGCGGCGCGGCACGCGCGCCGGCCAGCGTCGGCAGCGCATCGAGCAGCGACGCGGTGTACGGGTGCGACGGCGCGCCGAACACGCGCTCGACCGGGCCGCTTTCGACCACCCGGCCGCCGCGCATCACGAGGATCCTGTCGGCGACGTGATGCACGACGCCGAGATCGTGCGAGATGAACAGCATCGCGGTGCCGTGCTCGGCCTGCAGATCGGCAAGCAGATCCAGCACCTGCGCCTGGATCGACACGTCGAGCGCGCTGACGGGTTCGTCCGCGACGAGCAGCGCCGGGTTCGACGCGAACGCGCGCGCAATCGCGACACGCTGCCGCTGCCCGCCGGACAATTCACGCGGGTAGCGGTCGATGCAACCGGCGCCGAGCTGCACCTCGTCGAGCAGCTGCAGCACGCGGCGGCGACGCGCATCGCCGCGGACACCGGCCGCGTCGAGGCTTTCGCCGACGATCTGCCCGACCGAGTAGCGCGGGTCGAACGAGCTGTACGGGTCTTGCGCGATCAGTCGCAGCCGGGCGCGACGCATGCGGCGTGCGGCTTCCGGCACACCGCTCCACGGCTGGCCGTCGAGCGCGACGGTGCCGCTGTCCGGCTCGACGAGCCCGAGCACGATCCGTGCGACCGTGGACTTGCCGGAGCCGGATTCGCCGACGATGCCGAGCGTCTCGCCCCGTGCGAGCGTGAACGACACGCCGTCGACCGCGGCCGGAGCGGCGCGATCGCCGTAGCGTTTCGTCAGCGCGTCGATGGCCAGTACCGGCGCCTGCGTATCGATGCGCTTCGGCGGCAGCGGCACGCGCGCGGCGGTCGCGAGCCGGAACCCGCGCGATGCGGCGGTGGGAATCGCCGCGAGCAATTCGTGCGTGTACGGGTGCGCCGGCGCGGTCAGCACGTCGCGCGCCGGGCCCTGTTCGACGACCTGGCCGGCGCGCATCACGAGCACGCGATCGGCGAGCTCGGCGACGACCGCGAGATCGTGGCTGATCAGCAGCACCGCGTCGCCGGCATCGCGGCGTGCGCGCAGCAGCGACAGGATCTGGCGCTGCACGGTCATGTCGAGCGCGGTGGTCGGCTCGTCGGCGATCAGCAGCGATGCGCCGCCCGCGATCGCGGTGCCGATCAGCACGCGCTGCCGCAAGCCGCCGGACAACTGGTGCGGATACTGCGGCAGCCGCCGCTCGGGATCGTCGATGCCGACCGCACGCAGCAGGTCGGCGCTGCGCGCCGCGACGTCGCGCCCGCGCGTGTTGCGCAGCGCCTCGGCGACGAGGTCGCGCACGCGCCACAGCGGATCGAGCGACACCAGCGCGTCCTGCAGCACGTAGCCGATCCGGCGCCCGCGTATCGCGCGCCAGTCGCGTTCGCGATGGCGGCGCGCGTCGGCGCCGGCGATCTCGAAGCGTTCGGCGTCGATCACCGCGTTGGGTCCGTTCAGCCCGACGAGGCTGCGTGCGGTGACCGACTTGCCGGAACCCGATTCGCCGACGAGCGCGACGCATTCGCCGGCATGCACGGCGAGGTCGAGCGGTCCGACGACGGGCTGCGTGCCGTGCGCGCCGCGAAAGCCGATCGTCAGGCGCTCGATGCGAACCAGCGGTGCGGTGCGGGCCGGCGTTGCCGGCGCAGCGGATGCGATCGTGCTCATGCTGCCTCCCTGCGTTCGAAGCGCGCCTGCCAGTAGCCGCCGAGCGCATTTACGGCGATCACGGCCGCGGTGATCGCGACGCCGGGCCACACCGCGATCCACCACGCGTTGTACAGATAGTTGCGGCCCTCGGCGAGCATCAGCCCCCATTCGGCGGCGGGCGGCTGCGGCCCCATGCCCAGGAAGCTCAGTCCCGACGTGCCGATGATCGCGGTGCCGAGCCCGATCGTCGCGAGCACCGGCACCTGCGCGATCGCATGCGGCAGCACGTGCCGCCAGACCAGCACCGCCGGTGCGAGGCCGAGCGTGCGCGCGTGCTCGACGTAGCCGGAAGCCGCGACGACGAAGGTTTGCGCCCGCACCACGCGCGCGAAGCGCGGCACCGACGCGACGCCGAGCGCGAACACGAGGTTCACCGCGCCGGGGCCGGTGAACGAGATCAGCATCAGCGCGAGCAGCAGGTCGGGGAATGCGGACACGACGTCGAGCACGCGCGTGATCAGCTCGTCGAGCCAGCCGCGCGCAAGGCCGGCAAACAGCCCGAGCGCGGTGCCGAACAGCGTCGCGACGCCGATCGCGGCCGCGCTGATCGACAGCGAGTAGCGTGCGCCGTACACGACGCGCGAGAAGATGTCGCGGCCCAGCTGGTCGGTGCCGAGCCAGTGCTCGGCACTGCTGCCGAGCTGCGCGGACAGCGGATCGGCGGCCAGCGGATCGTAGTGCGCGAGCCAGCCCGGTGCGATGACCGCAATCGCGTTCAACAGCAGATAGACGGCAGCCAGCGCGAGGCCCGGATGGCGGCGCAGCCAGCCGGCCGCGGCGGATGTCGCCGGGGCGCGCAATGTGAGATCGACGGGAGTGGACATCGAAGCCTCCGGTTCAGCGCGGTGCGCGGCGATCGCGCAGGCGCGGATCGATCAGCAGGTACAGCAGGTCGACGGCGGTGCTGAGCGCGACGTAAATCGCCGCGGACAGGATCGCGATCGCCAGGATCACCGGCATGTCCTTCGACAGCACCGCGTCGACGGTTATCTTGCCGAGGCCCGGCCGGCCGAACACCTGCTCGGTGATGACGGCGCCGCTGAGCAGCCCGCCCACGAGCCAGCCGGCGAGCGTGACGGCCGGCAGCGCCGCGTGGCGCAGCGCATGGCGCACGCGCAGCGCGAGGCCGCCGATGCCCCACGAACGCACCGTGAGCGCATACGGCTCGTCGAGCGCGCGCTCGATGCCTTGCCGCAGCACGCGGCCGATCACGGCGCCCTGTGCGAGCCCGAGCGACAGCGCGGGCAGGACGAGCGACGCGAAGCCGCGATCGCCGGCCACCGGGAACAGCTTCAGCGTGAAGCTGAACACGAACAGCAGCATGATGCCGAGCCAGAACGACGGCGTCGACGCGAGCAGCAGCTCGACGCCGGATGCCGCGCGCCCCGCCCAGCGGCGACCGGCCGTCAGCACGGCGAGGCCGACCGCGAACGCGATCGTCACGACGAACGCCGCGCCCGTGAGCTTCAGCGTCGGCCACAGCTGGCCGAGCACGAGCGGTGCGACGTCGGTGTTCAGGATGTACGAGCGGCCGAACTCGCCGTGCAGCACGCGCCACAGGTAGTGCACGTATTGCAGTGGCAGCGGCTCGTCGAGTCCCCATTCCCGGCGGATCGCCGCTTCGATCTCCGGCGTGCTCAGCTGCTCGCCGATCAGGATGCCGACGATGTCGCCCGGTGCGAGATGCACGGCCGCGAACGACAGCGTGACCGCGGCCCACAGTACGAGCGCGCCGGTCGCGAGCCGCGTCGTGACCGGCGAATGCAGCCAGCGGCGCCAGGGGGCCGGCGAGCGTGCGGCCGGCAGCGCGTCCGGGACGGGGACGGGAGCGGAAGGCGAAGGGTTCATGTGCGATATCTCCTGTCGGTTTGGCGCGGCGTGCGGGGCAACGCGCTCGACGCGCCCGCCTACTTCTTGATCCACACGTCGTACGGGTTCTCGGGCATCTGCGCGAACGAGCGGAAGCGCAGCCCCTGGACGGCCTTCGCGGCGGCGATCTGGTCTTCGGGCTCGTACAGCGGCACCGCGTACGCCTGCTCGTTGATCGCGAAGTGCTGCAGCTCGCCGTACAGCTTCTTGCGTTCCGCGATGTTCTGCGTGCGTGCGGCCGCCTGCAGCCAGCGCGTCAGCTCGGGCGCCGCCGCACGGCTGTAGTTCAACGCGCCGCCGCGATCGACGGGCAGGTAGTGGCCTTCGATGTCGATGCCGTCCGGCGGTGTGTTCGAATTCGCGATCGAGCCGAACTTGCCGCTCTTGCGCGCTTCGACGTACGTGCCGTCGTCGACGTACTGGATCTTCAGG
Organism: Burkholderia sp. 572; assembly: GCF_040545135.1. NCBI lineage: Bacteria > Pseudomonadati > Pseudomonadota > Betaproteobacteria > Burkholderiales > Burkholderiaceae > Burkholderia > Burkholderia sp. 572. The sequence goes on along the minus strand of NZ_JBEPLH010000030.1, from coordinate 71,247 downwards.
TCGACGCCGAGTCGCTGCCGCGCCTGCGCCTGCAGTGCCTGCAGCAGCACGTCGCGCTGGTCGCGCACCGTTGCCTGCGCCTGGATCACCGCGATCGTCAGCCGTTCGCCGCTCTTCGTGCGGTAGCCGCCGCTGTCGCGGACGTTCCAGCCGGCTTCGTCCAGCAACTGGTTCGCGAGCTTCGGGTTGTTGCCGTAAGTCTTTTCGATCGATGCGACATAGAGCGGATCGATCGGCGACGTGACGCCCCATGCACGCGTGCGCTCGCCGCGGTAGATCGACTGCACGATGCCCGTTATGTCGAGGCCTTCCAGCAGCGCCCGGCGCACCTTCACATCCTGCGTGGGACCGTAGCCGACGTTCAGGAACAACGAGTAGGGCGTGCCGGTGTTGAGCGCGCGGCGGTAGGTGAAATCGGCGTTCTTGCGGATCAGCGCGGCGTCGTTGCCGGACACGCCTTCGATCACGTCGACCTGACCGGACAGCAGCGCGCCGGTGCGCACGGACGATTCGGGCAGGAACCGGTAGACGATCCGGTCCAGGTACGCGGGGCCCTGGTGGCCCGCTGTCGGCGGCGCCCAGCGATAGTCGGGGTTCTTCGCGAATTCGATTTCCTGCCCCTTGACGTAGCGGCGCAGGATGAACGGGCCGGTGCCCGCGATGTCGGGGCCGCCCGATTTCAGGCTCGGTCGGTCGAACGCGTTCGGCGACAGCAGCGGCAGCCGGCCGGCGAATGTCAGGAACGGCGCATACGGCGCGTCGAGCGTGATCGCAACCGTGTGCTCGTCCGGTGTCTTCACGTCCGCGACGTGCGAGATCAGTCGCGCGAGCTGGCTGCCGGCGGAGTACGACAGTTCGCGTGCGTTCAGGAAATTGCGCGCCACGGCCTTCGCGTCGAACGGCGCGCCGTCGGTGAACTTCACGCCGTCGCGCAGCGTGAACGTATACGTCTTGCCGTCGGCGGAGACCTTGTAGCCGGTCGCGAGCCACGGCACGTAGCTGCCGTCCGGCTTCTGTGCGAGCAGGCTTTCGTATGCGTTGCGCAGGAGCAGCTCGACCTTGTCCTGGCCGTTCAGTTGCGGGTTCAGCGTGCGCGGCTCCGTTTCGACGCCCCAGGTCAGCGCGCCTCCGGAGACGGGCGTGCCCTGCGCGAACGCCGCATGCGGGAACGCGAGCGCGACCAGCAGCGCGGCCGAGGCGGTACGGCGCGAAGCGCGGAGAGCGGAATCCGGAAATGCGAATGTCATGCGTGGCAGCCTTTCACGAGGTGGGTAGCAGGGGATGCGGTGCGCGAAGCCCGGAGGAGGGGGCGTCACGCGTTTGCGTGGAGCGGCACGTCGTGCGCGGTGGCATCGTCTGCCGCCGGATCACGATAGAGATCCGGGAGCAGGATTTTCCGCAGCCAGACGAGCGGCGTGCCGAGCGCATTCGTCGAGCGATCGAACGGCAGGTAGCCGTTACGTTCGTAGTACGGCTGCAGCCACGGATGGTTGGTCGCGGTCGCGAGATAGGTCGCGGGCGCCTTCACCTGCGCGGCCAGAAACCGCGATTCGACGTGCTCGATCAGTGCGTGCCCGAACCGCTGCCGCTTGAACGCGGGCGCGACCGCGAACCAGTGGAGGAACGGATACGGCATGCGGTGGCGTTCGCCGGATACCCATGGAAAGCGCACGGTCAGCGTGGCCGCGAGGGCCAGTCGGCCTTCCGGTGTCGTGTGTTCGAGCACGAACGTGGTTTCGCGCGCGACGGTCTGCGCGACGCGCTCGATCGGCGAGCGCGTGATCGTGAAAAGCACGCCCTGCGGCACGAGCGGCGCATACGCATCCTGCAGCAGCGCGTAAAGGGCCGGCACGTCGTCCGCGCCGGCAATGCGGATCGTATCGGTCATCGCGCGGTGCCCTCGAAGTCCGGTTGCGGCGTCGCGGCGCGCTCGCGCGATTCCCGCGCATCGGGCCGGTACCGCGACGCCGCCGCGCCGTGCTCGTCGGCCGACGCGCCTGCCAGCAGCCGCAGCGACGCAATACGCGGTGCGGCATCGGCGAGCGGCGTATCGATGACGAATTCGTCAATCCCGTGGCGGCGATGCAATGCGTGCAGTTCGTGCAGCACGTCGTCGCGCGTGCCGTGCACGATCCGCGTTTCGCGCGGATCGATGCGATGCGGGCCGCCGCCTGCCTGCCGGATATAGGCGTGCGCCTGATCGAGGCTGCCGACGTTGACGGCAGGCGTGTCGCCCACCTGCACGCGAAAGCCCTGATGTCCGCTCGCCAGCTGCGCGGCCGCGTCGCGGGTTGCCGCGACGATCGCGGAGGCCGCGAGCAGCGGCGTGCGGCCGCCGGATGCGCTGCGGTATGCATCGAACGCGCGTTCCAGATCGGTCGGTGAGGCGTTCAAATGCGACGCGTAGACGAACGCCCAGCCTAGCCGCGCCGCGAGCGCGGCGCTTTCCGCACTGGCGCCGAGCAGGAACGGTTGTGCGGGCTCGGGCGGGCGCGGCGTCGCATGCAGCGTGGCGTCATCCTGCCCGGTCGTATCGGCAGCCGTGGCTGCGCCCTGAAGATGACGATTCAGTTCGTCGGCCAGATCGGCGAACGACGCGCGCCGCGCGGGATCGTAGCCGGCCTGCAGCGCGCGCGTCGACAGCGGCAGGCCGCCCGGCGCCTTGCCGATACCGAGATCGACGCGGCCCGGCGCCAGCGACGCGAGCAGGTTGAAGTTTTCCGCGATCTTGTACGGACTGTAGTGCTGCAGCATCACGCCGCCCGAGCCGACGCGAATGCGCCGCGTATGCGCGAGCACGTGCGCGATCAGGATCTCCGGCGACGGGCACGCGAGCGCGGCGGTGTTGTGATGTTCGGCGAGCCAGTAGCGGTGATAGCCGGCGGCATCGGCGAAGCGCGCGAGCGACACGCTGCGCGCAAGCGCGTCGGCGGCCGTTTCTCCCGGCGCGACCGGGCTCTTGTCGAGCACGCTCAAGCGGAACGGCAACGCGGTCGAAACGGACGAATCGGAGTCGGAGCGGATGGCGTCGAACGTCATGATGAAGCGATCGGCGCGGGTCGAAACGGCCTGATCAACGGGTTTGGCATGCCGAATTATTTTGCGGCGCCGTTCGCACGGTCAAACAATCAAGAAGAATATCGAAAGCCGAAAATATTCGTTCCGGCCGACCGGGGGGCTTGCATTATGGTCGTTGACTGCGCGTCGTCTCGCGGCGTGTGCCTGGCTCCTGCCGGGCGATGCGGGGCCACGATGCCGACATGAAATGTCAGATCGAACGGAATCAAGAGGAATACAGATGAATAGAAAACGCGTACTGCGTGAGACGCTCACCCTCGTTACGCGCCATCGCGCGACGAACGGAGCCGTATCATGAGCGGCGCACGTAGACGGTTGAAGACGCTCGTCGGCGCGGCGAGCGTGCTGTACGCACCCGGCGACGCGGATGCCGTGCACGGTGTGCGACGTGCGGCGTCGCTCGCACGCAAGGCGGAAGCCGAGAAGATCACCGGCCTCTTTACCGCCGACCTGCTGCAGGCCGATTCGGCCGGCCTCGCCGGCACGACGGGCAGCCAGGAGCCGATCGTCGCGCTGGCGGCGCTGAGCCAGGCGACGTCGGCGATCGGCCTCGTCGCGACGGTGTCGACGACGTATCACCATCCGTACAACCTCGCGCGGCTGATCGGCACGCTCGACCACGTGAGCGGCGGCCGTGCTGCGTGGAACGCGGTGACGTCGTCGGTCGGCGAGGAGAATTTCGGCGATGCGGCGCTGCCCGACCCCGAACGGCGTTACGCACGTGCGGCCGAATTCGTCGAGGTCGTCAACGCGCTGTTTGACGCGAACGATCCGGGCGCGACGCGGCGCGGGCAGGGCGGTGGCATCTCGGTCGATCCGCGCAAGCTCGGCGCGATCGACTATCACGGCGAGCACTTCCAGGTGCAGGGGCCGCTGAACGTGCCGCCGTCGCCGCAGCGTCGGCCGGTGCTGTTTCAGGCGGGTCAGTCGGCCAGCGGCGTATCGCTCGGCGCGAGGTACGCGGAGGTTGTGTATACGTCTCAGCCGACGCACGAAGACGCGCGCGCATTCGTCGCCGAACTGCATCGGCAGGCCATCGCATTCGGCCGCGGCGACCGGCTGCCGCTCGTGATGAACTCGTTCCATTCGGTGATCGGCGAATCCGATGCCGACGTCGCGCGACGGTTGCGCGACAAGCATGAACGCATCGATTACGAACAAGGCCGGCTGAAGCTCGCCGACATGCTCGGCGGCGGCGTCGACCTGCGCGACCTGCCGCTCGACCAGCCGTTGCCGGGGTCGCTGCTGCCGGCGATCGACAGCGTGCATCGCCGGCGAGGGCGTGTTGCGATCTTCGTCGGCTATGCGCGTCAGCGGCTGACGCTGCGCGAGCTGATCGTCCGCGCGCAGGAGACCGGCCACTGGTTCGTCGCCGGCACGCCGGAGCAGCTCGCCGATGCGATCGAGGCGCGCTATCGCGCGGGGCTCGTCGACGTGCTGTCGCTGCACGGGCTCGGTCAGCCGGACCAGGAGGACTTGCTGCTCAATGGCTTGCTGCCCGAATTGCGTCGTCGTGCGCTGCTCGATACCGACTACGTGGGCGGTGATTTCCGCGCGAATCTGGAGTTGCCGGCGTTGCAGCGCGAAACAGCGGAGGCGTGAGCGGGCGAACGGTCGAACGATGCACCGTGCTGCGCGTTCGGCGGTGCGCCGTTCCGCCATATCGCGCGATCAGATATTCATCGAAAAAATAACCATTTGGTACACACGTCGGCGCGCATTACAGTCTCGCCTCCTGCCGGCTGCGACGCCGGTCGTTCCGACGTTATTTCAGAAATTCGCCACATGAATCGTTTGATGCGTTCCAGTGTCCGCCGTGCCGCGGCCGCGGTGTTTGTGGTCGGCCTCGTGCCGGCTTCCCATGCGGCCCAGCCGACGTTGCGCGTCGGAATCGACGCCGAATCGTATCCGCCGTTCTTTTCGAAGGACGCGGCCGGCAAGTGGAAGGGCTGGGAAATCGACGTGCTCGATGCCGCGTGCGGCAAACTGAACGTGCGGTGCGAACTCACCGACATTGCTTGGGACGGCCTGATTCCGGCGTTGCAGAACCGCAAGATCGACGTGATCTGGTCGTCGATGACGATCACCGGCGAACGGCAGAAGGCAATCGATTTCAGTCGCGCGTATTACGAATCGCCGACGGTGTTCGTCGGCGCGAAAAGCGATCGGCGCCGCGTCGACTGCGCGGTGCCCGCGAGCTTCAAGGGTCGCGTGATCGGCGTCGAGGCCGGCACGAACTTCTCGGCGTTCCTCGATTCCCGCTTCAAGCCGGATGCGCAGATCAAGGCGTTCGACAAGTTCGACAACGCGCTCGCGGATCTGGTGTCCGGCCGGGTCGACTACGTGCAGGAAGGCAAGGGTCTGTTCACGGCCTTCCTCGCGTCGCGCGACGGCAAGGACTTCGAGGTCAAGGCGACGTGCGCGGACAATCCGGTGCTGGGCCTCGGCATCGGCGCGGGCGTGCGCCAAGGCGATGCGCTGCGCGGCAAGCTGTCGACCGCGATCGCTCAGCTGCAGCAGGACGGTACGTGGGATGCGATCACCGCCCGCTATCCGAACCTGAAGGGCACGATCGAGAAGGGCCGCTGACCCGATGGCCGCGGACGACTCGCTGCTCGCGCTGCTTGCATTCGACGACGGTGGATATGGCCGTGTGTTCGCGGGCGCGTTCGCGCTGACGTTCGGCGTCGCGGCATCGTCGTTCTGCACCGGCGTGCTGCTCGGCATCGCCGGCGCGCTCGGCAAGCTGTCGCGCCACGCGCCGCTCGCATGGCTCGCGCGGCTCTACACGACGCTGGTGCGTGCGCTGCCCGAGCTGTTGTGCCTGCTGCTCGCGTTCTATGCGCTCGCGCCTGCCGTCGAGGTCGCGCTGCACCGCGGCGGCCTGGTGCCCGACGGCTTCGCGTTCCCGCCGTTCCTCGTTGCTGCGCTGTCGCTCGGTTTCATCCAGGGCGCGTATCTGACCGACATTTTCCGCGCGGCGCTCGTCAACGTGCCGATCGGGGAGATCGAAGCCGCGCATGCATACGGGATGACGCCATGGCAGACGTTCACGCGCATCCGGCTGCCGGCCGCCGCGCGGCTCGCATTGCCGGGCGTCGGCAACGTGTGGCTGAACGCGACCAAGGACGCGTCGTTCATCAGCGTGCTCGGCTCGTTCACGGACTTGCTGAAGGCGAGCCAGCTCGCGGCCGGCGCGACCCGTCACTATGTATTCTTCTATCTCGTCACGGCCGCGCTTTTCCTGCTGCTGAGCATCGCGTCGACCGGCATCTTCGCGGTGCTCGAGCGGCACGCGAACCGTGGCACGAGGCGCGCAACCGCATGATCTTCTCGCTGCCGTTCCTGCTCGATACGGTGATGCCGAAGCTGCTCGCCGCAGTGCCGACGACGCTCGCGCTGACACTTTTTTCGGGCGTGGCCAGCGTGCTGCTGGGCGTGCCGCTCGCGCTCGCCGCCGGTGCGCGCCATGCGCCGCTGCGCTGGTCCGCGCGCGGCTGGATCATGCTGATTCGTGGCACGCCGCTGCTCGTTCAGCTCTATTTGCTGTACTACGGATTCGGGCAAATCGTGCCGCGCGAATGGATGCGCGACAGCTGGGCATCGCCGCTGCTGCGCGACGCGTTCTGGTACGCGATCGTCGCATTGAGCGTGAACGAGAGCGCGTATGTCGCGACGATCCTGCGCGGCGCGATCGCCGGCGTGCCGGCCGGCGAGATCGAAGCCGGGCACGCATACGGCATGACGCGCGCGCAGGTGCTGCGCCGCATCGTCGGCCCGCGCGCGTGGCGGCTCGCGCTGCCCGCGCTCGTCGGCGAGGCGATCCTGCTGCTGAAATCGACCGTCCTCGCGTCGACCGTGACCGTGTTCGACGTGATGGGAACGGCCAATACGCTGCGCTTCGAGACGTTGCACGTGTACGAACCGCTGGCCGGCGCGGCGATCGTCTATGTCGTACTGGTCGCGCTGCTGATCGTTCCTGCCGGCCGTTTCGAGCAGCACGTCAATCGCTACCTTACGCGCGCGCCAGACGAGCGCACGCCAGCACGGCGCCGCCGCCGCGCGTCGTCGGGCGCGTGGGCGGCACCCAACTGATTCCTTCCCTGATACCGATTTCGACGATGTCCGATCCTCGCCCGTTGCTGTTTTCCCTGTATGAACAAGCCAGTGTCGGTTGCGGTGGCGCACCAAGCCTGTGGACCCACCCCGCCGATGAACGGCTGCGCGCCAATACACTCGCGTTCTGGTCGAACCTCGCGCGCACGGCCGAACAGGCCGACCTCGACATGCTGTTCTTCGCGGACGTGCTCGGCCTGTACGACGTCTATGGCGGGTCGGCCGATGCCGCGCTGCAGTGGGCGGTCGAGTCGCCCGCGAACGATCCGATGATGCTGATTCCGGCGCTTGTCGCGCAGACCGAGCGGCTCGCGTTCGGCGTGACCGCGAGCACGACCTACGAGCATCCGTTCGCGCTCGCGCGCCGCTTCAGCACGCTCGATCATCTGAGCAACGGCCGGATCGGCTGGAACATCGTGACGTCCTACCTGACGAGCGCGGCGCGCAACTTCGGGCTCGACCGGATGATCGGTCACGACGAACGCTATGCGCGCGCCGAGGAGTTTCTCGACGTCGTCTACAAGCTGTGGGAAGGGAGCTGGGCGGACGACGCGGTCGTCGCCGACAAGCACGCGCCGCGCTATGCGCGTGGCGACCGCGTGCGGCCGATCGCGCACGAAGGCACGCACTATCGCGTGCAGGGGCCGCACGTCTGCGCGCCGTCGCCGCAGCGCTCGCCGGTGCTGATCCAGGCCGGCTGGTCCGGGCGCGGACGCGAATTCGCAGCGAAGCACGCGGAGGTGGTGTTCGTCGCGAAGTCGAATCCGCACGAGATCCGCGCGGGCCTCGACGAGATTCGCCGGCAGGCGGCTGAACGCGGCCGGTCGGCGGACGACGTGAAGTCGCTGACGGTGCTGCGGATCGTGACGGCGCGCTCGTCGAGCGACGCGAAGGAAAAATACCACCTGCTGCAGCAGCACTATCACCAACACGCGCAACTCGTCAGCTACGCGGGCGACACCGGCATCGACATCGACCGCTACGCGGACGACGAACCGCTTACGACGCAGACGGAAGGGCTCACGTCCTACGTGATGAGGCCCGACGGCAGCGGCAAGCCGCTCACCGCCGGCGACGTGCGGCGCAAGTTCGCGAGCGTCACGCGCGGCACCGACCTGATCCTCGTCGGCTCGCCCGACGAGGTCGCCGATCAACTCGCCGAGCATGCGCGGCAGTCGACGACGAGCGGCTACATGCTCAATCCGCTTATCAGCCCGGGCACGCTCGACGATTTCGCCGAACTGATCGTGCCGGAACTGAAGAAGCGCGGCCTGTACCGGACGACGGCACCGGCCGGTACTTTCCGTTCACGCCTGAGCGGACGGGATCGGTTGCCTGATACTGCGTATGGTTCGTCATTCAGACACTCGGCCGTGGAGTTGGTCTGACCTCAAGCAATTCGGTGCCGGTAACTTCAGCGCGCAACCGACGCTCCGGTGTCGTGGAACGTTCGGACGACGGTCGGGGGTTGATCCGCTTGGCGGGTGGTGAGGTGCAAGTTTTTCGTGTACTAAAACGACAAGCGAGGGCGCGCCTTGATGAGTGATGCAAGGCGTACTGAAGTCTGGTGAAGCAGGCTCACCCGGGTGCGTCCTGATCATTCTCGCGGGGCACACGTTTGATGCGCATCGATCAGCCGGCCTTCTTGGGTTCGCGGACCAGATGCTGCTCTTTCTGGTACCGCTCGTCGTCTTTCAGATCACGCATAAAGCGACGTGGCCCGGGCTCGCATTTTTCATCGAAGCGTTGCCGCGATTCATCGCCTTTCCGGTCTGCGGTGCATTGAGCGACCGCGTGCCGCCCGTTCGCGTGCTGCGAGCGAGCCAGACCAGTCGGGCCATCGCCTGCATGATCGGCATTGCCGGCTATGTCGCCTGGAGCGGAATCGGGTGGCTGATCGCGTTGTCCGCCGTCTGTGGCGCACTCACGAGTCAGGGGCTTGTCGCTCGCGAAGTGCTGCTGCCACAGATTTCTACGCAGCAGCGCTTCGAAAAAGTGCTGTCGTATACGCAGCTTGCCGAGCAGTTGGGTGTCGTGCTCGGGCCGATCGTCGCGGCGGCACCTAGAAATCCGAACGTACGGTCAACATCACGTTGCGCGCATCGCCGAATACGCTGTAATAGGTGCTGGGCGGACGAATGTAGTACCTGCGATTGAACACGTTATTCAATTGCAAGGACGCCGTCACGTGCTTGGTGAAACGATATCCCGCTTGTGCGTCGAAAACCGCATAGCCGCCCTGTTCGACGCCACGCGAAATCCGCGTTTGAGCGAGCATGCCGCCCCCGATCGAGAATCCGCGTAACGGGCCTTGCGAGAGCGTATATCGGGTCCACAGCTTGAACAAATGCTTCGGATCCGTGCCGTCGGTGAGATCGGGAGAGTCGTTCTCGTAGTGTGCGTTCAGATACGTGTAGCCGGCATAGAGATTCCAGTCTGGCGTCGGCTGGCCAGTGAGTTCGAGTTCGATACCCTGATTACGTGCCTTGCCTGCGGATGCGTAATAGAACTGATGGGCAGGATCGGCAACGGCGCGGTTGTCGTCGTTGATGCGGAACAGCGCGGCGTTCGCATTCAGGCGGCCATCGAGCAGGCTGCTTTTTATGCCTACTTCGTACTGCTCTCCCGAGCGCGGCGGCAGGCCCGGCCCCGAGTACGTGCCTTGCGTTTGCGCATCGAGGAACCGCGCGTAGTTGGCGTAGGCCGTCAGCGACGGCACGATGTCCCACAGCAAGCCGGCGGACGGCAGGAAGCGATGATTGACCTGTGCGTTGGTCGTCCAGTCCGCGACGCTTGGCAACGTCGACTGCGTGCGGTCTTGCAGGAACGCCTCGCGGCCGCCGAGCACGAGCGTCAGCGGCGTGGCGAGCTTGATACGCGCCTGCGCATAGACGCCGTATTGCACGGTGCGGTGATTGGTGCCGAACGTGTACGGTACGTCCACGGCGGGTACCGCATTGGGATCGTAGAGACTGTAGGCGCCACCGTACGGGCCGCTCAACGCGCGGTAACCCGATTGCGCGCCCGATGTCATCACGGCGTAGTTCGCGCCGATGGTCAGCGTATGCGTCTGCCCCCAGAGGCGGACCGGGCCGGATACATTGGTGTCCGCGCCGAACCAGTCATAGCTCGTGCGCTGCCGCTGGTCTCCGAAGCGCGCGAGGCCGTTTGCGGTCGCGCCGGGGCCGGAGTACGCGTAGTAGGCCTTGGAGAGTTCGTGGCGGTAGAACAGCGTGGTCGAAGATTGCCACGCGTTTTCGAACCGATGCACGAGGTTGGCGTTGACCTCCTGCAACGAGGTGTACGCGTAGTTCCAGCTCGGACTGAAGTTCCGCGTATATTCGCTCGGCACGCGCCCGGTGAGCGCGGTACGCGTGCTGTTCAGCACGCCGCCCGCACCGTAATCGATGCCGGAAATCGGCGAGACCTGATAGCCGCCCGAGAACGACAGTGTCGTGCGCGGCGTGAGGTCCCAATCGAGCGCACCATAGGCCATCACCTCCTTGCTGCGCGTGCGCTCGATGGATTGCATACCGGTGCTGCCCACGAGAACGGCGCGTCCGCGCAGCGTGCCGTCCTTGTTCAGCGGCCCGGTGACGTCGATCATCTGGCGCACGCTTCCGAACGAATCGACCTGTGTTTCCGTGCCGAGATGGAACTGATCCTGAGGGCGCTTGCGCACGAGATTGACGACGCCGCCCGGCTCGCCCATGCCATCGATCGAGCCTGCCGGGCCGCGCAGGATTTCGACGCGGTCGTACATCGCCAGATCGAATTGCAACTGATACTGCAGGCCGCTCAGCGTCGGGACCCCATCGAATTCAATGCCGAGCTGCGAGCCGCGCGCGCGGAAGTACGCGGTACCGTCGCCGTAGTCGATCGAACTGACGCCGGTCACGGAGCGCAACGCCTGCTGGATGGTCGTGATGTTCTGGTCGTCCATCCGCTCGCGCGTGAGCACCGAGACCGAGTTCGGCGTCTCCTTGATCGATTGCGCGACTTTTCCGCCGATGGTGGCCCACTTTGCAGCGTAGTTGCCGCTGCCTTCGGTTGTCGCATCGGCGTCCTTTGTGCCCACCACCGTCAAGGCGGGCAGCATGCCGCCGACCGGGGCGGACGAGCCTTGCGCGTTCGCCCACGAGGAGGCGAGGCACAGCGCCGAAAAGGCGAGCGGGGCACCGCTGCGTCGTCCCGTCGTCACGCGCCGCGCGCGCGGGTGGTCTATTCTCGTTGTCATGGTTGATCATCCCGATGTTGAAAAATGTCGAACTGCTTCCTCCCGCCAGCGGCGGGTTGAAAAATGGGGGGGACGATCTTTATCGACGGGCATCTGACGGCCTCGTCTGTCTTGAATCCATGCACTACCGAACAATCGCCGGACCGACATCGTGGTCGATCCCGCGACCCGTGACGCAATTACCGCCGCAACCCGCGCAACATCACGAGCGCGACGAGCCACGGTCCGCCGAGCAGCGTGGCGACGAGGCCGGTCGCGATTTCCTGCGGAAAAACGATCTGCCGCCCGAGCCAGTCCGCCGTCACCATCAGCAGCGCGCCGAGGGTTGCGGCCAGATAAAGCTGCGGCACGGGGCGGCGCGCACCGGAAAACCGTGCGATATGCGGCGCGATCAACCCGACGAACGACAACGGTCCGACAATCACGGTGGCCGCCGCCGTTGACATGGCCGCCAGCAGCAGCAATGCGAAGCGCGCGCGACCCACGGGCACGCCGACGCTCGCCGCGACGTCCGTGCCGAGCGCAAGAGCGGCGAGCCAGCGTCCGGTCAGCGGTGCAACGGCGAGCGTGAGGAGCGCCAGTGCCGCGACGCTCCATGCGATGTTGGGCGCGACGTAGTAGGTGGATCCGATCAGCAGATCGACGAGCACGCCCGCGCGCGGATCGCCGCTTGACATCAGCGCGCCGACTACCGCGCTGAACAGCGCACTGATCGACAGCCCGACGAGCAGCAGGCGCTCGGGCGCGAATCGCGCGCGCCGTCCGAACCAGACGAGCAGCACCAACGTCGCGAACGTGCCGGCCACGCAGCCAGCCACCAGCGCGGCGGGAACGAGGCGGTGACCGAGAAACAGCACGGCGACCATGCCGAACATGCCGCCGGAACCCACACCGAGCACGTCGGGACTCGCCATCGGATTCGCGCTCATGCGTTGCAGCAGTGTTCCCGCGACTGCCAGCAGAGCGCCCGCCGCTAGCGCCGCGACGAGGTGGGGTACGCGCCAGAACAGCAGGCTCTCGATTTGCGTGAGCGTGGCGACGCTCGCGCCGGTGGGGCCGCGAGAGACCGCCAGCGACAGCAGGCATGCGAGCGGCAGCAGCATGGCCCATACCAGCGCCATCGCACGAGGCGCGCGGCGATCATGCCGGGGGCCCGCTGCAGCATGCGCATCGGGTCGCGAGCGCAAACGCGGCAGCAACCCGACGAGCAGCGGCACGCCCACGATCGCGGTCGCGCTTCCGGTCGCGATCACGTGTGCGGAAAACAGGTCGGCCCGCGCGGCCGTGCGCACGATTTCATCGGTGAGCCACAGCAGCGCCGCGCCGGTGAGCGGTGACCACACGAGCCGCGCGCGCAATTGCCGCGCGCCGGCCAGGCGGGCCAGCAACGGTGCGGCCAGGCCGATGAAGCCGATGACGCCCACTTCGGCGACCACGAACGCCGTGAGCGCGACCGCGACGAACAACGCGGCGCCGCGCACCCATCCGACCGCGACACCGAGATGGCGCGCCGTCGTGTCGCCTGCGTCGAACAGACTCAGCGGACGATAGAGCAGGGCGGCGCCGCCCGCGCAGGCGGCGAGCTGCATGCCCAGATGCAGCGTCGGTTGCCAGCCGTTCTGGTCGAGCGCGCCGCCGCCCCAGATCTGCAAGCCCGCAAGCCTGTCGAAATGCACCACCGAGATCGCGAGACTGATTGCGCCGCAGTACAGGTTCACCACCATGCCGCCGAGGATCACGCCGAGCGGCGACATACGTTGCGCCCATGCCAGCGCGAACACGACGAGCATCGCGGCCGCGCCGCCCGCGAGCGCCAGCGTGCTTCGACCCATGGCCAACCAGCCGGGCATCCAGATCGTCGCGACAGACAGCGTGAGATACGCGCCCGGGAACACCCCGAGCGTCATGGGTTCAGCGAGCGGATTGCGCAGCACCTGTTGCATCAGCGCGCCCGCGAGCCCGAGTGCGGCGCCGCACAGCAGTGTCATCGCGACGCGCGGCAGCAGGCTGTAGTGGACGAGCAAGGCCCCCACGTCCTGCGTGTCGGCGGTGGCCGCGAGCGCGCGCCAAAAGGATGCGCCCGCCAGTGCGCGATGCACGTCCGTGGCGGTGAGGCATGCGGCGAGTACGGCCATGGCGCCGACCAGCGCCAGGCGCCGATCGCTTGTCCGCGCGACGCGTCCGGCCAGCACGAGGTTACGCAAGGCTGCCTCCGCCGTGCTCAAGTGTGGCGAGGGCGATCGAGACGGCCGCGGCGAAGCGGCGCATCGACACGAGTCCGCCGAAGGCCGCGATCACCGGCAGTACCGCGACGCGTTTCTCGCGCACGGCAGGCAACGCACGCCACAACGGGCTCTGGTTCAGCGCGGCACGCACGGCGGCGCGCAGCGGCCCGATCAGCAGAATGTCCGCGTGCGGGACATCGAACAGGCGTTCCAGCGCGACGGTGGCCGAGCCGGTTACGGAGGTGCGCCATGGCGTGGAGGCCGCGCGGCTCGCCGCGTCGCGAGGATGGGCCGCATTGTCGACACCGATGCGCGCGAGCACGTCGTCGAACAGGCTACCCGCGCCATAGACGCGAAAATGTCGCTCGTCGAGTGCTTCGGTGACGATCACGGCTCGCGCCGGGTGAGCCCCGGTGCTCGCGATCCGGGTGGCCACCGACGCGAATTCCTGTTGCGCGGCGGCGATCAGCTCGGTGGCGCATAGCGGCGCCCCGATTGCGCGCCCCATCGCGGCTGTTTCGTCGCAGAGCACTTCGAGAGGCCGTGCAGCGCTCATGTATGTGCCCAGCGTGAGCGTCGGCGCGATGCGTCGTAGCGGCGTCATCAACGCCGCATGCGCCGGCGTGACGATGATGAGATCCGGCGCGAGCGCGAGCAGCACCTCGAAATTCGGCTGATAAAGCAAGCCGACATCGGCGACGCCGGGCGGCAACGGCGGCGTCACGATGCCGCTCGCATACCAGTCGGGCAACGGAATGCCGACGGGCGCGCGCCCGAGCGCGAGCAGCGTTTCCGTCAGTTCCCAGTTGAGCACCACGATGCGGTGCGGGAACCGTGTGACCGCGGCAGCGACGCATGGCGCGGAGAACCGTGTGCCGGAGCCGGCGAGCACGGTGAGCGCGACGAGCAGTTGCCGGCGGCGCGGATTCGCAACGAGCAGGTTCATGCCGGAAACCCCAGACGCCGCCCGCTGACCGGATCGGCGCTCACGCGCATCGGCACGCCGTAGATCGATTCGAGGTGGACCGGGTCCATGATGTCGGCGGCGCGCTCGCGCATCAGCAGACGGCCCTCGCGCAGCGCAACGATGCGGTCGCAGAACCGCGCGGCCATGTTCACGTCGTGCAGAACGACGACGGCGCTCATCGCCCTCGTCGCGCAGAGCGTGCGCACGAGTTCGAGCACGGAGAGCTGATGGTTGAGGTCGAGCGCCGACGTCGGTTCGTCGAGCAGCATGCAGCGGCAGTCCTGTGCGACCAGCATCGCCAGCCATGCACGCTGACGCTCGCCGCCCGACAGTACGTCGACGGGGCGATCGGCGTGACGGAGCACATCGGCTGCACGCATCGCGCGCTCGACGTGCTCGGCGTCTTCGTCCCCGAAGCGTCCGAGCGCGCCATGCCACGGATAACGCCCGAGGGCGACCAGTTCGTGCACGGTCATGCCGTCGGTGGGCGGCGTCTGCTGCGGTAGATACGCGACCTGGCGCGCGAACTGGCGTGCGCCCCAGTCGGCGAGCGGCTTGCCCGCGTAGCGAATCGTGCCGGCAGTGGGGGCGAGCTGACGAGCGAGCAATTTGACGAGCGTGGATTTGCCCGAACCGTTGTGCCCGACCAGCCCGGTCACGCATGCGGGTTCGATCGCGAGAGTGATCGATTGCAGCAGGGGACGGCCGCTGGCGACGTACGACACGCGTTCGAGCGAGAACGTCGCGGCATTGCCGGTGTCGCCGCATGCGGAGCGGGCTGCTTCGTCGCGCACGATATGGCTCATGCCGCGCTCGCCATGTCGTTGCCGCCCGTACGCCGAGCATTGTCCGCGCCGGCCGTGTCCGCGGTAATCGCGGCGATGCGCCCGTTCTCGAGTTTGATGAGCCGGTCGGCGAGATCGAAGTAGCGATCGTCGTGCGTGATGACCAGCACGGTTTTGCCGTTCGCCTTCAGCGCGGGCAACAGCGTGCGATAGAACACGTCCTTGAAGGCCGGATCCTGATCGGCAGCCCATTCGTCGAAGACATAGAACGGTCGATCCTCCAGGAATGCGACCAGCAGCGCGAGGCGTTTGCGCTGACCTTGCGAAAGGGCGAGCGTGGAGAACGTGCCGCGCTCGATGCGCACCTTGTGGTCGAGTTGCAGCGCGACGAGCAACGTACGCGCCATCCCTTCGCGTTCGCCGGTCAGGCCGAGCAGCGAATCGAACAGATGAAAATCGCTGAAGACCACCGAGAAACGCTGTCGATACGCGGCACGCGTCGTGTCGTCCACGGCGACGCCATCGACGAGCAGACGGCCGCGCTCGGGCGCGTAAAGGCCGACGAGCAGCTTCGCGAGCGTGGTCTTGCCGCTGCCGTTGCCACCGACGAGATACACGAGCTCTCCGGCGTCGAACGTCAGATCGATGGGCCCGAGCGTGAACAGGCCGTCGTCGCTTTCGCGCACATAACGATGTTCGACACCTTCGAACGCGATGCGCGAGAATCCTTCGGCCGGGGCTGGGGCGGAATCGGCGTGATTGCCTGGTTCGGCAGGCAGCGCCGCTTCGAGCGCGCCGATGCGCTCGAACGCAACGCGTGCCGAGTTGAGCGACGGTAGCGCCGCGAGCAGCCCTTCGACGGGCATGATCAGATAGAGGAACACGAGCGCGTAACCCGACATGACGTGTGCGTCGGCGCCGAACAGATGCGCGAGCACGAAAGTCGTCAGGCCGACGAAACCGAACAGCAGCAAATTGCCCCAGCTTGCCGCGAGCGCGTGCAGCACATAGCCGCGCGTGCGCTGCACGCGCACCGCTTCCACGTGCGGTGCGAGCTCGCTGCCGACGAACGCGTCCGCGCGGGCGCGATGCAGCTTGAGTTCCTTGGCGCCGTCGAACAACGCACGAAACTGGTTCAGCAGCGTGTCCTCGCGGTCGCGCGAGGCGCGCAGATGACGCAGCGCACGGGCGCTCACCAGCTGCGTGCCGAGCGTGCCGGCCCCGAGCACGCCCAGCGCGACCGCAAGGATCGGCAGCGAGAGCATGCCGAGGTACGTGAGACAGCCGACGATCACGGCGCCCTGCATCGCAATGGAGGGCAGGCTCACGAAGAACACGACGATGCTGTCGAGATCCTGGGTCAGCGCGCCCACCGCGCGGGCCGCGCCGCACCGCTCCAGATCGCGGAACGACGCGGCGGTAATGCGCCCGATCGTCTGCATGCGCAGTTGAGCCTTGACGCGCTGACCGAGATACATGAATAGCGCCTGCGAGCCGATGCGCGTCACGAGCACCAGCGCGGCGAGCAGTACGAAGCGCATGCCCAGGTGCATCAGCTGTGCGCCCGACGCTTGCAACGCCTGATTGATGAGTGCCACGAGCGCCGCATTCGCGAAGCCGCTCGCGAGACTCGCGAATAGCGCGACCGGCAGCAACCAGCGTGAGTAGCGGAGCAATGAGGCAATGAGAGGCATAAGTCGTCGAAGGTCGTGCGGACGTGCTGGTTGCACGTGTTGTGTCTCATAAATAAGAATGAGACGTATTAAACGTGGCGAGCGGGATTTGGCCGTAACCATTGATGGGTAAGGAGATTAATGCCTCCCGCAGCCGAAAGGTAGACAGGCGATATCGATTTTTTGACAGAATTTGGTGAATTTGAAATATCATGGCGCACTTCCTTTCGAACGTCTCCGATGAAGGCCTTCCTGCTCAAGCGCTATCCGCTGGCGCGAGTGCCGCTGCCGCGCCAGGTGGCCGCGACTCTCGTGAACTACCGTCAAGGCGAACGCGTGGCTTGGCATCAGCATCGCCATGGCCAGCTGGTCTTTGCAGCGAAGGGCGTCGTCCGCGTGCTCACGCCGGCCCGCACATGGACGCTCCCGCCGTCGCGGGCGGTGTGGCTGCCGTCGGACGTCGATCACGAACTGCACGCGGTGGGTGACACCGCGCTATGCAGCGTCTATGTGGAACCCGAAGTGTTTCCGTGGCCTTGGGAGGAGCCGGCGGTCATCGCCGTGTCGGCGTTGCTGCGGGAACTCGCGCTCACGGTGGTCGACGGGGCGGATACCTATACGGCCACGAGCCGTGCCGGGCTCGCCGCGTCGTTGCTGATGAAAGTGCTCGCGGAAACGCCGAGCCTCGCCGAGCCGGGTGTGCCCTTGCCGCGCGACGAGCGCCTGCTCAAGCTGTGCGAGCACATGATGAACGACCCCGCGAGCGATCTCACGCTGGACTTCTGGGGCGAGCAATTCGGCGCGAGCGGCCGTACGCTCGCGCGCCGGCTGCATGCCGAGACGGGGCTGACGTTCGTGGCCTGGCGGCAGCAGATGCGTGTCGCGGAAGCGATCACGCGCCTTGCGCTCGGCCAGTCGGTTGCGCAGGTGGCAAAAGATCTCGGGTATCGCAGCGCGAGCGCGTTCATCGTCATGTTCCGACGGATCACGGGCGAATCGCCGCAGCGATATCTCGCAGCGAGCTGAACAGGCACGATTCGGGCCGGCCCGGCGACGCAGCGCGCCGGACACATGCGGTCCGATCGGGATTCCTCGTCGCGCGCTTACCCGCGCCCGACGAACGGCATGGCCGTCGCCATGATCGTCATGTTCAGGATGTTCGTGTCCAGCGGCAGGTTCGCCATCTGGACGATCGCGTTCGCGACGTGCGTGACGTCCATGCGCGCTTCGGGCGCGAGGCTGCCGTCGGCTTGCGGGACGCCTTGCGTCATCCGTTCCGTCAGCGACGTCGCGGCGTTGCCGATGTCGATCTGGCCGCACGCGATGTTGTACCGGCGGCCGTCGAGCGCCAGCGCCTTGGTGATTCCGGTCACCGCATGCTTGGTGGCCGTGTACGCGATCGTATCGGGGCGCGGCGCATGCGCCGAGATCGAGCCGTTGTTGATGATTCGGCCGCCCTGCGGCGTTTGCGCTTTCATCACGCGCCATGCGGCCCGCGCGCACAGAAAGACGCCGGTCAGGTTCGTCGCGACGACGCTGTTCCACAGATCGAATTCATATTCGTCGAGGGAAACCGCGGGCGCGTTGCGGCCGGCATTGTTGAACAGCACGTCGAGCCGGCCGAACTGCTGCGCGATCTGCGCAAACGCGTGGTCGACCGATGCTTCGTCGGTGACGTCCGCAGGAAACACGTGCGCGTCGCCGCCGGCGGTGCGGATCGCGTCCTGCGTTTCGCGCAACGAGGCCTCCGTGCGACCGAGCAGCGCGACGGTGAATCCCGCGTGGGCGAGCGCGACGGCCGCTGCGCGACCGATGCCGGAGCCGGCGCCCGTGACGGCTGCGAATTTCTTCGAGACAGACATGGCTTGATTTCCTGCTGGTTGAAAGAGGGCGAGGCGGCCGATGACCGGGATCATCGCCGCATCCGGCAATGTAGTCGAAATGCGCGGTGCGCATGTCCGGGCGACATCGCAACGCACGTTCGGCTGACTACTTCGTCCGGCCGGGCGCGGCCTTTCGTGCCCGCGTGCCGGTCTGCGCAAACAGATCGACCACGACGTCGCGCAGCCACCGGTTCCCCTCGTCCTGGTTGACCCGTGCATGCCAGAGCATGTGAATCGGCGTCCCCGGCAGCGCGACGGGCAGTGCGCGCCAGCCCAGCGAAAACGGTGCGGCGAGCTGCTGCGCGAGATGCTCGGGCACCGTCGCGATCAGGTCGGTGCGCTGCAGGATGTAGCCGACGCTCATGAAATGCGGCACCGTCAGCCGCACCTGGCGCGCCACGCGGCGGCGCTTCAGCCATTCGTCCACCTGCCCGTGACCGGTGCCGGCCGACACCACGACCAGATGTTCGGCATTGCGCCACGCGTCGACCGTCAGCGGCGCGTCCTCGAGCGGATGCCCCCGCCGGAACAGGCACACATAACGCTGATCGAACAGCCGGCGCTGATAGAAGCCGCCCTTGAGCTGCGGCAGCAGGCCGATCGCGAGATCGACGCGGCCGTCGGCCATTTCGTCGCCGAGGTGGATGCTCGTGTTGCGCACGGTATTGAGCGCGATGCCCGGCGCCGCTTGCGACAGGTGTTCGAGCAGCGCGGGCAGGAACACGACTTCGCCGATGTCGGTCATGCCGATCGTCAGCGTGCGCGTGGCGCGCAGCGGATCGAAACCGGTCTCGGGATTGAGCGCGGCGTGCAGGGTCGCGAGCGCGTGCGACACGGGTTCCGCCAGGCGCAGCGCGAACGGCGTCGGCACCACGCCGCCCGGCCCGCGCACGAACAGCGGATCGCCGAGCCGGCGGCGCAGCTTCGCGAGCGCGTTGCTCACGCCCGGCTGGCTCATGTTCATCTGCTCGGCGACGCTCGACACGCGCCGTTCCTGCATCAGCCGCTGGAAAAGCAGCAGCAGGTTGAGGTCGATATCGCTCAGTTCCATGGGTTTTGCCTCGCCCGGTTCATTGCATCCGGTGATGATGCAGATTCATTTCATTTTATTGTGGAATGAAAGTCGGCTCCCGAGAATACCGATACGGCCCATGCAATCGGCATGGCCGCTGCGCACGTCGCACACCCCACATCGGAATATCGGAGACACCTTCATCATGCAGACGAACCTGAAGATTGCGATCGTCGGCGCCGGGATCGGCGGGCTGACGCTCGCGCTCGCGCTGCGCGAGCACGGCATCGATGCGCAGATCTACGAACAGACGGAGGTGCTGCGCGAAGTCGGCGCGGCCGTCGCGCTGTCGGCCAATGCGACGCGCTTCTACGAACGCATGGGCCTGCGTGCGGCCTTCGACGCGGTGTGCGCGGACATCCCGGGGCTCGTCTACCGCGACGGCCGCAGCGGTGCGGTGATCGGCCATCATCGCGGCGAGCCCGACTATCGCCGGCAATTCGGCGGCGCGTACTGGGGCGTGCATCGCGCGGATCTGCAGGCCCTGCTGTCGAAGGCGGTCGGCCTCGACAGCATCCATCTCGGCCACCGGTTGACCGATCTCGTGCAGCACGCCGATCGCGTCACGCTGGCGTTCGACAACGGTGTGCGCATCGACGCCGATCTCGTGATCGGCGCGGACGGCGCGCGCTCGATCACGCGGCGCTGGATGCTCGGCTACGACGATGCGCTGTATTCGGGCTGTTCGGGTTTTCGCGGCGTGGTGCCGGCCGCGCGGCTGAGCCTGCTGCCCGATCCCGAAACGCTGCAATACTGGATCGGGCCGCACGGGCACCTGCTGAACTATCCGATCGGCGATGGCGGCGACCAGAATTTCCTGCTGGTCGAGCGTCATCCGTCACCGTGGCCGTCGCGCGACTGGGTGATGCCGTCGGAAGAGGGCGAGCAATTGCGTGTATTCAGGGACTGGCATCCGGCGGTGGTGCAGATGATCACCGCGGTGCCGATCAGCCAGCGCTGGGGGTTGTTCCATCGGCCGCCGCTCGGCCGCTGGAGCCGCGGGCGCGTGACGCTGATCGGCGACGCCGCGCATGCGCTGGTGCCGCACCACGGGCAGGGCGCGAACCAGTCGATCGAGGATGCGGTGGTGCTGGCGGCGCAACTGGCGAAGGCCGGGCCGGGCAACTGGCGAGAGGCGCAGGAAGCGTACGAGCGGCTGCGTCGCGGCCGCACGCGCAAGGTGCAGTACGCGTCGATTTCCGTGGCCGATGTGCTGCACCTGCCCGACGGGCCGGCCGCGCAGGCGCGCAATGCGCGTCTGGCCGAGCGCGACAGCGTGCTGCATCACCTGGACTGGATTCACGATTTCGATGCGCTCGCCGGGGAGCCGGACGAGCGCCAGGGCGGCACGTGGCTTTGAGCCCGCCGTCAGGCCCGGGCGCGCCGGGAGGGCGTGCGCGGCGCATGGGACGGGGCGACGGCCTGCGGCCGGCCGGTCACCGTCGCGCCGGGTGAAAACGTACGGGGTAGCGCCCGCCCGCCGTCACTTCACGCACTCGAGCGCGTACTTCAGTCCCGGCGCGAGCAGCCCGCGCCATACGTCCCACGTATGCCCGCCGTCGACGATGCGCAGTTCGGCCGGGTTCTGCGCGCGGCGCAGGTGCGTGTACAGCACGCTCGATTCGGCCTGGATGGTCAGGTCGTCGTCGCCGGCCGCGATGAACATCGGGATTCGCCAGCTGCGCGCGAAATAGCCGCGCATCAGCGCCGGGTAGTTGAGTTCGTGCCACACGCGCGGGTCGAACTGCCGGTCGCCGAACACGCCGACGTAGCGCGCGGCGGAATTGAGCGGCGGCTCGTTCGCGTAGATCGCGGGGCTCAGCAGCATCGCGCCGCAGAACAGCCCCGGTTCGAGCAGCGAGAAGCGCAGCGCGCCGAACCCGCCCATCGACACGCCGCCTATCGCACGGCCCGCGCGCTGGTTCGACACCGCGAAGTGCGCTTCGACTTCGGGCAGCAGGTCGTTGAGGAACGCGCTCTGCATCTTCTCCTTGCGGTCGACGTACCAGTCGGTGCCGCCCTGCGGCATCACGATCACGACGGGCGGAATCTCGCGGCGCTCGATCAGCGTGTCGGCGGTGGCCTGCAGCCGGCCCTGCGTGACCCAGTCGTTCGCGTTGCCGGCATTGCCGTGCAGCAGGTACATCACCGGGTAGCGCGCGCCTTCCGGGTTGTAGCCGGGCGGCAGGTAGACCGTGTACGACCAGTCGCGCTTCAGCGACGCCGACCGGAACGTGCGCAGCACGACGCTGCTGCCCGGATTGAGCGCGGGCTCCTGGGCGGCCGACGGGGTCGTCGCGGTCTGGACGGCCGGCGGCGGCGCGGGCGATACCGCGGGCGCGGGCGGCGTGGCGCGGGCGGTGGCGATGGAGCCGGCGATCAGGGCGAGGGCGAACGGAAGGGCGAGTCGGCGCATGTCGAATCGTTTCAGGAGAGGCGCCGGCTATCGTAGCAGCGGCGCATGACGGCGCGGCGCGTCATCGCCGCGATCGGAACGGCAGCCGCGCGACGAGCGGCCCGTAGAGTTTGGCGACGAGATACAGCAGGCCGATTGCGACGACGTCGGCGGTCAGCCCGAGTTTCACGTCGAGATAGCCCTCGGTCGCCTGGTAAAGCAGCGAATCGACCGCGAGCGAGATGCCGGTGCCCGCGACGAAGCACAGCAGCCCCTGCCGGCCGATCGTGCCGATCCACGGCATCGCGTGCGCGACCTTCTTCATCCAGCCGAGGTGGACGAGCTTGGCCGCGAGCCACGCGATCGCGAGGAAGTTCGCGAGCCGCAGCGCGCCGAGGTTCTGCTTGATCGACGGATCGGTCGGGAACGGTTCGATGCGCAGCCGGTAATACGCGCCGGCCGCGACGATCGCGAGCGACACGGCCGTCAGCAGCCAGCCCTGCGGCTTGGGCGCGAGCGTCTGGTAGACGGGCTGGCAGCGCGCGATCACGCCGAGCACGAACAGGAACTGCCACGCGAACGGGTTGAAGTCCCACGGCGCGCCTTCGACGGTCGGCAGGAAGCGCGCGACATGCGGCGCCGCGAACCACAGCGAGCCGCTGAACGCGAGCAGCAGCCACGGCTGCGTGCGTGCGAGCGGCAGCGTGAGCGGGACGAGCAGCGCGAAGAACGCATACATCGGCAGCACCGACGCGAGGTACGGCTGGCGGCGGAACAGCAGGATGTCGCGCAGCGCGGCGAGCGGCTTGTGGAGCAGGCCGTCGAGGTCGTTGGTCGGCATGTTCGGGCCGTCGATCGCGAACGCGTTCAGCACGGCCGTGATCAGCAGCATCAGGCCGGCCGTCACGAGGAACGCGCGGTAGATCTCGAACGCGCGCCGGATGAAGCGCTGGCGCGCGGCGGCTTCGTCGTGCCGCTCGGCGAGCGAGTTGTACGCGATCGCGGTCGCGAAGCCGCCGAGGAACACGAACACCTCGGCTGCGTCGCACAGCGCGTACGCGTGCAGCGTCACGCGCGACAGGATGCTGCCGCCGATGTGGTCGACGACGATGACGAGCAGCACGAGGCCGCGAAAGAAATCGAGCTCGGCGTAGCGGCCGGCCCGGGCCGGCGCGGTCATCGGGCCGCCTTCCGGCGCGGGCCGCGTGCGCGGCCGGCACACGCCGCGCATGAATCGGGGTGAAGCATGAATTCGTGAAGAAATGACGAACGGATGCGCATTGTGCCACCGATGCGCCAGGGCTCGGGTTTACGCGGATGGCGGCGCGTCCCGCCGCTGCCGATAAGCCGGGTCAGGCCGTCCGCGCGACGGGGCAGTTGGACGAGCGCAACGTTTTGCGCAGGGTTCACATGCCCCGGTGGACGGACGGTTTGCGACGTGACACCATTTTGTCCTCACGCGGCCGCACACCGCGTCGTCCGCCCTGCGGGCCACACCTAAAACAGATCGAACATTCGCCGGGCGCGCGACACGCCCGGCCCCGGCTCCGGAGATTCGTCATGAAGAAGCACGTCATTTTTACCGCCGCGCTGGCTGCTTTCGCCGCGCCGGTCTTCGCCCAGAACAGCGTGACGCTGTACGGTGTGATCGACGAAGGCTTCAACTACACGAACAACGTGAATGTGAATGGGGTCGGAAAGTCGAATTACCAGCTCGCGAGCGGCTATGCGCAGGGCAGCCGCTGGGGCCTGAAGGGCAGCGAGGATCTCGGCGGCGGGCTGAAGGCGATCTTCACGCTGGAAAACGGTTTTGACGTCAACAACGGCCGGCTCGGGCAGGGCGGCCGCATGTTCGGCCGCCAGGCGTTCGTCGGGCTCTCCGAGTCGCGCTTCGGCACGCTGACCTTCGGCCGCCAGTACGACTCGGTCGTCGATTATCTGGCGCCGCTCACGGCCAACGGCAACTGGGGCGGCACGCTGTTCTCGCACCCGTTCGACAACGACAACACGGACAACTCGTTCCGCGTCAACAACACGGTCAAGTATGCGAGCGCCGACTGGAACGGCCTGACGTTCGGCGGCACGTACAGCTTCAGCAACAGCACCGGCTTCTCGAACAACCGGCAGTACAGCCTCGGTGCGCAGTATTCGCTGGCCGGGCTGCAGGTCGCGGCTGCGTACCTGCAGGCGAACAATCCGGGCGTCGGCAGCGCGGGCGCGATCACCGCGGATGACGCGAACTTCGTCGCCGACCGCCTGCGGATCTTCGGCGGCGGCGTCAACTACACGTTCGGCCCGGCCACGGTCGGTTTCGTCTACACGAAGACGGACGTGAAGAATCCGGTATCGACGGTCTACCTGCCGGCTTCGACGTTCGCCGGCCTCGGGCTGACCGCGACGAAGTTCCAGAACTTCGAGATCAACGGCAAGTACCAGCTCACGCCGGATTTCTATCTCGGCGCGCAGTACGTGTACACGGACGGCAAGTTCGATGCTGCGGCCGGATCGTTCAAGCCGAAGTACCACACGGTCGGCCTGATGGCCGACTACAGCCTGTCGAAGCGCACCGACGTCTACCTGCAGGGCGCATGGCAGAAGGTTGCCGGCGACAAGACCGGCACCGCGGCCGACGGCGGCTACGTGGTCGGGACGGACGGCCCGTCGGCGTCGTCGAACCAGTTCGCGGTGCGCGCCGCGATCCGCCACAAGTTCTGAACGGGCGGCGCCAGGGCCGGGTACACCGGCCCCGGCTGCCGTCACGTCACCCAGGGCGCGGCGCCGAGCGTCTCCGCGAGCCAGTCGACGAAGATCCGCACGCGCGGCGCGAGATGCCGCCCGGTCGGAAACACCACCGACACGGGCAGCGGCTCGGCATTCCATTCCGGCAGCACCTCGACCAGCGAGCCGTCCGCCAGCAGCGGCCCGAGCCCTTCGCGCGGCGCCTGGATCAGCCCGAGGCCCGCAAGGCAGCACGCGAGATACGCCTGCGAGCTGTTGACCGACACGACGCTGCGCATCTTGACCGCATGCAGTTCGCCCGTATCCATGTCCGCATATTCCCAGTCCAGCTCACGGCCCGTTCGGCTCGAGAAATAGCCGACCGCGACGTGGTCCGGCAGCTCGTCCGGCGAGCGCGGCGTGCCGTGGCGCGCCAGATACGCGGGCGCCGCGCAGTTGATCTGCGCCAGCTCGCCGATGCGCCGTGCGACGAGCGACGTGTCGGACATCGTGCCGACCCGCACCGCGCAGTCGATGCCGTCGGCGACGAGGTCGACGAAGCGGTCGGTCGTGCCGATCACGACGCGCAGGTCGGGGTAGCGTGCGTGGAAGTCCGGTAGCGCCGGAATCATCTGGTTCACCGCGAAGCGCTCGGGCAGGTCGACGCGGATCGCGCCGCGCGGCGTCGCGCCGGCGTCCTCGAACAGCGTTTCCGCATCGTCGAGATCGGCCAGCAACCGCATGCAGCGCTCGTAGTAGGCCGCTCCCTCGGCCGTCAGCGCGACGCGCCGCGTCGTGCGCTGCAGCAAGCGGACCTTCAGGTGCTTTTCCAGATACTGGACGGCGTTGCTGACCGTCGGGCGCGGCAGTTGCAACTGCTCGGCCGCTTTCGTGAAGCTGCCGAGATGGGCGACGCGCGCAAAGATGCGCATTGCATGCAGATGATCCATGCGGGGCGGGGGTGTGGGCGGATGGACAGGCTCCATTGTTAATCAGCGTCGAATGGTTTGGTGGAGTGTTTCGCATTTATCGTGCGTCGCGATGCGCCCAGAATCCGGCCTGTTGATTCATCACTCGAGGAAACGGACATGGAGATGCGTGAACTGGGCCGGTCGGGCCCGCGGGTATCGGCGCTCGCGCTGGGCTGCATGGGGATGTCGGACTTCTACGGGCCGGCCGATCGCGCCGAGAGCATCGCGACGCTGCACGCGGCGCTCGACCACGGCATCACGATGCTCGACACCGGCGATTTCTACGGAATGGGCGACAACGAGATGCTGATCCGCGATGCGCTGCGCGGCCGGGCACGCGACCAGGTGCTGATCAGCGTGAAATTCGGCGCGCTGCGCGATCCGGCCGGCGGGTTTGCGGGCTACGACGCGCGGCCGGCGGCGATCCGCAACTTCGTCGCGTACTCGCTGAAACGGCTCGGCACCGACTACATCGACATCTACCGGCCGGCGCGCGTCGATCCGGCGGTGCCGATCGAGGAGACGATCGGCGCGATCGCCGATCTCGTGAAGGCCGGGTACGTGCGCCATGTCGGCCTGTCGGAAGCCGGCGTCGACACGATCCGCCGCGCGGCGGCCGTCGCGCCGATCTCCGACCTGCAGATCGAATATTCGCTGCTGTCGCGCGGTATCGAGGCCGGGATCCTGCCCGCGTGCCGCGAACTCGGGATCGGCGTGACGGCCTACGGCGTGCTGTCGCGCGGGCTGCTCGGCGGGCGCTGGAGCACGGCGCGGCAGGGCGAGCGCGATTTCCGCGCGGCGAGCCCGCGCTTCCAGGGCGAGAACCTCGCGCACAACCTCGCGCTCGTCGACGCGCTGCGCGCCATCGCCGACGAGAAGGGCAGCAATCCCGCGCAGGTCGCGATCGCGTGGGTGCTGTCGCGCGGCGGCGATATCGTGCCGCTGATCGGCGCGCGCAAGCGCACGCAGCTTCAGGACGCGCTGCAGGCGGCTGAGATGCAACTAACGGTCGATGACATCATGCGCATCGAAGCGGCGGTTCCCGCCGGGGCGGCTGCCGGTGAGCGTTATCCGGCCGCACAGATGGCTCACCTCGACAGCGAGCAGGGACGGGGGACATTTCAGGGGGACTGATCGACCGGGCCGGTAGCCGGCGCACGCGACCTGCGTTGAACGAAGGCAGGCGTGCGCCGGACGGCGGCGGCGCGGTGTGCGAATGTGCGCGCGCGCCGGCCGCGCCGGTTCCGCGCGGCAGGCCCGAGCCAGCCTCAGGCAAAGCCAGATGGCGGGCGGCGCGATCGGGGTTCACGATCGGCGCCGTACTCATCCGGACGGAATGCCTTTCATGCACATTGATACGCTGACGATCGTCGCGGTGGTTTTCCTGCTGGCCGGCGCGGTCAAGGGAATGATCGGGCTCGGCCTGCCGACCATCGCGATGGGCTTGCTGACGCTCGCGATGCCGCCGTCGGCCGCCGCGAGCCTGCTGCTTGTGCCGTCGTTCATCACCAACGTGTGGCAGTTGTGGCTCGGCCCGTCGTTCGGGCCGCTGCTGCGCCGGCTGTGGCCGTTGCTCGCCGGTCTGACGATCGGCACGCTGACGGGCGGGCTGCCCGCGCTCGCGGCCGGCAGCACCTGGACGCATGCGGCGCTTGGCGTGGTGCTGATCCTCTACGGGGTGTGGGGGCTCGCCGCCGCGCGGCTGCCCGCGCCGGGGCGCCACGAAAAATGGCTGTCGGCCGTGGTCGGCTACCTGACGGGTGTCGTGACGGCCGCGACCGGCGTGTTCGTCGTGCCGGCCGTGCCGTACCTGCAGGCGCTGCGGCTGTCGAAGGACGACCTGATCCAGGCGCTCGGGCTGTCGTTTACCGCCTCGACGATCGTGCTCGGCCTGCAGTTGCGCGTGACGGGTGCGCTGGAGACGGTCGATCTCGGCGTGTCGGCGCTCGCGCTCGTGCCGGCGCTGGCGGGTATGGCCGGCGGGCAGTATGCGCGGCGCGTGATGAGCGAGAAGGCGTTCAAGCGCTGCTTCTTCGTCGGGCTGATCGCGCTCGGCGCGTACATGGCGGCTTCGGGGTGGCGGTGAGCGGGCATCGCCGGCGAGCGTGATGCCCGCTGTCTGTGACGATCCCGAAGCCGGTCGTCGAAACCGGCTTCGGGCGCATTCACCGGGCGCGGGCCACCCCGCTCAGGCCGGATCGGCGTACTTCAGCGTCCACCCGAACGTACGGGTCGCGCCCGCGCCGAGTGCGAACGGCTTCGTCGTGCACGCGAAGTTCGAATGCAACTGGCCGATCGGCGTCGTCGACAGCGGATTCGTCGTGCCGTTCACCGTATCGAAGGCGGACAGCGCGCAGTTGTCGAACCCGGTCGCCGCGTAGCCGGTCGCGGGGCTGTTCGCGTACGTGACCGACACGCCGTCGCCGTTGGCCTGGGTCGAGGCGAAATCCGCGAACGACGTGAAGTCCGTTTCGACCGACAGGTTGCCGGTGAGCGTACCGGTGCTCAGCGTGTCGCTGCGCGCCACCGAGCCGTGCGCGAACGTCAGCACCGTATGCACCTGGAGGTCGAGATCCGTCGTGTACGCCGCGTTCTTCGATGCGAGCCGGAACTTCGCGGTATCGAACGACACGATCACCTGCCCGTTGCCTTGCTGGACATTCAGGTTCCTGTAGTACGTGACGGGAATGTAGGTCTTGCCGTTGTACGACACCTGCGGAATCAGCAACGCGTAGCCGAGATCGGTCGTGCCGTAGGTCAGCTTGTCGGAGGACGGCACCGGGTAGTACGGCGTGAACGAGTTGTAGTCGGGCGCCTGGCTGAGGTTCAGGTTGATCACGCGCCGGCCGTCGCGCACGGTCACCAGCGCCGCGCTGTACGGATGCGCGGGGTCGTTCGGCCGGTTGTACCAGGTGAGCGTGTAGCGCGGGCGCGCGTCGAGCCATGCGTTGTAGTCGGCGTCGGCCATCGGTGCCTTGCCGCCGAAGCCGAGCTTGTTCCACCACGCGTTCACGTACAGGTACTGGTGCAGCAGGCTGAAGTTCTCGCCCATCACGCGCGGCTTGCCGCGATATGCGTCCGTGCCGCGACCCTTGACCCACATGTTCACCGAGGGCGTCGGCAGCGACGGGTCGTACCAGAACGTGTCGAAGCGATGCGCCGCCTTCGTGATGAACGTGTATGCGACCTGCTTCTCCTGGTCGGACAGCACGCCGGCGTTGGCCGCGGCCGTCAGCACTTCCATGAACGCGGAATCGCCGTACGGGCCGATCGAGCGGCCGTAGTTGAAGCCTTCGCCGTCGCCGTTCAGCTGCGGCAGGATCAGGTCGACGGACTTGCGCAGATATCCCTTCAGTTCCGGCGTGAAATTCGCTTCGTTGCCCATCTCGAACGTGCGCTCGGTCACTTCGCCGATCAGCAGCGTGCTGTAGCGGTCGAAGCGCGCCTGGTCGTAGTAGGTCGTGTGCGTGTTCGACGCTTCGTCCGAGAACCCGCCCGACGAGTCGTTGCGGATATGGTTCGTGAGCGTGTACAGCAGCGCGTCGCGCGCGCCCATCGTCGCGACCGACGGATCGGTTTTCGACGCGAACGTCGGGCTGTTCCAGCCGAGCTTCTGGCGCAGCCCGGCGATTCCGTAGGACACCGCATAGTAGTTCTGCGCGGTGTTGAGCGACGCGATGTCGATCGGCGTGCCGGCGGCCGGGCACGTATCGACCTTGCCGCTCGCGTCGGGGCCGAACATGTCGCAGAACCGCAGCCGCTGCTGCAGCGTCGCGAGCATCGCGTCGCTGAAGGCTTCGTTGAGCATCCCGTGCGCCTGCAGGTTGTTCAGCGCGACGAGATAGTAGTACTCGCCCCACGACGTGTTCGCATACGTATAGTTGCCGCCCGACTGCGCCATCATCGCGGTCGTGATCTTCTGGTAGGTCGCGAGGTAGCTCGCGTATTGCGGATCGTTCTTCGACTTCATGTCGATCAGGATGTACGACAGGCCGAGCGCGAGCTTGCCGGGCAGGAATTTGTCGCCGGTATTCGTGTCGAGCACGTGGACGGGCGTGCCGTCGCCGAGATCCATCACGACCTGCGTGAAGTCGGGCGACTTCCGGATCAGGTCGAACAGCGCGCGCATCTGGCCCATCATCGTGATCGGCGTATCCGTGCCGGCCGGCACGCGCGTATCGGCCGCGCCGTAGACGAGCGCCTGCAGCGAGTTCGCCGCGAGCGAGGAGGCGGGCGGCGACGTCGGCGTCGAGTTCGACGGCGGGGACGACGAAGACGGCGGATCGGTGATGTCGTTGCCGCCGCAGGCACTGACGAACAGGACGGAAAGGGCGCTGAGCGCGGCGCCGAGCGCGAATCTGCTGCGCGGATGCATTGTGTCTCCAGTCTTGAATAGTGATGAGGGACGGGCGGGGGTGGCCGTCGCCGCGCTCGATGCCCGTGCCTGGCCGCCGCCTTGCAACCCTGATCCCTGAAGACGGACGGCCTGAATCACCACTCGAGCGGGCAAGCGTTCTCCCTGCGCGGGCCGTGGCCGGCGTCGCGCGGATGCATTGGAAAACGTTTTCCAAATTTAGGCATCGAGCGGCGTGATGTCAATGAACTTTCACGTCGAACGCGCCGGGAAAAACCCGGATGGCGGGGTACGAGGAGATGGAGCGACAGATTGGAATGCCGCAAAAATTACGGGGATTTCTTTCGGTCGTGACGAGGTGAAGCGCGGGAGGTCGATGCGGACGCGGCGAGCAGAGAGACTATCCGGCGACATATGCGCGCCGGATTTAGAGAGAAAACGTTATCCATAAGAATCGAAGCGAATCGTGCATGCATCGCGGCATCGACCGCGAGCGACGCGCGTCACCTCGGCGCGGTTTCGCCGGACAGGAACGCGACGAATTCGCGCGTGTACTTCGGCAGCGCGTCGAACGACCGCGCGCACAGCTTCAGGCGACGGTGGCTCCACGGATCGGACAGCTCGACGAGCCGCACGTCCATTGTCTGCATCGCACGTTCGGCCGCATGGCGCGACACGATGCCGATGCCCACGCCGCTGGCGATCACGCGGCAGATCGCATCGAAGCTCTTCAACTGCACGCGGTAGCGGATCCGCTTGCCGAGCGCGCGCGCCTGGTCGGCGAGATGCACCTGCAGTGCGCTGCCGTCGGTGAGGCCGATGAAGTCGGCGTCGGCGATCGTGTCGAATGCGACCTTGTCGTGTGACGCGAGCGGATGCGCGGCCGGCACGACGACGATCAGCCAGTCCTCGCGGAACGGCTTCTGTTCGAGCCCGCCGAGCCCGACCGAATCGGCGACGATGCCGACCTCGGCCGTCTTGTTGCGGATCGCATGCACGATCTCCTGGCTCGAGCGCTCCTCGACGCTGATCGACAGCTTCGGATGATGCGGCAGGTAGTCGGCCAGCGCATCGGGCAGGTATTCGCTCAGCGACGCCGTGTTGCACAGCAGCCGGATGTGCCCGCGCAGCCCCTGGCCGTATTGCTGCAGTTCGCCGCGCATGTGGTCGATCTGCTGCAGCACGGTGCGCGCGTGGTGTTCGAGCGCGCGGCCTGCGTCGGTGGCCTGCGCGCCCGACTTGGTCCGGTGCAGCAGCGGTACGCCGAGCTCGTCCTCCATGCCGCGGATGCGCTCGCTCGCGGCCTGCAGCGTGATGTGGGTCCGCTCGGCGCCGCTCGTGATCGTGCCGGCCTCGCAGATGTTCAGGAAGAGCCGCAGGTCGGTCAGGTCGAAGCGCATGATGGGTGGGGGCGATCGCGTTGGAATGGCCGATAAGTTAGCAGGGAACCGCGGCCGGGGTCTCAGGCTTAGCCTGAGGCCCGATTCGCCGGTTCCGTATTTTCGGGGCGCGATCGATGACGGATCATGGCCGCACATCAACCGGGGGAGCCTGTCATGCGGATCGATCCGTCGTGGGGCGTGTCGTTCAAGATCGCGCTGCACGTGCTGTTCCTGTGCATCGGCATCGCGTGGGCCTGTTCCGAACTCGCCGCGTGGCTGCGTTGAGCGTCGCGGCGCGCAGCAGTGGCACGCTGCGACACCTATCAAAACGAGCTCGTCATAGTTTTACGAAACGAAAATTCTTCCGTTTCCGCGCGAAAAAACCATCAAGTTTTTCCGAATCGGACCGTATTACCGGTAGCGAATGCCGGCCGGCATCCGGTTCGTGATCGTTTGTCATCATTGTTTTCATCCGGTTACACGTCGGCCGTTCCGTTTTTGAGATGCTTGAAAGATTGTCAAACCGGAGTCGGATCGTCCATGAAATCGCACGAGATTCACCGTCACGCGGCGTGGCTGCCGGGCCTGGCCGCCGTGCTCGTCATGGCCGGTTGTGCAAGCACGCAGTCCGTTCCGCCGAGCGACACGCTGGCGGCACAGTCATTACCGTCGAGCCCGCCGGCCGTTGCGCCGGCGGCTGCCACCCCGCCTCCCGCGCCGATTCTCGTCGCGCAGAAGTACGTCGTGAAGCGCGGCGACACGCTGACGGGCATCGCGTCCGCGAACGGCTGCAGCATTGCCGACCTGCGCACCTGGAACAAGCTCGGCGCGAACGGCAGGCTGCGCATGGGGCAGGTGCTGCGCATCGTCAGGCAGCAGCCGTTGCCGCCGCCGGGCGCGGCCGGCGTGCAGGTGGCTGCCTCGTCGGCTGCGAGCAATGGCGCGGGGAGCAGCCCGCCATCGGCGCAGGCCACCGCGTCGACCGCGAGCGACCGTCAGGTCGTCAAGGAAACGAAGCGGCATGCAGGCGGCGTCGCGCTCAAGTGGCCCGCCAACGGCAAGATCGTCGACGGGTTCCGGCCGGGGCAGAACCGCGGCATCCAGATCGCCGGCCGGCCGGGCGACCCGGTCCGCGCCGCGGCCGACGGCCGCGTGATGTACGCCGGCACCGGCCTGAACGATTACGGCAGCCTGATCATCGTCCAGCACAACGCGGATTTCCTGACCGCCTATGCGCACAACCGCAAGCTGCTCGTGAAGACGGGCGACATCGTGCGCCAGGGCGACGAGATCGCCGAGATGGGCGACCTCGACAACTCGCGCGTCGCGTTGCTGTTCGAAGTGCGGCGCGACGGCAAGCCGGTCAATCCGATGCCGTACCTGCCTTCGTCGCAAGGGTGAGGCCAGGTCGTTTCGCTGGAACGTGGCGGCGGTCGCTGCTACGCTAGGGCCTGTTCATGCGAGTCCCGTGCTTCGCGCGGGGCCGACGGCCGTCTTTCGGGGATGCGCGGTGAATGCCGTCGCGGGCCGGCCGCCGGCGCGAACGGGGGCGCTTCGTCAAGGCGTGCCCGCGTCGCTTCGTGCCACCGTTTCCGACAGAAGACAGAACACACCTCATCCATGGAACACTCTCCGACACGCCGCTCGCTGTTGCTTGCCGCCGTGGCCGCGCCGTTCGTCGCCGCGTGCACGTCCGCGCCGGTCGCCGACCAGGGGCGCGCCCACGCCGCCCAGGCCGAATTGACCGCGCTCGAGAAGGCGTCGAATGGCCGGCTCGGTGTCGCCGCGCTCGATACGTCGAACGGCGTGCGCATCGCTCACCACGCGCGCGAACGCTTCCCGCTGTGCGGCACGTATGCGGTCGTCGCGGCCGCCGCGATGCTCGCGCGCGGCTCGCTCGACGCGTCGCTGCTGCCGCGCCGGATTCTTTACCGCCGCTATGAAATCGTGTCGGGCTCGCCGGTCACGGAAAGCCACGTCGACACGGGCATGACGATCGAGCAGCTGTGCGTGGCGATGCTGCAGTCGGGCGACAAGGGGGCCGGCAACCTGCTGATGGGCGTGCTGGGCGGCCCGCAGGCCGTCACGTCGTTCGCGCGCGCGAGCGGCGACACGTCGTTCCGCCTCGATCACTGGGAACCCGAACTGAATCACGCGGCGCCCGGCGACGAGCGGGACACGTCGACACCGGTCGCGATGATCGACACGCTGCAGCGGCTGGTGCTCGGCAACACGCTGCCCGAACCGCAGCGCGCGCAGCTGACGGAATGGATGGTCGGCGGCGCGCGCGGCGCGACCGGCATCGCGGCGGGCGTGCCGCCCGGCTGGCGCATCGCGGACAAGGCCGGCACGGGCGGTTACGGCACGACGACCGACGTCGCGGTGCTGTGGCCGCCGTCGCGTGCGCCGATCGTGATGGCCGTGTCGTTCACGCAGCCGCAAGCCGCGGCGGCGGCCCGCGCGGACGTCGTCGCGTCGGCGGCGCGCATCGTGGCGGGCGCGCTCACCGCGACGGCCTAGGGCCAGCGCAAGCCCGTTATTAGCGTGAACAGGCCCTAACGCCTCGCGCCTCGCGCAAAACCGGCGTTTGGCTTATCGTGTCGGACAGCGCGCGCCGGAGCCGGCGCGCGGCCCTTTCGCGCCGTTTTTGCGTTTGCCTTCTTCATGCACCGACTTCCGCCCCTGCACGCACTGCAGATCTTCTCGACGGTGGCCCGCCACCGCAGCTTCACCCGCGCGGCCGAGCAGCTGTGCGTCACGCAAGGGGCGGTGAGCCGGCAGATCCAGACGCTCGAGGCGCATTACGGCTTTCCGCTGTTCAAGCGGCATGCGAAGGGCCTCACGCTGACGGCGGAAGGCGAGCAGTTGCTGCCGGTCGTCAACGAGAGCTTTGCGCGGATCGAGGACATCTCGATGAAGCTCACGCGGCAGCGCACCGATCTCGCGCTGAAAGTGCCGACCTGCGTGATGCGCTGGATGCTGCCGCGCATCATGCGCTTCCAGGACGAGCATCCCGATCTCCACGTGCAGATCACGACCGCGTGGCAGCACGTCGTCGATTTCTCGACCGAGCCGTTCGACGCGGCGATCGTGTACGGCACGTCGCCGGGCGCGGGCGTGTTCGCGCTGCCGCTGTTCGACGAGCGGCTGACGCCCGTCTGCGCGCCCGAATTGCGGCAGACGTCGCCGCTCGACTCGGTCGGCGACCTGGTGCGTCACACGTTGCTGCATCCGACCCGCGACCATCGCGACTGGCGCGCCTGGCTCGATTACGCGGGCGAGCGCGGCGTCGATCCCGCGCGCGGGCCGACGTTCGACACGCTCGATCTCGCGACGAACGCGGCGATGCAGGGCTTGGGCGTCGCGGTCGGCGACGTGACGCTCGTCGACGACGACGTCAGCGCGCGCCGGCTCGAACGGCCGTTCGATCTCGTGCTCGAGACGGGCGCGCGCTACTTCTTCGTCTATCCCGAGAACATCGGCAACCAGCAGAAGATCCGCGCGTTCAGCGACTGGATCGCGCGCCACCGCGACTGAGCGGCGCCGCGCGCGTTCACCGAACCGGCGTGCGGAACCCGCCGGGCGTCGCGCCGGCGAGCGGCTTTACTGGTATGTCACGACCGCGATCATCGGTGCGTGATTGTTGCCGGGACGGTTCGGTAAAACGATTGCGCGCGAGGCCTGAGTAAAGGTCGTGGTCTTGATCGCCTGCTGGCTCGCCGCGTCGACGAACGCGATCTGGCCGGTTGCCGGGCGCGGACAGTCGGCGCGTACGCGCCCATTGGCGAGATCGGGCGTATCGAGCGCGAACGAGCAGGGCGGCTCGACGATCATGCCGGAGAAGTGGATGATGCCGGACGCGCCGGCGGCGAAGGACGAGGAAGTGGCCAGAAGCGAGGCAGCCAGGGCGAACGAGGCGGCGATATGGCGATGCTTCATGACAGGCTCCATATAGGAAGCGCGTCGCAGCGGGGCCGCTCGGGTGGCAGTCCGTCAACGCCGCGATGCTGTATGCGTAAACGGCAAAACCATTGGGCCTCTTGAATGAAAAAATCGAAATAATGACTATAGGCAAACGATTGCGAATTGCTTGAATCAATGTAGGCCGAATCTGCGCAATCGCAAGTCAGGGAAAAGCCGGGGGGATAAGATCGAACGGCGAACGGTCGTCGCGACCGTTGTGCGGGCAACGGCCTCGTGCCGTCCGGAAAGCAAAACGCCGCTCGTCTCGAGCGGCGTTTTGCGTTGGGGCGAAGGTGCGCCGTTCAGTTCATGCGCTTGCGTACCGCGCCGACGATCACGAGCAGCACGATCGCGCCGACGATCGACGCGATCCAGCCCGCGCCCTGGCCCGGCGAGTACCAGCCGGCGGCGCGGCCGACGTAGCCGGCGATCAGCGAGCCGACGATGCCGAGCACGGCGGTCATCAGGATGCCCATCTTGTCGTCGCCGGGCTTGAGCGCGCGGGCGAGGAGGCCGACGATGAGCCCGACGACCAGGGTTTCGATGAATTGCAGCATGAACGCCTCCCTATTGCGGTTGAGCTGTTGACGAAACGAAGTTGACCCGTGCGGCGCACAAGGGTTCCATGCGGCGGCAAGCCGGCGCGTGGCGTGCCGAGTATCGCATGGCGGCGCGACGTGCGGATGTCACGCGGCCGGCGCGCCCGGCGCAGGCTCGAGACGACGATAGCCTTCGGTTGCATTCAGCAGCGTGCGCGTGTAGTCGCGCGCCACCTGCCCGGCGCGCACGTCCTCGATCCGGAGCTGCTCGACGATCTCGCCCTGCTGCATCACGGCGACGCGCTGGCACAGGAAGCCGATCACCGCGAGGTTGTGGCTGACGAGGATCATCGTCAGGTTGCGTTCGCGATGCAGGCGGCGCAGCAGGTTCAGGATCTCGGCCTGCACCGACACGTCGAGCGCGGACGTCGGCTCGTCGAGCAGCAGCACGCGCGGCTCGACGATCAGCGCGCGCGCGATCGCGACGCGCTGCCGCTGGCCGCCCGACAACTGGTGCGGATAACGAAACCGGAACGTGGGGCCGAGGCCGACCTCGGACAGCGCGCGGGCGATGCGCGCATCGGTGTCGCTCATGCCGTGGATCGACAGCGGTTCGCGCAGCGTCTGGTCGACCGTGAAGCGCGGATGCAGCGACGCGTACGGGTCCTGGAACACCATCTGCACGTGGCGGCGAAACGCACGATCGGGCGTGCCGCCGACCGGCCGGCCGTCGATCGACAGGCTGCCGGACGCGAGCGGCACGAGGCCCGTCAGCGCGCGCAGCAGCGTCGACTTGCCGGAACCCGATTCGCCGACGAGCCCGAACACCTCGCCGTCGCGCACCGCGAAGCTCGCGTCGCGCACGGCGTCGACGTGACCCGTGCGGGTCGGGAAACGGATCGATGCGTGATCGACGTCGATCATCGTGCGGCCTCCTGTCGATCGGCGGGCGTGCCGGCGTGCGGCGCGGGTTCGAGCCACGCCGGATCGCGCCGCAGCACGGGCAGTTCGTCCGGCGGGTTCGTGAGCGGCGGGTTCGCCGCGAGCAGCCCTCGCGTATAGGGATGGGAAGCGTTGCGCAGGTCGCGCGCGGCGCAGGTTTCGACCACGCGGCCCGCGTACATCACCGCGACGCGATCGCAGAACGACATCACGAGCGGCAGGTCGTGGCTGATGAACATCAGGCCCGTGTCGTGGCGCGCGATCATCGCGTCGAGCACCGCGAGCACCTGCATCGACACGGCGACGTCGAGCGCGGAGGTCGGCTCGTCGGCGATCAGCAGGCGCGGGCCGGTCGACACCATCATCGCGATCATCACGCGCTGGCCCATGCCGCCCGACAGCTCGTGCGGATACGCATCGGCGACGCGCGCCGGGTCGCGGATCTGCACGGCCTCGAGTGCATCGACGATCCGCTCGCGCAGCGCGCGGCCGCGCAGCCCGGGTTCGTGCAGCCGGAACGCTTCGCCCATCTGCTTGGCGACCGTCATCACCGGGTTCAGCGAATATTTCGGGTCCTGCAGGATCATGCCCATCTGGCTGCCGCACAGCCGCCGGCGTTCGCGCGGCGACATCGCGAGCAGGTCGTGGCCCGCGAAGCGCATCGTGCGTGCCGACCAGCGCGCGGCGTCGGGCAGCAGGCCGAGCAGCGCGCGGCCCGTCAGCGATTTGCCGGAGCCCGATTCGCCGACGATGCCGAGGCGTTCGCCGGGCGCGAGCGTCAGCGACAGGTCGCGCACGGCATCGGTGACGGTGCCGTCGTGCCCGCGAAAGCCGATCTTCAGGCCGTCGATCTCGCACAGCGGCGCGGGCGTGGGGGCGGGGTTCATCGGCATGTCACGCTCCATGACGGGGATCGAAGACATCGCGCAGCCCGTCGCCGAGCAGGTTGAACGCGAGGCTCACGAGCAGGATCGCGATGCCGGGCAGCGTCGCGACCCACCACGCGTCGAGCAGCACGTTGCGGCCCGACGCGACCATGAAGCCCCACTCGGGGCTCGGCGGCTGTGCGCCGAGGCCGAGGAAGCCGAGGCCCGCGACGGTCAGGATGATGCCGGCCATGTCGAGCGTCGCGCGCACGATCACCGACGACATGCACAGCGGCACGATGTAGCGCAGCAGGATGCGCGGGCCCGACGCGCCCTGCAGGCGGGCGGCGTGGATGAAGTCGGCCTGCGCGATGCGGATCGTCTCCGCGCGCGCGAGCCGCGCATACGCGGGCCACGCGGTGATCGAGATCGCGACGACCGCGTTGATCACGCCGGGCCCGAGCGCGGCCGCGAATGCGAGCGCGAGCACGATCTTCGGGAACGCGAGCGCGATGTCGGTGATGCGCATCAGCACGCTGTCGACGAAGCCGCCGCAATAGCCGGCCGTCGTGCCGATCGCGAGGCCGATCGGCACGACGATCACGACGACGAGCAGCGCAATGCCGAGCGTGAGGCGCGAACCGGCGATCAGCCGCGAAAGGATGTCGCGGCCGAGCTGGTCGGTGCCGAGCCAGTGCGACGGCGAGCCGGGCGGCAGCAGCCGGTCGGACAGCACCTGGCGCAGCGGATCGTGCGGCATGATCAGCGGGCCGACGATCGCGACGACGATCAGCGCGACGAGGATCGCGAGCCCGAACAGGTTGAGCGGGTTGCCGGCGAAACGGCGCCAGCGGCGATACGCGAGGCCGAGTGCGGCCTGCGAGCGCGAGGCGGGCGCGTCGGACAGCAGCCACGCGCGCAGCGTGAGACGCTCGGCGTTCATGGTTGGACAACCTTCGGCATGGGCGATGAAAGAAGCAGGGTGGAAGCGGTCATGTCGTGTCGGCGCCTCAGCGCGCGCGCGGATCGAACACGCGGTACAGCGCGTCGGTCAGCAGGTTGACGGTGATGAACATCGCGCCGATCACGAGCGTCTCGCCGAGCACCGCGTTCATGTCGGCGTTCAGCAGCGCGCCGGTCAGGTACGAGCCGAGCCCCGGCCACGCGAACACGATCTCGGTCAGCACCGAGCCCTCGAGCAGGTTGCTGTAGGTGAGCGCGATCACGGTGAGCAGCGGCACCGCGATGTTGCTGAACGCATGCCGCCAGATCACGCGGCGCTCCGGCAAGCCCTTCGCGCGCGCGGTGACGATGTATTCCTGGCTCAACTGGTCGAGCATGAACGAGCGCGTCATGCGGCTGAGATACGCGACCGAGTAGTA
Source organism: Burkholderia sp. 572 (assembly GCF_040545135.1). Classification (NCBI taxonomy): domain Bacteria; kingdom Pseudomonadati; phylum Pseudomonadota; class Betaproteobacteria; order Burkholderiales; family Burkholderiaceae; genus Burkholderia; species Burkholderia sp. 572. The sequence goes on along the minus strand of NZ_JBEPLH010000030.1, from coordinate 31,699 downwards.
GCCGAGGATCGCGGCCGGTAGCGCGATGTGCGACACCGCGTTGCGGAACACGTCCCATTCGCCCGCGAGCGCCGCGTCGATCAGCAGGCTGCCGGTGCGCGGATCGACCATCCCGTCGTACACGGGATCGAGCCGGCCCGGCCCGCCGACCCAGTGCAGCCGCGCGTAGAACAGCAGCAGCCCCATCAGCCCGAGCCAGAACACCGGCACCGAATTGCCGATCAGCCCGACGAAGCGCGCGATGTGATCGATCGGACGGTTGTGCTTCACGGCGGCCGCGACGCCGAGCGGCACGCCGATCGCGATGCCGATCAAGGTCGCGATCGTCGCCAGTTCGAGCGTGGCCGGGAATACGCGCTTGATGTCGTCGAGCACGGGGTTCGCGGTCAGCAGCGACGTGCCGAGATGGCCGTGCAGCACGTCGCGCGCGTAGATCAGGAATTGCGTGACGAGCGGCTTGTCGAGCCCGAGCGCGATGCGTTCGGCCGCATACGCCTCGGCCGACGCGCGATCGCCGAGGATCGCGAGCACGGGGTCGATCGGCACCTTGCGGCCGATCACGAACGTCAGCGCGAGCAGCCCCGCGAACGTGACGGCGAGCGTGAGCGTCCAGCGCAGCACGCGCAGTGCCCAGCGCACGGCCGGGCGCCGCGCGGGCAGCGTGCGCAGGGCTTCGAGGGAGGAGGCGGGAGTCGACATGCGGTGAATCTTATTGCTTCTTCAGGTTGCGGTACGACACGAGATCGTTGATCGGCCCGACTTCGAGCCCGCTCACGCCGGGCCGCGTCGCGACCTGCGCGACTTTCTCGAACATGATCACGAACGGCGAGCGCGCGAGCATTTCCTTCTGCATCGCCTGATACCGTTGCGCGCGTTTCGCGGCGGTCGGTTCGGCGAGCGCGGCGTCGGTTTCCTTCGTCAGTTGCGGAATGTCCCAGCTGTTGCGCCAGGCCAGCATTTTATAGCTCGACTTGTCGGAATTGTCGGGGTTCCACGCAAAACCCTGCGCGTTGCTGTGCGGATCGATGTAGTCGGCCGACCATTCGCCGATGTAGATGTCGTGCTGGCGCGCGCGGTATTTCGCGAGCGTCTGCTTGTTGTCGCCGGGGATCAGCTGCACCTTGATGCCCGCCTGCGCGAAGTTCGCCTGCACGGCCTGCGCGATTTCGGTGTACGGATAATCGTTGCGCACGTCCATCGTCACCGAGAACCCGTTCGGCACACCGGCCTTCGCGAGCAGCGCCTTCGCCTTCGCGACGTCGAGCCGGTACGGGTTCGCGTTCAGCGTGCCGAGGAAACCTTCGGGCAGGAAGGTCTGGTGGACCTTGTAGGTCGTCTTCACCACGTTGCCCTGGATGCCCGCATAGTCGACGAGCCACTTCAGCGCTTCCTGCACGTCGGGCTTCGCGAGCGTCGCATTCTTCGTGTTCAGGCCGAGATACAGCAGCGTCGCCTGCGGCGATGCCGACACCTTCGCCTTGCCGGATTTCACGACCGACGCCAGATCGTCGGGGCTCAGGTCGCGTGCCGCATCGACGTCGCCGTTCTCCAGCAGCAGGCGCTGGCTCGCGGCTTCGGGCACGTGGCGCAGCACGATGCGCTTCATCGCGAGCGGCAGCCGGTAGCCGTCGAAGCGCTGCAGCACGACGCTGTCGCCGGCGGTCCACTTGACCAGCCTGTACGCGCCGGAGCCGGCCTCGTTGGTCTTCAGCCACGCGTTGCCGAAGTCGCTGCCCTGCTGGTGCGACAGCAGCAGCTTCCTGTCGAGCACCGAGGCGGGCCAGGAGCCCAGCACGTTCAGGACGAAGGTCGGCGCGTACTTCTGGTCGGTCGTGACCGACACCGTCAGGTCGTCGAGCTTCTTCACGTTGGCGACGACGTTCGCCTTCGTGAGCCCGATGCCGGTCAGCACGGCCGCCGGCCCCTTGTCGAGCAGCACCGCGCGCTGGATCGACCACGCGACGTCGTCGGCCGTCAGCGGGTTGCCCGAGTGGAACTTGAGGCCGGGGCGCAGCTTGAACGTGTAGGTCAGCCCGTCGGTGCTCACCGTCCACGACTGCGCGACGTCGCCGTTGAATTTCGACGGATCGCGCAGGTCGACGCGCACGAGCCGGTCGTACGTGTTCGCGACGTATTCCTCCGGCACCAGCTCGTAGACCTCGCCCGGATCCAGCGTCGTGAATTCGTCGAGCAGCGTGGCCATCACGAACATGTCCTTCGGCGTCTCCGCATGCGCGGCGGACAGCGGAACGGCGGCGAGAACGGATGCGGCGGCCAGCGCCGCGACGAGCCGGGATGTCAGGGGTTTCATCTGCGCTCCATGTGTCGTTGAAGTCGTTGAACGTGAACGGTGGGGAGAATGCGTCGGGCCGTCACATCAGGCGCCACGGGCCGCTTGCCGCATTGTCGATCTGGGGCAGCGCATGCGAGCCGGGCAGTTCGTAGTGCCACCATTCGCTGTCGATGTGCGCGAAGCCGGCCGCGTGCATCACGCCGAGCAGCAGCAGGCGGTTGCGCTGCACGGCTTCGGGCAGCCCCGCGTGGAAGTGGCCGGATGCGGCGACCATCTCGTCGAAGCCGGTGCCCATGTCGAGCGGCTCGCCATCCGCGCCGACGAGCGTCAGGTCGAGCGCGGTGCCGCGGCTGTGATTCGAGCCGCGGCCGAGATCGGCGACGAAGTTCGGGTCGGGCAGGAAGTCCCACAGCACCTGCTGCGCCTGCGGCGGCCGGTACGCATCGTAGATGCGCAGCGTGAAGCCGGCCTGCGCGGCGACGTTCACCGCGCGGCGCAATGCGGCTTCGGCCGGCGCCAGCAGCAGGCAGTGCGCGCGGCGGTAGATCGGCTTGCCGGTCAGGTTGCGGTCGGTCGCGTAGACGAGGTCGATGTCGACGCGATGGGTGGCGGGCGTGATTTCGACGAGGCGGTGGTCGTTCATTGGCGGTTCGGGTTCGGGCGGGCTCGCTCAGGATTCGAATTGGTCGAACGTGTGCTGCAGTTCGCGGTTGCGCGCGACGCGCCGGTCGATCGCGGGGCCGAGGCGGTCGACCACGGCCGTGATCAGCAGGTTGAACAGGCAGGTGAGCGGTGCGAGCGAATCCCAGAACTGGCCGACGTCGGTCTTCACCTGCAGCAGGTCGGCCGGCCAGTCGCGCGCCCATGGGCACGAGAGGTCGGTGACCAGCGCAAACGGCTGCCCGCGCTCGGCGGCCGCCTGGCAATAGCGGCGCGCGCTGCGCGAATACGCGCGGGTGTCGGTGACGATGCAGTACGGCTGCTCGAATTCGGAGTTCAGCGAATCGACGTACGAGCCCGACTGGCCGTCGGAATAGAACACGCGCGGGCGCAGGTACTCGAGGTAGCTGCTGAACGCGTTGCTGATCCCGCGCGTCGACTGGATGCCGAGGATGAATACCGCGTCCGCATGCGCGATCCGGTCGGCGACCTGCGCGAACACCGGGCCTTCGGCGAGGCGGTACACGTGGCGGATCGCGTCGAGCTCGCGCTCGAGCGACGATGCGAGCGGGCTGTTGCCGGCATCGCCGTTGCCGTTTCCGTTTCCGTGGGCCGGTTGCGTACCCGCGACGCGGCGGTATTCGTCGAGCCGGTCGGTGATCATCCACGGGCGATCGCCTCCGCCGCGCAGCTCGCGTTTCAGGTCGTCGAGATTGCGGTAGCCGACGCTGCGCAGGAAGCGCCCGACAGAGATGCCGCTCGTGCCGGCCTGCTGCGCGATCTGGTCGGCCGTTTCGAGCCCGAGCCGGTCGAGGTTCGCGAGCATGTAGCTCGCGATGCGCTTCGCGGTCGGCGTGAGCTCGGCGTAGCGGGATTCGACGGTACGGGCGAACGCGCAGGTCATCGGCTGTTAGATCGTTGTCGTCTGATGATCGAATGTCATCTATCTAACGAAGCCAAAATCATTCACGCCAGCGGATAAAAACTATGGTGTGAGGATAGGTGATAGGGTCGGAAGTGCGTTCGACGGTGGGGCGGTCCGCGCCGGAAGGGGCTTGATTTTATCTCTGCCAGGAATAATTTGCGTTTATGTCTGATGGAGATAATTTGCGTTTATGTCTGTCAGGCATATACTGCATTTATTGTCTTCGGGGATCCATGCCGTGAACTTCATCGTCAATACGTCCGCGCAACTGGGCGAAATCCTGTCTTCCGCGCGTCAGGCAAAGGGCCTGACGCAAGCGGAAGCGGCCGGGAGAATCGGCGTGGGCCAGTCGCGCCTGTCGTCGCTCGAAACCACGCGTACCGAAAGCCTGTCGCTTAGCCAGTTGCTCGAGTTGACCGCGCTGTACGGTCTCGAACTCAGCATCCGTACGAAGGACGGGCACGACGCAGCCGACGTCGAGTGGTAAGCGATGGGACGCAGAACGCACACGCGCGCGTTGTCGATCTGGACGAACGGCCAGCGGGTCGGCACGTGGCGGATTCCCGCGCGCGGCGACATGGAACTCCTGTACGACGCTGACTGGAAACAATCGGCCGTCGGCCGCCCGTTGTCGCTGTCGCTGCCGTTCGGTGTCGGCGAAGCACCGCTGCGCGGCGAACGCGTGAATCACTTCTTCGACAACCTGCTGCCGGACAGCGATGCCATTCGGCGCCGCCTGGCCGCCCGGTTCGGCACGGCGACGACCGAGCCGTTCGATCTGCTCGCCGCGCTCGGCCGCGACTGCATCGGCGCGGTGCAATTGCTCGGCGAGGACGATGCGCCGACCGGCCTGAATCGCATCGACGGTACGCCGCTGTCGGACGACGACGTGGCACGCGTGCTCGATCAGGCGAGCGGGGTGGCGACGGCAGGCGGGGACGACGACGATTTCCGGCTGTCGCTGGCCGGCGCGCAGGAAAAGACCGCACTGCTGTTTCATGACGGACGCTGGATGCGCCCGCATGGCGCGACGCCGACGACGCATATTCTGAAATTGCCGCTCGGGCTGGTCGGCAACAAGCGGGCCGACCTGACGGCCTCCGTCGAGAACGAGTGGCTGTGCCTCGCGATCCTGCGCGCGTTCGGCCTGTCGGTCGCGCAGGCGGAAATCGTGCGTTTCGGCGCGCACAAGGTTCTGTCCGTCGCACGCTTCGATCGTGCGTTGCATCGCGATGGCGGGTGGCTGTTGCGCTTGCCGCAGGAGGACTTCTGCCAGGCGCTCGGCGTGCCGCCTCATCTGAAGTACGAGTCGCACGGCGGCCCCGGTGTGCCCGATCTCGCAGGCCTCCTGCGCCGCTCCGAAACGTCGCGGGAAGATCTCGACACGTTGTTCGCCGCCCTGATCGTGTTCTGGATGCTTGCCGCACCGGACGGGCATGCGAAGAACTTCAGCCTGCGCCTGCTGGCGGGCGGCCGTTTCCGGCTGACGCCGCTTTACGACGTGATGTCGATCTGGCCGGTCGAAGGCGACGGCGCGAACCAGTGGTCGTGGCACAAGGCGAAGCTCGCGATGGCCGTGCACGGCAAGCGCAAGCACTATGCGATGCGCGACATCACGCGACGGCACTTTAGCGCGATGGCCGAGCACTGCCTGCTCGGCGATATCGCGACGCCGATCGTCGAACGGCTCGTCGCGATGACGCCGCATGTGATCGAATCGGTCGCCGCGGCGTTGCCGCCCGGCTTTCCGGCACGGGTCGCGGAACGGATTCTGGGCGGCTTGAGGTTTGCCGCGCAACGGCTCGACGCGATGCCGCGAGAGTGAACCGCTTCCGGTCGCGGCGCAGGTCGCCGGTATCCGGCGTATCCGCATCCGCACGGGCCCGCTCGATACGATCGGTGATTCGAATCGGCCGCGTCGTATCCCGATCTCGTGTTGTCGCCATGCAGGGTCGTCACGACGGGGCGCAATCGTATCTCCTCATTTACCGAAATCCGTTTCCTTCCCGCCATCCCGCTGCACCGCAATAATTACAAAATTAAAGCCGATCAGCTTAAATCATTAATTCAGGTTAATAATTCATTTAATTTATTCGTCGAATTGTATTTAACTTGCGTGACGGGATGTTCGATTTTCGATAATCCGAAAAACGGCATGTGTTCCGTAATGGGAATTCACTTGATCGCAAGAATGAAGGAGAAGTCATGACGAATCTTTCTCGACGCAGGATGCTGGCGAATACCGCCGGCGCCATTGCCGCCGCCGGTATTGCGGTATCGGCCAAGGCCGCCTCGTTCGGCAATCCGGACAGTCCGCCGGAAGGCGCGGTCAATGCGCGCAACCGCCAGAGCCTGACCGATCCGGGGCCCAAAAATCCGGCTATCGCCAACCAGTTTCCGTCCTTTCAGGATCCGCCGGCCACCGATATCAACGGCATGCCGTTATTCTGGGCCTCGTTCAATAATGCGCATAAAAGAATTCAAAATGGCGGATGGGCGCGTGAAGTCACCCAGGACGATTTTGCGATTTCCGAAACCATTTCCGGCGTCAACATGCGCCTGACGCGCGGCGGCATTCGCGAGATGCACTGGCACCAGCAGGCCGAGTGGGCCATCATGCTCGACGGCCGGTGCCGGATCACGGTGCTCGACGAACTCGGGCGGCCATCGGTGCAGGACGTGAAAACCGGCGATCTCTGGTATTTCCCGCCCGGCCTGCCGCATTCGCTGCAGGGCCTCGGCACCGACGGCGCCGAATTCCTGCTCGCGTTCGATAACGGCCGCGCATCCGAATTCAACACGCTGCTGCTGACCGACTGGGTCGCGCACACGCCGCCCGACGTGCTCGCGCTCAACTTCGGCGTGCCGGCCGACGCATTCCGGAACATCCCGCTCGACAACCTGTGGATCTTCCAGGGCGACGAACCGGGCCCGCTCGCGGAAGCCCAGCGCGCATCGGCGTCGGCGGCAGGGGCGCCGCCGCATCCGTTCATCTTCTCGCTCGGCGACATGAAACCGGTCAGGAAGACCCGCGGCGGCGAAGTGCGGATCGCGGACAGCACGAACTTCAACGTGTCGACGACCGTCGCGGCGGCGCTCGTCACCGTGCATCCGGGCGGCATGCGGGAGCTGCACTGGCACCCGAACGCGGATGAATGGCAGTACTACCTGCAGGGCGAGGCTCGGATGACCGTGTTCGACACGGGGCCGAAGGCGCAGACGGCCGACTTCCGCGCGGGCGACGTCGGCTACGTGAAGAAAAGCCTCGGGCACTACGTGCAGAACACCGGCAACACCGATCTGGTGTTCCTCGAGATCTTCAAGACCGACCGCTATGCGGAAGTGTCGCTGTCCGACTGGCTCGCGCATACGCCGCCAAAGCTCGTCGAAGCGCACCTGAACGTCGCGCCGGACGTGATCGCGCAGTTTCCGCGCAACCGTCCCGACGTCGTGCCGCTGTAACGCCGCCGCTGTCGCCGCGGCCGGCAGCCGACATGCCGGCCGCGGCGCCCGACCTTCAGGAATCCTGCCTCATTCGAACGGAACACCACCATGATTCCCGTCACGAACAAACCTGCCGGCAGCTTCGCGCTGCCGAGTCTGCCTGCCGGCCACACCGGCCACCCCGACGGCGCGGCGCGTGCCGCGCTGGAAGGGCGCCGCACCGGCGTCGCCGCGCTGCTGCCGTTCGTCGGCCCGGCCGTGATCGCGTCGATCGGCTATATGGATCCCGGCAACTTCGCGACCAACATCCAGGCCGGTGCCGCGTACGGCTACCGGCTGCTGTGGGTCGTGCTGGCCGCGAACGCGATCGCGATGCTGTTCCAGGCGATGTCGGCGAAGCTCGGCATCGTGACCGGCCGCAATCTCGCGGAGCTGTGCCGCGACCGGTTTCCCGCGCCGGTCGTATGGGGGATGTGGGTCGCGTCCGAGATCGCCGCGATGGCGACCGATCTCGCCGAATTCCTCGGCGGCGCGCTCGCATTCGGGCTGTTGTGCCACCTGTCGCTGTTCGCGGGGATGATCGCGACGGCGCTCGCGACCTGCGCGATCCTCGCGCTCGAAAAGCGCGGCTTCCGGCCGCTGGAGGCCGCGATCGCGGCGCTGGTCGGCGTGATCGGCGCGTGCTATCTCGGCGAACTGCTGATCGCGCCGCAGGACTGGCATGCGGCCGCGTTCCACCTGGTCGTCCCGCAGATTCCGGATCGCGCGGCGCTGACGATCGCAGTCGGGATCGTCGGCGCGACGATCATGCCGCACACGCTGTATCTGCATTCGGGGCTCACGCAGGATCGCACCGCGCCGCGCGACGATACGGAGCGGCGGCGGCTCGTGCGCTTCTCGAATCGCGAGGTGGTCGTCGCGCTCGGGCTGGCCGGGTTCGTGAATCTCGCGATGGTGATGATGGCGTCGTCGGCGTTTCACGCGAACGCGCCGGGCATGACCGACATCGGCGACGCGTATCACACGCTGATCCCGGTGCTCGGGCCGGCGGCCGGCGCGCTGTTTCTCGTCGCGCTGCTGACCTCGGGCGTGTCGAGTTCGGTGGTCGGCACGATGGCCGGGCAGGTCGTGATGCAGGGCTTCATCCACCGCCGCATGCCGGTCTGGGTGCGGCGCGCGGTGACGGTCGTGCCCGCGTTCGCGGTGGTCGCGCTCGGTTGCGACGTCACGCGTGCGATGGTCGCGAGCCAGGTGGTGCTGAGTTTCGTGCTGCCGATGCCGATGATCGCGCTGCTGATGCTGTCGGCGCGCGCGGACGTGATGGGCGCTTACGCGATGCGGATGCCGCTGCGGATCGTCGCCGGCGCGGCGACGGTCGTGATCGTCGGGTTGAATGCGTACCTGGTGTGGGCGGCATTCAATTGACCGGCGGCGGGCCGCCGCCCGCTGCCTACTGCTGCATGTCCGGCGCCTCGCGCAGCCGCCAGATCGCATTGCACTGCTGGCCGCCGAGGCTCGTCGAGCGCAGCGTGACGACGGTGCCGGGCGCGATCCGGTACGTGAAATGCGCCGTCAGCTCGGTGCCTTTCCGCTGCGGCTGCCCGTCGACCAGCACTTCGCACAGCAGCGGCGACGGCGACCCGGACGGGTGCGTGACATAGACGTTCAGCCGCGCGATGTCGCGTGTCGAGGTGAACACGACTTCGTGGTTCCCGCTGCCGATCAGCATCGTGCCGCCGGGTTCGTCGATCGCCTGCAGGTAGGCGCCCGCGCTTGTCTCGATCGTTGCGGCCGCAACGGTCAGCCCGGCCGAGCGCACGTAGTCGGTTGCCGCGATGCGCGCGGCGACCGCGTCGGATTGTGCCGGCGTGCCGTCCGACAACGCGAACGGCACGCCGTCGCGCAGCGCGGCGTCGACGTGGTTCGCGTAGTAGCGCCAGCGGTCGAGGAAGCGGATGTCGCCGGTCATGTGCAGCGCGCGGATCGGCTCGCCGTGATACCGGAGCGTCGTCGTGCCGGTGCCGGCATCGAACGCTTCGTGAATGCCGTACTTGCTGACGAAGTTCTGGACCGGATCGAGCAGCGCCGTTTCGCCCTGGGCGCTCCACAGGTGCAGGAACGTCGTATCGATCCCGAAGCATTCCTGGAAATCGGTGCCGATGCGGGCGGTGCAGTCGCGCAGGTGGCCGGCGTAGCGTGCCCACGCGTCGGCGGTCCCGGCAACGAGCCCGGCCTGCAAGGCGCTGCCGTGGCGTGCGGAGACTTCGTCGACGACGAGGCGCCAGTGATGGTCGCGCCGCTCGCCGATCAGCGGCGTGACGACGAACGTGCAGAACAGCGGGTCGGGGCACGCGTGGAGCCGGTCGTCGCCGATCTGCGAGAACAGGTCGAACGGCGGCGCGCAGAACCAGATGTCGGCGTCGTACAGCGCGAGCTTGCGGATCTGCGGGTTGCGTGCGCAATACTCGGCTGCCTCGATGAAGCGGCCGACCGGCAGCGCATACGCGCTCGACGCGTCGATCACGTCGACCGACTGGCTCGCGAGGATCTGCCGCTTGCGTTCGGACAGCCCGTAGCCGATCACCGCGATCCGCCCGTCGTAGCCGGTGTGCCGCAGCGACAGCAGGAACGGCACGAGCATCTCGTACCACGCGCGGTTGTTGTCGTTGATCGCCACGCAGACCGCGTGTTCGCTCGATTGCATGTTCGCCCCCCGTTGCGCGCGCCCGGCTCAGTAGCCGACGTGGCGCTCGCAGACGACCGCGCCGCAACCGCGGCTGTCGTGATACGTAATATGAAACTGCTTGTTGTCCCACAGCCACTGGAACACCGCCTGGTACACGCCGGCCACGGTCATGTCGTGCAGCACGATCTTCTTGCGCGCCAGCGGGCCGAAACGGTTCAGTTCGGCGAGCGTCTGCTCGTACGTATGGGTGGTGTCGATGAACAGCAGGTCGGCGGCGAGCGGCTCCATCGCGAGATCGTCGGCGATCCGGAATTCGAAGTCGATCGACAGGTCTTTCGCCGCCTGCTCCAGTTCGGGCCGGATCTGGAAATACTCGTCGGAGATGTCGACCGACACGAGGCGCTTCGGCTGCGCGAGCAGGAAGGCCGTCGTGGTCAGCCCGGTGAACACGCCGAGCTCCAGGATGGTGTCGCATCCGGCGGCCGTTTGCGTATAGAAATCGAAGCGGGAGGGGCTGTCGCCGAGCCAGCCGATCGGCTCGATCTTGTACTGAAGGAACTCCATTCGCAGTTGTTGTAGCGTGCGCATCCTGTTTTCCTTGGCGAAGCGGATTGGCGGATTCGATGGTCCCGATCGTCGCCGGTCGCGGCCGGCGTCCGTGGCGTCGCGCATTGTAGATCGCCTGCGCCGCACGGCATAGCACCGCCACGGCGGCCCGCAGCGATTACCCGCGCGCCGGCAGGGCCGGGCGCGCGGGCGGGCGCCATTATTTCGCGAGCGTGCGGTATGACACGAGGTCGTTGATCGGCCCGATTTCCGGCCCGGTCACGCCGGGGCGCGTCGCGACCTGCACGACCTTCTCGAACATGATGATGAACGGCGAGTTCGCGAGCACGGCCTTCTGCAGCGCTTCGTAACGCTGCGCGCGTTTCGCGGGCGACGGCTCGACGAGCGCGGCCTCGGTGTCCTTCGTCAGTTGCGGAATGTCCCAGCTGTTGCGCCACGCGAGCATCTTCGTCGGCGACTGGTCGGAGTTGTCCGGATTCCACGCGAAGCCGCGCGCATTGCTGTTCGGGTCCATGTAGTCGGGCGACCATTCGCCGACGAAGATGTCGTGCTGGCGCGCGCGATACTTGCCGATCGCCTGCTTCGCATCGCCCGGAATCAGCTTCACGCGGATGCCGCCCAGCGCGAAGTTCGCCTGCAGCGCCTGCGCGATCTCGAGGTACGGATAGTCGTTCGGCATGTCCATCGTCACGTCGAAGCCGTTCGGCAGGCCGGCCTTGGCGAGCAGCGCCTTCGCCTTCGCGACGTCCTGCTTGTACGGCCGCGCGTTCGACGCGCCGAGGAAGCCTTCGGGCAGGAAGGTTTCATGCACCTTGTACGTCGTGCTGACGATGTTGCGCTGGATGCCGTCATAGTCGACCAGCCATTTCATCGCCTGCTGCACCTCGGGTTTCGCGAGGTTCGGGTTCTTCGTGTTCAGGCTCAGGTACAGCAGCGCGGACACCGGCCACGACGCGACCTTGATCTTGCCGGCCTTCGTCAGCGCGGCGAGGCTGTCGGGGCTCAGGTTGCGCGCGGCGTCGGCGTCGCCGTTCTCCAGCAGCAACCGTTGTGCGGACGCTTCGGGCACGTGGCGCAGCACGACGCGTTTCATCGGGTACGGCGTGCGGTATTTCTCGAAACGCTGCAGCACGATGGTCTCGTTGGGCGTCCACTTGACGAGCTGGTACGGGCCCGAGCCCGCGTCGTTGGTCCGGAGCCAGCCGCTGCCGAAATCGTTGCCCTGCTGGTGCGACAGCAGCAGCTTCTTGTCGAAGACCGATGCCGGGCATGCGCTCAGCACGTTGAGCACGAAGCTCGGTGCGTACTTGCGGTCGGTTTCGAGGACGACGGTCTGCGGATCGACCACGCGCACCTTCTGCGCCACGTTCGCCTTCGTGAGGCCGAGGTCGGCGAGCACGCCGGCCGGGCCCTTGTCGAGCAGGATGGTGCGCTGCAGCGACCACGCGACGTCGTCGGCGGTGACCGGGTTGCCGGAATGGAACGTGAGGCCGGGGCGCAGCTTGAACGTGTAGGTCACGCCGTCGGCGCCGACCGTCCACGATTGCGCGATCTGCCCGTCGAAGCGCGTCGGGTCCTTCAGGTCGACGCGCACGAGCCGTTCGTAGGTATTCGCGACGTACTCCGACGGCACCAGTTCGTAAATTCCGCTCGGGTCGAGGGTCGTGAATTCGCCGAGCTGCGTGGCGACGACGAAGATGCCGGGCGGCGTGGCCGCGTGCGCCGGCAGCGCCGGAACAAGCGCGACGAGCGCGGCGCTGACGAACAGCCGGGACAGCAGGTGCTTCATGCGGGCTCCGTTGAAAGGGAATCGTGGGTGCGATTCTCTCATCGACGGCCACCCGGATGAAAATATTCAGCGTGCGCGCCGACGGGCCGGCGCGCAGGCGCGAGCCGGGCGGGCGCCCGGCATCGGCGGGGTTCGGATCAGATCAGGCAGCGTGCGAGCGCGAAGCGCATCGTTTCCTCGGGCGGCTCGCTGCCCGAGCCGCGCACGACCTTGACGACCGAACCGTTGCCCGACGGCGTCAGCGTGACGAAGTACGAGTTCGAGCCGACGGCGATGTCGGTCACGCCGTTGTGCTGCGATTGCTCGGTGCCCGGCAGGCGGCTGTCGAGGCAGTTGGCGATCGCGTAGGCCGGACGTTGCGACGACACGTACATCATCGGCGCCGCGCCGGACGAGGCGGCCGAGTCGGACGACGGCGCGGAACCGCAGGCGGCGAGCAGGGCGGCGGGAAGGAGCAGCAGGAATCGTTTCATGGTGGATCGTCGTGGGTCTCGTATCGAGGCTGGGGCGCGGGGTAGGCGAAACGCGAAGCTTCGCGACGAAACCGCCCGGAATCGGGCCATGTTTGACGGACGACGATGCGGCAGGCGGCTGACGACGGAGTATACCCGCAGCATTTGACGCCGTTGACGCGTTGAAACGATTCGATACACAACAAGCACCCGCTGCCGCGCGGCGGCAGCGGGCGTTTCAGGGGGTGGCGAATGGGCACCTGCCGGTGTTGTCGATCTTATTGGCCGATCTGGTGGCTGACCGCATTTTCCTGCTGGTTCAGCACGTGCTTTTCGCTCTTCGTGATGTGGCTGCGATCCTGCGCAGCCATGTCCCGCTCTTCCCGGCGGATCTTGCGGTCGTCACGGTGCAGGCGCGCGGCCTGTGCGTGCGACATCTCGCCTTCCTTCACTTCGTGACGGATCCGGCGATTCTGGTTTGCGAGGCGCTGGTTGACCGCTTCGCGGCGCGGATGCGCCTGTTGCCACGATGTGTCGGCGAACGCGGTGCCGGTCAGTACCGACATCAGGGCGGCGGCAATCGCGAGATGGCGGGTCAGGGCTCGCATGGTGTTTTCTCCTGTCGTTGCGCGCTCGAATCGTGGGCGCTTGTCCAGAAAACGCGGCGCGGGCACCGGCTGTTGACGTTTCCGCCTGTATCGATTGCAAGTCTTTATTACGTCGGCGCGTGGCCCCGGCGTGCGCGGCGCGGGCTCCGGCCGCCGCGCACGCGGATCAATGCGCGCCGGCCGCCGCCGCGTCGGCATCGCCGCCGCCCGAGCGCGACGGTTTCGTGATCCAGATCAGCGGAATGATCGCGACGAAGATGATCGCCGATACATAGAAGATGTCGTTCAGCCCCATCACGGCCGCTTGCGAATCGACCGACGCGTTGAAGAGGGCGAGCGCCGAATCGGGGCTCAGGTGCAGCAGCGAGCGCGTCGTGTCGACGTGTTGCGCGAAAGTCGGGTTGTCGATGCTCGCCTGTTCGGTGAGCCGCGCGTGATGCAGGATCGTGCGGTCGTTCCAGGCGTTGCTGATCAGCGACGTGCCGACGGCGCCGCAGAACGTGCGGCCGAAATTCGACAGGCCGGCGGCGGCCGGAATCTTTTCCGGCGGCAGCCCGGACAGGATGATCGACGTCAGCGGCACGAAGAACATCGCCATCGGGATGCCTTGCAGCAGCGTCGGCAGCACGAGGTCCCAGCGCGACACGTCGGTGTAGAAGGTCGTGCGCATCATGAACACGACCGCGAAGCCGACGAACGCGAGCGTCGCGATGTAGCGCGGATCGGTGCGCGGCAGCAGGCGCCCCATGACCGGCGTGAGCAGGATCGCGAACACCCCGAGCGGCGCGGTGGCGAGCCCCGAATCGACCGCGCGGTAGCCGAGATAGCCCTGCATCCACTGCGGCAGCAGCACGAGCGTGCCGAAGAACATCCCGTACGCGACCGAGATCGCGATCGTGCCGCCCGCGAAATTGCGCTGCGTGAAGAGCCGCAGGTCGACGATCGGGTTAGCCTCGTGCAGCTCCCACACGAGGAAGAACGCGAAGCCGATCAGCGCGACGATGCCGAGCGCGACGACGACGGGCGAGTTGAACCAGTCGAGATCCTTGCCCTTGTCGAGCATGATCTGCAGCGACGCGACCCACAGCACGAGCAGCAGCAGGCCGACCGTATCGATCGGCAGGCGGCGCGTGGCCGATTCGCGATCCCGGAACACGATCCACGTGACGGCGGCCGCGAAGAAGCCGACCGGGATGTTGATGTAGAAGATCCACGACCAGTTGTAGTCGTACGTGATCCAGCCGCCGAGCGACGGCCCCGCGATCGGGCCGACGAGCGCCGTCATCGACCACAGCGCCAGCGCGCTCGACGATTTCTGCCGCGGCCACGCGCCGAGCAGCAGCGCCTGCGACAGCGGCGCGAGCGGCCCGGCGACCGCGCCCTGCAGGATCCGCGCGGCGAGCAGCGTCGGCAGGTTCGGCGCGATCCCGCACAGCCACGACGCGAACACGAACAGCAGGATCGACGTGACGAACAGGCGTACCTGGCCGAAGCGCTGCGTGAGCCAGCCCGTCAACGGAATCGACACCGCGTTCGCGGCCGCAAAGATCGTGATGACCCACGTGCCTTCGTCGACCGACACGCCGAGGTCGCCCGAGATGGTCGGAATGGCGACGTTCGCGATCGACGAGTCGAGCACGTTCATGAACATCGCGAGCGATACCGCGATCGTGCCGATCGCGAGCTTGCCGCCCGACAGCGGGGCTGGAGATGACGGAGTGGACATGGGTTTCCTGCGTAAGAAGCGTAAGGTGCTTGACGGCTGCGGCCCGTCGCGGCGGGCACGCGCCACCGCGCACGCACGCGCGCGAAGGCGACGCAGGCGCGGCGCGGCCGCTGAACGGAAAGGCGCACGGCGCGCGATGCGGCCCGGTAGCCGGGGCCGACGCGTGCGATGTGCGGCTCGATCGGATGCACGAAGCCGTGGCGGGCTTCGGAAGGCGGGATGCTGCCGGTCAGGAAGGCGGGACGCGCGTGACGCGTCTGCGGGCAGCGGTCAGGCGGCTGGCGTCGCCGGTGGAGTCGTTGTGCATCGCGACAGGCTAACGATGCGGCGAGCCGCCATCAACACGGGCCGGCTCATTAATCGATTTCGCGCCGCGCAATAATCGGTGTGCGAACCGTGCCGTACCGAGCCGGTTACGGTGCGGTTCGCCATGCGGTGAACAGTTCCGCGAGGAAATCGACGAACGCGCGCACCTTGCTGTCGAGCGTCGCGCGCCGCGGGTACAGCACGTGCAGCTCGACGTCGTCGGCCCGGTGCCAGTCGGGCAGCACGATTTCGAGTTCGTTCCGTTCGAGCCGGCGGGCCGTGTAGTGCGTCGAGGCCAGCGCGATGCCGCCGCCGCTCGCGGCCTGGCGCAGCACCGTCACCGATTCGTTGGTGATCAGCACCGGCCGCACCGGCACGTCGGCGACTTCGCCGGCCGCATTGGTGAGCCGCAGCGTCAGGCCGGGCGCGTCGCGGCCGACGAGCAGCAGGTCGTGCCGCGCGAGATCCTGCGGCGTGGCGGGCCGGCCGACGCGGTCGAGATAGGCGGGGCTCGCCGCGAGCTTCGCCTGCGACCAGCCGAGCGAGCGTGCGATGTAGCTGGAGTCGGTCAGCACGCCCGCGCGCAGCGCGACGTCGAAGCCGTGCTCGACGAGATCGAGCGGGTTGTTGTCGTAGATCAGCACGAGCTGGACGAGCGGGTAGCGCCGGCGAAACTCGGCGAGCGCCGGCTCCAGTTCGAACAGGCCGATCGAGTAGGGCACCAGCACGCGCAGCGTGCCCTCCGGCGCCATGCGCAGCGCGCGGGCCTGGCGGTCCGCGTCGAGCAGGATGTCCTCGGCGCGCAGGCAGCGCTCGTAGTAGTCGCGTCCGGCCTCGGTGACGGACACGCGGCGCGTGGTCCGGTACAGCAGCTGGACGCCGAGATCGTCCTCGAGCTGCTTGACCTTGCGGCTCACGCGGCTGAGCGGCATGTCGAGTTGCGTGGCGGCGGCGGTGAAGTTGCCGCGCTCGACCACGCGCAGGAATATGCGGATGCTTTCGAAGTTCATACGGGGTGCTTCCGTGTTCGACCTGCGCGCATCTTACCTTCGCCGGCCGGATCGCTCCGTGCGGCGGCGATTATCCTGCCCGGTGCAATAACGCATCCTGTCCGCGCCTCTTAGTGGCGGCGGCGCGCCCCCGTATGCTCGCCGCATGAAATTCGCCTTGCCCGATCTGCCGCCGCGCGCGGCTTTCCGCACCGTGCTGCGCGACGCACGGCCCACGCTGCCGCCCGGTGCGCTCGCCTTCGCGTTGCGCAACACGGCCGCGTCGCTGCTCGCGCTCTACATTGCCTTCCGGATGAATCTCGACGACCCGAAATGGGCCGCATCGACGGTGTGGATCGTCGCGCAGGGCAGCCGCGGGATGGGCTTGTCGAAGAGCCAGTACCGGATTCTCGGCACCGCGATCGGCGCGGTCGTCGCGCTCGTGCTGACCGGTGCATTCGCGCAGACCCCCGAACTGTTCCTGCCGGCGCTCGCCGCCTGGATCGGCCTGTGCGCGGGCGTCGCGACGTTCCAGCGGAATTTCCGCGCCTATGCGGCGGTGCTCGCCGGCTACACGGCCGCGATCGTCGCGATGGATGCGGTATCCGCGCCGTTGCACGCGTTCGACATCGCGGTCGCGCGGTTCCTCTACGTGGTGGTCGGCATCCTGTGCGGCGCGTTGTTCGATACGGTCTTCGCGCCGGGCGCGCCGCTGGACGATGTCCGTACGCGGCTCAGGCGCTATCTTGACCGCGCGGCGGCGGTCGGCGCGGGTGCGCTGCGCCGCGAGCCGAACGTCGCGGCCGTGCACCGGCTGTTCGCGGATGCGCTCGAACTCGACACGGCGGCCGAATATGCCGCCACCGGCGCGCCGCCGGTGCGCAACGCGATCGGCCATCTGCGCACGGCGGTGCTGGGCGTGCTGTCCGCGCAGGCCGCGGGGCAGGCGTTGCACGATCACGCGGCGC
This sequence comes from Burkholderia sp. 572, assembly GCF_040545135.1. NCBI lineage: Bacteria > Pseudomonadati > Pseudomonadota > Betaproteobacteria > Burkholderiales > Burkholderiaceae > Burkholderia > Burkholderia sp. 572. The sequence continues at coordinate 14,286 of NZ_JBEPLH010000030.1, read as the reverse complement.
GCAGCGGCGGCACGCCGGACCCGCTGGTCGCCGATGCCGCGCAGGTGCTCGACGGCGTGGCGGCGTCGGGCGAAGCGGGCGCCGCGCTCACCGCATTGCGGGCGCGCGTGGACGACGCGGTGCGCGCCGAGGCCGCGGAGCCGGCCGGCTCGGACCCGTCGCGCCTGCTCACGCTCGACCGGCTGGCGGCGCTGCTTGCCGGGTTCGACGCCGCCTTTGCGGGCAAGGCGTGGCTGGACCTGCCGAATCCGCCGGCGTCGCGGGTGCGCTATGCGTTCCACCACGATCCGGTGCTCGCGTGGCACAACGGGATGCGCGCGTTCATCGCGGTGCTGATCGCCGCGGCGTTCTGGATCGTGACGGCGTGGCCGTCGGGCGCCGGGTTCGTCGCGATCACGGGGGTGGTCTGCGCGCTGTTCTCGACGCGCCCGAACTCGGTGGGCGCCACCGTCGGCTTCCTGAAAGGAGCCGCCTGCGCGGCGGTCGCGGGCGCCCTTTGCAACTTCGTGCTGCTGCCGGCGGTGTCGGGCTTCGAGATGCTCGCGTACATCCTCGGCGTGTTCACGATCGGCGCGGGCATCGCGATGCGCCATCCGCGCGCGGCCGGCATCGGCAGCGGCTTCTCGATCTTCTTCTGGAATTTCACGTCGCCGGACAATACGGCGCGCATCGGCGACGCCGCCTTTCTCAATTCGGCGCTTGCCACGCTGCTCGGTATCGCGTTCGGCGCGATGGTGTTCGCGCTCGTGTTCCCCGGCGATCCCGGCGCGAGCCGGCGGCGCCTGCATTGCGCGGTGCGCGCCGACCTCGCACGCATCGCACGCAATCCACGGGCGTGGCCGGCGAGCGCGTGGCTGAGCCGTACGGCCGACCGTCTCGGGCGCGAGCTCGGCTTCGCGGGCCGTCTGCCGGCCACCCTCATCGAGCGCGACCTGCGCGACTTGCTCGCGGCCTGGACGATCGGCGACAGCCTGTTGGCGCTGGCCGAACTGGCGGCGCGCGAGCCGGCGGCGCGCCGTGCGGTCGCGTTGGTGCGGGGGCGGGTCGGGCTCGCGGATTTCGCCCGGCTCGAGCGGGCTTGCGGCGCGGCGGCCCGCGTGCTGCTGCGGCGCGTGACCGAGGTCGACAGCGACGACGGGCGCGCGCTGCTGCGCGGTGTCGTGCTGCTGCGGACGATCGCGGAGACGGCGGCCGCGCATGACGGCTTCCTGCGCGGCCGTCGGGATTGACGGGAGGAGGGGCGGCGGGTCGCGCGAGCGGCGGCCCGCGCGTCAACTGAGGCGATAGGCCTTGCCGGGCGTCACTTCCGCCGGTAGCGGCTCGCGGTTCAGTTCGAGCAGCGTGCGCTCGATCGTCCGCGTCATGGCATCGAGCGCGAGATGGTTCGGCCCATCGCCGAACGGTTCGGCGATCGCGTGCGCGATCGCGTCGAGCGCGATCAGCGTATAGGCGACGAACACGGTGACGAACGGCGTTGCCGCGCCGATCGAATCGACGAGGCCGAACGGCAGCAGCACGCAGTACGCATAGATCGTCCGGTGCAGCAGCACGTCGTACGAGAACGGGATCGGCGTCGACGCGATGCGCTCGCAGCCGCTCACCATCGCGACGAGATCGTCGAGGCGCGCGTCGAGCATCCACAGTCGCGTATCGGCGAGGCGCCCGGCGTCGGCGCGCGCGGCGAATGCCTCGCGCAGTTCGTGAACGATCGCGACCGGCGCATACCGGGCGGCGGCGATACGCGTACAGGCGGCGCCGTCGAGCAGCGTGCGCAGGTCGGCCGCCGGATCGGTGCCGCGCAGCTGATGCTTCAGCGCATAGACGAACGCGACGACCTTGCGCACGAACGCCTGCCGTGACGCGTCGTCATCGTCGATCGCGCCGTAGCAGAGCGCCTGCGATACCAGCGTGCGCGTGGCGGTCAGCACGCCGCCCCACAGCTGACGGCCCTCGCGGTAGCGTTCGTAGCTCGCATTGTTGCGAAACCCCGCGAAGATCGCGAGCGTGAGGCCGATCAGCGTGAACGGCGTCGGGTTCAGCGGCACCTTCTCGCCGAGCACGCGGCCGCCGCCCCACACCGCGACGACGCTGATCGCGAGCGTCAGCACGAGTTGCGGCAGGATGGTCGGCAGCACCGATCCGTTCCAGACGAGCAGCATCCGCAGCCAGTGCTCGCGCGGACGAACGATCATCGCCGTGCTCCGTCAGGCGGCGATCGATGCCGGCGCGGCCGCGCGATGCAGCAGCACGGGTACCGACTTCGACGTCGGCGTGTTGCACACGTCGCCGACGCTGTCGAGCGGCACCAGCGGGTTGGTTTCCGGGTAGTACGCGCCGATGCAGCCGCGCGGGATGTCGTACTCGACGAGCAGGAAGCCGTCCGCGCGCCGCTCGATGCCGTCGTGCCACACGGTTTCCATGTCGACCCATTCGCCGGCCTTCAGGCCGAGCATCGCGAGATCGTCGCGGTTGGCGAACACCACGCGGCGCTGGCCGAACACGCCGCGATAGCGGTCGTCGAGCCCGTAGACGGTCGTGTTGTACTGGTCGTGCGAGCGCGTCGTCATCAGCGTCATCAGGCGTTCGCCGTGCAGCGCGCGGGCGCGCTGGATCGGCGTGTCGGCGGGCAGCGGGTGCGCGATGAAGTTCGCCTTGCCCGTCGGCGTGAGCCATTCACGGTCGCGCGACGCGACGCGCAGGTGGAAGCCGCCCGGCCGCGCGATGCGCGTGTTGTAGTCGTAGAAGCCGTCGACGGTGGCCTCGATCGCGTCGCGGATCTTCGCGTAATCGTCCTTGTAGGCGAGCCAGTCGATCTTGCCGCTGCCGAACAGCGCATGGCCGATGTGCGCGACGATCGCGGGCTCCGACATCAGGTTCGGCGAGGCCGGCTTGTTCATCCCGTACGACACGTGGACCATGCTCATCGAATCCTCGACCGTCACGCCTTGCGCGACGTTGTCCTGCAGGTCGATCTCGGTGCGGCCGAGCGTCGGCAGGATCAGCGCGTCGCGGCCGTGGATCAGGTGGCTGCGGTTCAGCTTCGTCGTGATGTGCACGGAAAGATCGCAGCGGCGCATGCCTTCCCACGTGCGCGGCGTGTCGGGCGTCGCCATCGCGAAGTTGCCGCCGAGGCCGATCAGCACCTTCACGTGGCCTTCGAGCATGCCTTCGATCGTCTCGACGACGTCGTAGCCGTGGTGGCGCGGCGGTTCGAAATCGAACACGTGGCCGAGCCGGTCGAGGAACGCCTGCGACGGCTTTTCCTCGATCCCGACCGTGCGGTTGCCCTGCACGTTCGAGTGGCCGCGCACCGGGCACAGGCCGGCGCCGGGACGGCCGATGTTGCCGCGCATCAGCATCAGGTTCGTCAGCATCTGCACGGTCGCGACCGAATGCTTGTGCTGCGTGATGCCCATCCCCCACGTCGCGATCACGCGTTCGCTGCGCGCGTAGAGCTGCCCGAGGCTATCGATCTGTTCGTACGGCACGCCGCTTTCGGCGGTCAGCGCGGACCAGCTTTCGTTGCGAAGATCGTCGGCAAACGCGTCGAAGCCGGCCGTGTGCTCGCCGATGAACGCGGTGTCGAGCACGCGCGGCGTACCGGCGGCGCGCGCGGCGTCGTCGAGTTCGAGCACGCGCTTCGCGATCCCCTTGATCAGCGCAAAATCGCCGCCGATCGTCGGCTGGATGAACGTCGATGCGATCTTCGTGCCCGACATCGTCAGCATCTCGATCGGGCTTTGCGGATCGGCGAAGCGTTCGAGGCCGCGCTCCTTGAGCGGGTTGATCGACACGATCGTCGCGCCGCGCTTCGCGCATTCGCGCAGCTCGCCCATCATCCGCGGGTGGTTGGTGGCCGGGTTCTGGCCGAAGATCAGCAGCGTATCGGCGTGCTCGAAATCGTCGAGCGTGACGGTGCCCTTGCCGACGCCGACCGACGGCGGCAGCCCGCGGCTCGTCGCCTCGTGGCACATGTTCGAGCAGTCGGGGAAGTTGTTCGTGCCGTACAGCCGCACGAGCAGCTGGTACAGGAACGCCGCTTCGTTGCTCGCGCGCCCGGACGTGTAGAACGCGGCCTGGTTCGGATCGGGCAGCGCGCGCAGGTGGCGCGCGATCAGCTCGAACGCGTCGTCCCATGCGATCGGCACGTAGCGGTCGGTCTGCGCGTCGTACACCATCGGGTCGGTGAGCCGGCCGTGCTGCTCGAGTTCGAAGTCCGTCTGTTCGAGCAGCTCGGTAACCGTGTGCGCGGCGAAGAATTCGGGCGTCACGCGCTTGCTGGTCGCTTCGGCAGCCACGGCCTTCACGCCGTTTTCGCAGAATTCGAACGTCGATGCGTGCTGGCGGTCGGGCCATGCGCAGCCGGGGCAGTCGAAGCCGTCCGGCTGGTTCTGGCGCAGCAGCGTGCGGTAGTTGCCGCCGGTGACCTTTTCCTTGATCAGGTTGATCGTGACGGCCTTCAGCGCCCCCCAGCCGGCGGCCGGGTGGGTGTACGGTTCGATGCGCGCGGTAGCGGATTTCTTTTTCATGATGCAACGGGTGTCGGGGTCGATGGCCGCAGAGTACGCGCGGGCCTTGTTCGGCTGTGTGTACACCTCTTCGCTTCAAAAAAGAGTACAGTTTCGGCCATTCAGGCAGTGCGGATCGCAACTGTGTTGTTGAAGGGAAGTTGAAAGGGAGGCGCGTGAAGCGTTACGAACAACTGGCCGACGATCTCCAGGCGCAGATCGAGCGTGGCGTATACCGGCCCGGCGAGCGGATTCCGTCGGTGCGGCAGGCGAGCCGGCAGCAGCAGCTCAGCGTCACGACCGTGCTGCGCGCGTACCTCGTGCTGGAAAGCCGCGGCCTGATCGAGAGCCGGCCGCAATCGGGCTACTTCGTCCGTGCGCGCGCGTCGGCGCCCGCCGAGGCCGAGCTGCACATGTCGGCGCCGACCGCGGAACCGTCGGCCGTGGACGTGAGCCGGCTCGTGCTGTCGACGCTGCGTTCGATCGCGCGCGACGACGCGGTGCCGCTCGGCTCGCCGTATCCCGATGCGTCGCAGTTTCCCGTGCAGCGTCTCGCGCGCTATGCGCAGACGATCGGCCGCCGCCGCACCCGCTGGGGCGTGATCGACGATCTGCCGCCCGGCAACCAGGAGCTGATCCGCCAGATCGCGCGGCGCTACGCGGAGCGCGGGATCGCGGTCGAACCCGGCGAGATCGTGGTGACGATCGGCGCGACCGAGGCGATCAACCTGTGCCTGCAGGCCGTCGCGCGGCCGGGCGACACGATCGCGGTGGAGTCGCCGACGTTCTACGCGATGCTGCACGCGATCGAGCGGATGGGCATGCGTGCGCTGGAAGTCGCGACGCACCCGGGTGACGGCATCGATCTCGACGCGCTCGAACGAATCCTCGAACGCGAGCGCATCGCCGCGTGCATGGTGATGCCGAATTTCCAGAATCCGCTCGGCTTCCAGATGCCCGACGCGCGCAAGCGCGCGCTCGTCGAGCTGCTGGCGAAGCACGACGTGCCGGCGATCGAGAGCGATGTCTATCACGAGCTGCACTTCGGCGACACGACACCGAGCGCACTGAAGTCGTTCGACCGCGACGGGCTCGTGCTGCATTGCGCGTCGTTCACGAAGAGCCTGTCGCCGCGCTACCGGATCGGCTGGGCGATGCCGGGGCGCTACCGCGATCAGGTCGAGAAGCTGAAATTCCTGAACACGCTCGCGACGCCCGCGATCGAGCAGCTCGCGATCGCCGAGTACCTGAAGCACGACGGCTACGACTTTCACCTGCGGCGCATGCGCAAGCTGTATGCGCAGCAGGCGAGCCTGATGAGCGCGATGGTGCGGCGCTTCTTTCCGGAGGGCACGCGGCTGTCGCAGCCGCAGGGCGGGTATGTGCTGTGGGTCGAGCTGCCGAAGCAGGTCGACGCGATGAAGCTGTATGCGCTGGCCCTCGCGGAGCGGATCACGGTCGGGCCCGGGCACATGTTCTCGGCCGGCATCGATTACCGGCATTTCATCCGGCTCAACTACAGCTATCCGTGGTCGCGGCAGATCGAGGATGCGCTGAAGGTGCTCGGGCGGCTCGCGTCGGAGTGCGCGGCGCGGTGAGGTGAGTGCCGCCATGCCCGGCGGCAGGCGGCCGATGGCCGGCCGCCGTGTCGCGCGTCATCCCGCGTGCGGCGCCTGCAGCCCGGCTTGCCCGGCTTGCACGACGCCGGCCATCTGCCGCATGTCGAAGCCCGACGGGTGCTGGTACACGCGCAGCCCGAATTCCGGCAGCACCGCGATCAGGTGATCGAACAGGTCGGACTGGATGGCTTCATAGTCGACCCAGGTCGTCGTGTCGGTGAAGCAGTACAGTTCGAGCGGAATGCCTTCGGCCGTGAGCGGCAGTTGCCGCGCCATGCAGGTCATGTCGCGGCGGATGCGCGGATGGCCCTTCAGGTAGTTCGCGACATACGCGCGGAACGTGCCGAGATTCGTCAGCTGGCGGCGGTTCGCCGGGCAGTCGCCGGCCGCGCCGAGCGTGCCGTTCCATTGCTCGATCGCGTCGACCTTGTCCTCGAGATAGTCCTTCAGCAGCGTCAGGCGTTCGAGCCGTTCGATCTCGTCGTTAGAAAGAAAACGCACGCTCGTCGCGTCGACGAACAGCGCGCGCTTGATGCGGCGCCCGCCTGCCTCGGTCATTCCGCGCCAGTTCTGGTAACTCTCGGTGATCAGTTTCCACGTGGGCACCGTGATGATCGTGTGATCGAAGTTCGCGACCTTGACGGTGTTCAGCGTGATGTCGATGACCGTGCCGTCCGCACCGGCCGACGGCATCGTGATCCAGTCGCCGATCCGCAGCATGTCGTTCGACGACAGCTGCACGCCCGCGACGAGGCCGAGCAGCGTGTCCTTGAAGATCAGTGTGGCGGAACTCATAAAAGTCGCCCTATGGAAAGGAATTGGTTCACTGACGCTTACAAATTGCACAAATAGTTACAAATTGGCGTGTCGGACCTACCTGTCCCGTGAGCGACGTCAACTATTGTGGATGCTTGCGCTGTCTATCTGGCTTAGCCCCGCAACGCGGGCGAATGTGTCATCGAAACACCGTAGAAGCGCATCGGCCAGTCGCCGCGCATGACGGGAGGTTCGACATGGTGGTCGAGGTAGCGCACAACAGCGAGCAGTGGGCTGGAGTAGCGTGGGCGGCGACTGTAAAAAGGGAGTGATCATGTTGCGCTTTGATCCCGCCATGTTGTACTCGCTGTTCGATCGGTTGGATACCCCACCTGCGACACGTCAGCAAATTCTCGACGCTTTTCGGCAGCCCGCACGCTGGACGGCGCCAACGCCCCACGCGGCGCCAAGTCGATTGCCCTGTCCCAAAATGGGGATGCATGTAAATGTGGCCAACGCCATTGAACGCCGGGCCGCGCTCAACTACATGTTTGACGACCAGGTATTCGGCTATCTCGACGCCGCGATTCCGCTATGTGTCCAATATGTGGGGAGGAACGGGCGAACAGTACGCTATAACCATACTCCGTCGTTCCTGGTGATGACAGACGAGGGACTTTATTTAGATGACTGGATGCCGTGCTCTCGTGTAGAAAAGCTCGTCACGCAAGGTGGCAGTCGCATTGTAGCTGGGGATGATCAACCGCGCTCGCCTCCGTTCGAGAAGGCGGCGCTCAGCTTTGGCCTGACGTACCGGCTCCGAACAGACCACGATTTGTCCGAGAGAGTAAGTCGTAACCAGGATTTTTTTCGGACTTATTTGCTCGACAGCATGTGCCCCAACCCGGGCTTCGATCGGGACATTGCCGAGTTCCTTCGCTTAAACGGATACGCGACTCTCGAAGAATTGTTCGATGCGATTCCGCATCGCACGAAGGACGAATTCTACTCGGCTCTGGCAAACCGACGAATGATATCTGACTGGTCGAGTGCATTTGTCAAGGACAGCAATCGATTTATGGTCTTCCGGGACACGATCACGCTTGAGGTGTATCGATGTTCGAGCACACGAGTTTCATCGGAGCGTTTGCCACCTTGGCGTAGGGATTTGTTATCCATTGGAACGAAAATCTCCCTTGCCGGAACAGCTTACACCGTTGCTGCGTCCGGGGATCTCGACGTGTTGCTTCAGTCGGACGAGATCCGCGAGCCACTTATACTGCGGCAGTCGTTCGTTGAACGGGCCTACGCGTCGGGAACCCTTGTACTGATCGATGACGTTGACGGTTCCCCCCAACTGACCTTGGATTCCCCGTGGCGATATGCAACCACCGGCGCAGTGTTGCATGCGCAGAAGATGCGAGACCTGTTGGCCGCTTGGGAGGCCGGAGTGCGAAGTGAAGCGGTTCGGCAATACACTGACCGGACGTACCGCGAGTACGCTCAAAAGAAGCGTAAAGCGTTGGCAAACGGAACGGACGTGTTGGCAGCGTTCCTACCGCGCTGGGCAGCGCGGGGAAATCGCCGTGTGAAAGTGAAGCCGGGGGTCGACGCGCTGATTGCCAAGACGATCGAGGAAAAGTACGAGACGCTAACTGGAAAGTCCAAATGGTTTGTGTACGCCGAGCTCTGTGATCGACTAGCGCAGATTGGTGAAACGGTGTCGAAGCAAACCTTCCTGAAGCGTATCAAACGAGAAGACGGCGCACGTCTGGCGCGGAAACGGCGCGGAAGGAAGGCCGCGTATCAGGTGACACCGCTGTATTGGACGATGAATCGAGAGACGCCCCTTCATGGGGACTACCCGATGCAATTTGTCCACATTGATCACACACCTCTGGAAATAGACGTAATCTCGATGGAGACCGGCGAATCGTTGGGGCGCCCGTATCTGACGTTGCTCATATGTTCATATAGTCGCCGAATTCTGGGCTTCTATCTTTCACTGTTGAGTCCGCGATATTTGAGTTGCATGGCGGCCATCCTCGATATGGTCCGTCGCTTCGGACGCGTGCCGTCGACCTTGATCTTTGATGGAGGAGCGGAGTTTGGCTCCAAGGACTTCATCGGCTTGCTGGACTTTCTGCGGATTGAAGCCAAGAGTCGCCCCGCGTCTGCTTGCCGACACGGCACGGTGATCGAGAGGCATTTTGGTATTACACAGTCGATGCTGCTTCACAATCTTCCTGGAAACACGAAGATGCGTCGATGTGTTCGTGAATTGACGCAAGAAACCGACCCTGCGCGATTGGCTAACTTGACGCTGCCTGACTTGTATGAGGGCCTCGAGAAATTCTTTTTCGAAATATACGATACCCGGCGTCATGGGACGTTGCTGGCATCGCCACGATCGATCTACGAGAGCGGGATACAAGTTACCGGGGAGCGGCTCAATCGTCTGAAGCGCTACGAAGACTGCATACCCCATGCATTTCCGACCGTTCGGGGCACCACACGCGTTCTTGACGCGCAGCGCGGCTTGAAATTGAACTATGACTGGTATCGCAATCCTCGACTGGAGTTGACACGCTATCACCAACGAAGGGTCGAGGTAAAAATGCATTTGCTGAGACCGGAAATCGCGTACGCCCATGTCGACGGGGAGTGGATTCCCATGTATTCGACCCGCTGGCAGTTGGATGAACAAGCGACCGATTTCGTGAGCCAGGCGCGGGCCGAAGAGCGACTTGTATTGTGCCGTAGGACTCAAGTATCCCACCTCAAGTCAATGGTCGAGACAACGCGCCTGGCCGGCGAAATGATTGAATCGTCGGGGCATCGAACGGCGGTCGAGACGGTGCCGGAGACTGCGGCTGCATTGCCGGCCGCCAGTTCGACTTGCGCGAAAACGCCCAACGTGTCGATGGAGTCGACGTTCGAGAAACTGGAAACAGGAGGTGCTCGTGGGTACCGGTACACGTTCGAAGGCCCGCACTGATGTTTTGTATCCGCGCGAATTAGAGGCCGCCGCTGCTCCCGTGAGGTTGACCTACTTCAAAGATTCAATTGTGGCGCATCCTATGTTCGATGCGAAGCTTGCCGAGCTACGATCGTTGGTCGGCAGCGGCTTGCGCGGAACGATGTTGGTTCTGGTTGGACCGGCTGGCGTGGGGAAAAGCGCATTGGGCGAAGTGCTCTGTCAAATGGAGAATCGGGAGTATTTTGATGCGGTTCCTGACGATCCACATCGGATCCCGGCAGCTTGGGTGGAGGCATGGGCATCCGAGCGTGATCGTTTTGATTGGGTCGATTTCTATGAATCGATCCTCGGTGCGCTGCAAATTCCTCTGATTGGTGAAAGTGTGCCCGAGGTCAAGCGCACGTTGGCGGGACGTGAGATCGTGGTGCCGGTGTTTGACCGACATCCGCGCCCCACACTTCGCATACTCCGTCAGCGTTTGCGACGCGCGTTGGTGATGCGCTCACCTGCGCTCATTTTCGTTGATGAGGCATCAAACATTCTACTTTCCCGTGAGCATGAACATTTGAAGCGGCAGGCCAATACGCTCCGATCCATCGTGAATCGGGCCGACACCAGGCTTTTGCTGACGGGGGCGTACGAGCTTTACGAACTCGTGACGCAAAGCGGACAGCTCGCGCGGCGGGGAGAGGTGATTCATTTCAGGCCATATCAGCAGGATGAAGCGGAACAGTTTATGCTCGGCTTGATTGCGCTTCAAAACTGCATGCCTTTGAGCCGGCGACCTTCATTAGGGCGCTTCGCCGACAAGTTGTTCGAGCAGTCTCTGGGGTGCATCGGGCACTTGAAGCGAATTCTGGTCAGGGCGATGTCGATCGCAATGGCGGAGGGCAAGCAGATTGATGATTCGATACTCCTTCATAGTTGCTACCCTCCCGCAACGCTTGAACGCCTCCGCCAGGAAATCAGATTGGGGTATCGACGTATCGAAGGCAAGCCTCATCCCGATGAGGCTGAGCAAACTGATTCAGAGCAGGGTCCCGGCGACGCGGCTACTGTCGGGCGCTCGACAGTAGGGAAATCCGTTTCGCGTTCGAAGCATGTTGGTCGGACCACGCCAAGCCGCGGCTGGTTTGGAAACTAGCATGCAGATGTACGACTCGAGATATCGGATGCCGGAGCGGGCGCTGTTTGCCACGGTGCCCCAGGCAATAGATTCGGCTGCCCGTCAAAAGCTGTCTGACTATGTTGCCCACATGGCCGCTGATGCCCAAGTACCGGTGGGTGTGCTGGTGCGCACTTTCGTGGATTGGCCGACGACTGCGACAGGGAAGAAGCAGCCCTTTGCCTCCGGGCAGCGACTGGGTTATGTCAATGGGGCAGGCAAAACGGCGCATGCCTGGATTCGGTGTCTCGAGCCCCTTGTCGCTCGGCAAGATTTAGAGCGACTGACGCTTTTGCCTATTCACCGCACAATTGGCAACATTACCGGCTGGCTGACTAATTCGCGTCGATGGTGCCCAATCTGTCTGCAAGAAGATCTGGAGCAAGGCAGACGAATCTATGAGCGCCTGATCTGGTCCGTGGGCCTTGTTCGAAGCTGTCCGGAGCATCGCTGCAGTCTGGTCAATATCTGCCCGCAGTGTGGGTTTACGCACTGCCACGAACTTGACCGGCGACGACTATCGGGGTTTTGCTCCGGATGTGGCGGCTGGCTGGGCGGGGAGGCAGACATCGGAGGGCCCTTGCCGGGGTCTCAATATGATCAATGGGTGGCCGAAAATTTTGCTGCGCTTCTGGCATTTCCCGCGGAACGGCTGAATGAATTATCGCCCCAAAATTGGCCAGGTATGCTGGAGGCTGGGATAGAAGTGACGGCGAATCGGAAGGCAGTGAGGTTCGCCGAATTGTGCGCCACCGGGGCGTCGAATATCTGTGAGTGGCGTTCGGGTAAATCGTACCCCTCGATTCGCGCAGTGCTACGCATCTGTTGGGTGTTCGATATTCCGCTAGTTGATTTTCTGCGAGGCTCACAAGCTGCCTGGACCGATGCGACTGTTCGAGCGCTGCCAGCTGGAATGGCAACGACGGTACCCCGAACCTTCCACCGTGATGAGGATTGGGGGTACATCAAGAACGTGCTGACGAGCTATGCGGCGGGCGAGCGTCTATGTGGCAGTATGCGTGCTGTCGCCCGAGAACTTGCCTTGGACCGCAGCGTGCTGCATAGGCATTTTCCCGAACTTGTGCGTCAAATTGCCCGGTTGGGTCAACAAGAGCGTTTGGACGCGGCGGTCGCGCGCGAGATCGAACGACGCGATAGAATTTTGGCTTGCGCGCTGCGGATAGTTCAGATGTTGCTCGCCCAGGATATTTATCCAAGTTGGCGACGTATCGAGAGCATATTGCGAGACCAGTATCAAGTAATTATCACGCGTCGTGACAACTCGTTGCTGCGACGCGCCCAAATCCAAGGTGGGGTCCTTCCTAAAAGGACTGAAAAGGCAGCAGAGGCACGCCGTGTCATGAACTCGAGCCGTTGACAGCTGTTTTTTTGGAGTCGCAAAAAAATTGACCCTGACCCAAGAAATAGTCCGGTGCAAAAGTAGAGAAATTCGGCATGATGTGTCCAAGCGGACACGAAGGCCATGCCATGAAGACGAGCAAGTTTACGGAAGAGCAGATCGCATTTGCCCTGAAGCAAGCCGAGCTGGGTACGAAGGTCGAGGAGATCTGCCGCAAACTCGGAATAAGCGAGGCGATTTTCTACAACTGGAAGAAGAAATTCGGAGGGTTGGGGCCTTCTGAGCTGCGCCGCTTGCGTCAGCTCGAAGAGGAAAACGCGAAGCTGAAGCGGCTCGTGGCGGACCTGAGCCTGGACAAGGCCATGCTGCAGGACGTACTCGCAAAAAAGCTCTGAAGCCTGCCCGTCGGCGCATGTTGATCGATGAATTGCGTGATCGCTATCGAACCAGCCTGACGAAGACTTGCGCGTTGTTTGGCATGTCTCGTTCGCTGTATTGACCTGAGACGTTTCTTGTAGCCATATGGCGAGTGAGTTCTCTTTTATCCTAGAGGCAAGGAGAACTCGATGAAGAAGCGATTTACCGACGAGCAGGTCGACGTGCGCTACACCAGGACGAGCGTCGAGATCTTCCATCGTGGCCAGCGCATCGCCGCCCATGCCCGAAGCGAGCGGCGCGGCCATCACAGCACGATCGCCGCGCACATGCCACCGAACCACCGGGCCGCCACCACGGAGTGGAACCCGCAGCGCCTGCTTAAATGGGCCGCCAGCATCGGCCCGCGCACGGCCGCCGTCGTCGAGCACCTGCTCGGCGGCCGTCAGCACCCGGAGTGTTGATTTCCACCGAATCTTGACCCACCGTTTTCATCTAAATCTGACCCACCCCGAGACAGCGTAGTACATCTATTCCGGTGTGGATAACTCCTCACTGCCTGCTGCTTTTGCTGCTCTCTTTCTGGTTGCCTTCGCCTTGGCAGAACTGGACTTGAAGCGCCAGGATTCATTGCCCGTTTCGACGATGTGGCAGTGATGGGTGACGCGGTCCAGCAGCGCCGTCGTCATCTTTGCGTCCCCGAACACGCTCGCCCACTCGCCGAAGCTGAGGTTGGTGTGACCTGCTCCCCGCGTTTAGTACGGTGACGGTGTAGAGTCCGTTCCAGAGAGGAACGGCAATGAAAAAGCGATTCACCGAAGAACAGATCATCGGCATCTTGAAGGAAGCCGAGGCTGGCTTGAAGCCGGCGGAGCTGTGCCGCAAGTACGGCATCTCGGAAGCGACCTACTACAACTGGAAAGCGAAGTTCGGCGGGATGACGGTCTCCGAAGCGCAGCGCCTGAAGGAACTGGAGCAGGAGAACAACAAGCTCAAGCGCCTGTTGGCCGAATCAATGCTCGACAACGCCGCGCTGAAGGACCTGCTGGCTCGAAAGTAGCAAGCCCGCAGGCCAAGCGCGAAGCGGTCCGGATATTGATGACCGAACGTGCCATGGGTGTTACCCGAGCCTGCGGGCTGGTAGGGATTTCGCGCTTGCTGTTCCACTACGAATCACGCCGCCGAGTTGACGACGAAGCGCTGACTGGCCGGATGATGGCCATCGCCGCGCAGAAGCGCCGATACGGCTATCGCCGGATTCACGTGCTGTTGCAGCGGGATGGCTGCTTCGCCAACCACAAGCGCATCTGGCGCCTGTACAGCAAGGCGGGGCTGAGCGTGCGCAAGCGGCGACGCAAGCGTATTGCGGCTGTCGAGCGCACGCCGCTGCCGTTGCCAACAGGCCCGAATCAGAGCTGGTCGATGGACTTCTCTATGGTCCACCCGCAAACCGCAAGCGCAGACTGGTGGCGATAGACGACTCGCGTTTATCTATCCGGCCTATAGCGATCCGATCGAATCCG
>NZ_JBEPLH010000029.1:0-83601 GCF_040545135.1 Burkholderia sp. 572 | reverse complement strand
CGAGATCGACGACCTTCGTCGCGCGGCCCGCGAGCGGCATCACGTCCGCGTCGTGGCCGACCGCGACGAAGCGGCCGTCCTTGATTGCGACGGCGCTCGCGACGGGGTTCGCGCGGTCGAGGGTCGTGAACCTTCCGTTGTGAAGGATCAGATCCGGTTGGGACTCGGTTGCGGTCATGTGCGTCACCTCGTATCGATCAGAAGCCAAAAAGCTGTTTGACGGCGGGAATGGCCTGCACGCCGATCACCATGCCGAGCAACCCGACAAGGGCAATCAGCGGCGGTGCCGGAGAACGGACCTTGATCGCGCTGTAGATCACGCCGATCAGCAAACCCGCGCCAAGGGAAACCAGATAAGGTTCCATACGATCAATGTCCCGGTCAGGTTGAAATGCAGGCTTTACGTCCTGGAAAACAGGCGCGGGCGACATCCGTGAGGCAGTCACGGCAGCCGCCCGCGATTTTCATGGAGCCGATGGCGCGTATTCGTGCAGAACACGCGGCATCGGCACGGGCAGTCGCAACTGCCCGCAATTACTTCGCCGGAACCGGCGGAATCGACTCGTGCGGCGTCGCCGTGCGCGGTGCAGCCTTGTGGACCATCGTGTACGCGTAGTCGACACCCATCCCGTACGCGCCCGAGTGTTCCTTCGCGATCGCCATTACAGCGTCATAGGTCTCGCGGTGCGCCCAGTCGCGCTGCCATTCGAGCAGCACCTGCTGCCAGGTCACCGGCACGACGCCGGCCTGCACCATCCGCTGCATCGCGAAGTCGTGCGCGTCCTTCGACGTGCCGCCCGACGCATCGGCGACCATGTAGATCTCGTAGTCGCCTTCGAGCATCGCGCAGAGCGCGAACGTCGTATTGCAGACTTCCGTCCACAGGCCCGACACGACCACCTTCTTGCGGCCGTTCGCGGCCAGCGCGTCGCGCACCTTCTGGTCGTCCCACGAGTTCATCGACGTACGTTCGAGCGTCTTCTGGTTCGGGAACACGTCGAGCAGTTCGGGGTAGGTGTAACCCGAGAAGCTGTCGCTCTCGACCGTCGTGATCGTGGTCGGGATGTTGAACACCTTCGCGGCCTTCGCGAGCCCGACGACGTTGTTCTTCAGTACCTGGCGGTCGATCGACTGCACGCCGAACGCCATCTGCGGCTGCTGATCGATGAAGATGATCTGGCTGTTGTGGGGAGTGAGTACTTCAAGTTTCGGATTGCTCATGGCGGTCATATCCTTTGACGCGGGAAAAGAGAGAGCCAGCCTCACCGGCCAACCGGGAGGCGCCCACTGCGCTGTGACGGGAGGTTCGCCTACCAGCCGGTGTCATTCAACACGCGAATTCATCGTAGCGCCAATTAATCGATTTGATTAATAAAAACCCTAAATTCAAGCCTTAAAAGATCTTAAAACCGCCGAATTAAATACGCGCCTCCGGAGCAGACCTGCTACGCTCCAAATTGATTTTCCGATCATCGACCGATCGGTATTTATCCGTATTTTTCACACGGTTGTCATTTCCCTAATTCGAATCATGACGTCCTATATTGCATCGTTATTGGCCGGCATCCTCGCGGGCGTCGTCTACGCGCTGATCGGGGTTGCATCGCCGGCGCCGCCCACCGTCGCATTGGCCGGCCTGCTGGGCATCCTCGCCGGCGAACAGATCCTGCCGGTCGCACGCCGCGTGCTGTCCGGGATCCAGCTGAAAACCGCGTGGAGCGACGCGAAGTGCGGCCAGCACATGTTCGGCACGCTGCCCGGTGCGCAGGCCACCCGGGCCGCCGCGAAGAAAGGGCCGTCGACGCCGGCCTGATGCGCGCCGATCGAGGGCGCTCCGATCGCGTACGCGGCTGAATTGTCGTGAATCGTGTTGGAGCCGGGCGTGCTTGGCGATAACATGACAGCCCGATGCCCCCGTGGAATTCATCATGAAGCTGTCATTCGAAGCGCTCGAGGCACTGGACGCGATCGACCGCACCGGCACGTTCGCCGAGGCCGCCGAGTTGCTGCACCGCGTACCGTCCGCGCTGACCTACCTCGTGCAAAAGCTCGAAAGCGATCTCGGCGTCGCGCTGTTCGACCGCAGCGGACGCCGCGCGAAGCTCACGCACGCGGGGCGCGTGGTCGTCGAGGAAGGCCGCCGGCTCCTGTATGCGGCCGAGCAGCTCGAACTGAAAGCGCAGCGCGCGCAGCAAGGCTGGGAAACCGAGGTGCGCATCTGCATCGACGAGATCCTGCCCTTCGAGGCATTGTGGCCATACGTGCATGCGTTCTACGGGCTCGAGATGGACACGCGGCTGCGCCTGTCCACCGAAGTCCTCGGCGGCACCTGGGATGCGCTGATTTCGCGTCGCGCGGATCTCGTCGTCGGCGCGGCGGGCGAGCCGCCGGAACTGCCGGACATCGTCGCGCGACCGATCGGCTCGCTCCGGCACGTGTTCGCCGTCGCCCCCACCCATCCGCTCGCGGCATTGCCCGAACCGCTGTCGATGGCGTCCGTCGTCGAGTATCGCGGCGCCGTGATCAGCGATACGTCGCGCGAGCTGCAGCCGCGCTCGGTCGCGATCGATGCCGGGCAGCCGTATCTCGCGGTCCCGACCCTCGCCGCGAAACTGGCCGCGCAGTGCGAAGGGCTCGCGGTGGGCACGCTCCCGGATTGCATCGCGGCACGCGCGATCGCGCAGGGCAAGCTCGTCGCACGCGAGGTGACCGGCATGCGCGACACGACGCAGTGCTATCTCGCGTGGCGCGGCGACGAAGCCGGACGCGCGCTGCACTGGTGGGTCGACCAGCTCGATCAACCCGATCTCGTCGACCGGTTTACCGCGCTCGTCTGATGCCGCCGCCCGCGGCCCGCGTTCGCCCCCCCCGGCCGCAGGCAACCGCCCCGCATCAGCCGAACGAATCGTGCAGGCGCTTCATCTCTTTCTCGAGCCACTCGATCAGTTTGAACGACGCATGCGCACTCGCGGCCGGCGGGATCATCATCTTCTCCTCGGTCGCGATGTGTTCGGACAGCGATTCGCACATCAGCCGCCCGAGCTCGGGCTTGCGCGCGATCAGCGGCGACAGGTCGCCGCTGCTCAGCTGAAACGCCGTCACCGTCGTCACCGCATGGACGCTCGCATGCAGTTGCGTGCCGGCCAGCACGACGGACTGGCCGATCGCGTCGCCCGGCGCCATCCGCCTGACCTCGATGTCCCCCGCCGCGCCCGGCACGAACACCGACGCGACACCGGCCCCGACGATGGTCAGCAGGCGCGTATCGGCATTCGACGCATAGATCACGTCCCCTTTGTGAAACACGCGTGACGCGAGCGCATCGGCGAGCACCGCCAGATCGTCGTCGCCGAGCTGCCGGAAGAGTTCGACCGCGCGCAGCAGCCGTTGCCCGCGCGACACCGGCCGGTGCGTCGCGGCCGTCCCGCCCAGCGGGCGCAACGCGATGTCCGCGGCGGCCAGGTGCCGGTGGGCCAGGTCGTAGAGTTGATTGCGCACGGCGATCTTCTTCTGCAGCGCATCGACGTAGCAGACGAGTTCGTATTCGACGGAATTGGTACGGAACGCCTTGACCACCGCAACCGGTGCGGGACGGGTCAGCACGTCCAGCGAGCTGGCGGCGGCGCGGTCGAGCGCATCGACGACGATGGCCGGCCGCACTTCCGGATCGATCTCGATCGTCAACGTCACGCCGTGCACGTTCTCGGGTTCGCTCAGGTTGACGATCGTCGTCTTCGCCGCCGTGCTGTTCGGCACGACGACCAGGTTGCCGAGGCCGTCGATCAGCTTGGTCGCGCGCCAGTTGCTTTCCACGATGCGCCCTTCCAGCTCGCCGATGGCCACCGTGTCGCCGAGCCGGAACGGTTGGGTGGTATTCAGCACGAGGCCGGAGAACACGTCGTTCAGCGTGTTCTGGACGGCCAGCCCGAGGATCACGGCCACCGCACCCGACGTCGCGACCAGCCCGCTCAGCGGCAGGCCCAGCACATAGCCGAGCGCAGCCACCGCGGCCGCGCCGAACACGGCGCCGGCGGCGATGTCGTGAAACAGCCGCTGGGTGCGCCACGCGCGCGGCAGCAGCAGATGGTCGAGCATCAGGCTGAACACGAGCGCGCACTGCAGCCACCACGCGACCCCGATCACCTGGATCGCCAGCCGGTCGAGCCGGTCGGGCGACGGCGGCACCGCGAGCGGGCTCACGCCGGTCGCGAACAGCACATAGGTCAGCGCGGCGAACGACGCGCAGCGCCCTATCGCCTTCGCCGTCGAACGGCCGGGCCCGAGCAACCGCCATGCGACGAGATCGGCTATGACGATCGGTGCGCCGTAAGCGACCGTGGCGGAAAGGTTCAGCATGATGGAGCGGGCGGAAAGCGTGACACACGACGCGCGCGGAACCCGCGCACGCACATCGCCGACCGCCCGATCCGGCGTGTGGCCGCGGGCGGCGAATCGTGGCGCGAAAGGTCGGACTGGACAGGTTTCATGCGGTAGTCGTTCGATGACGCGCGAAGCCGCCGCGGCCGCACGTGTGGCGAACGCCGCCCCGCGCCGGCGTTCAGCGGCGTCGCGACCGCGCGTCGCCGCAGCGCGAGCCGGTGGCGTGCCCGCCTGCCCGCGCATCGCCGACGGTCCGTGCGTCCAATCAATGTAGACGCACCGGCCGGCCCGGTCATGTGTTCAGCCTGAAACGTTCTGAAGCCGCGACGGCCGCGCGCCGCTACGATTCGCGCGGCGGCAGCTCGCTCTCGCCCGTGTCGAACCCGAGCGCGTGCACTTCCGACCACGCGTCGTGCGCGACCTGCGTCGACCCGGCGGTATGGGCAAGCGCGGCCGCATACGCGGCCAGCAGACGCACGCGCGCGTCGTCGCGCGTGCGCGTCTCGTCCATGTCGCGCATCGAATCGAGCGCCGCGCGCGCGCGTTCGCGACATTCGTCGACCAGCGACAGGTCGAACAGGCACGGCACCGCCACGGCCGCCAGCGCGATGCCGATCTCCGCATCGCCGTTCGGCGAAAACGCCCAGTCGAGCGCCGCGCGCAGGTTGCCGAGCTCGCGCCGGATCACGTCGAGCCGCGATTCGGCGAGCGGCCCGCCGTCGTCGACCGGCGCGAGCCGGAACAGCGCGTGGAAGTAGTTCGCGTGAGCGCGGGCGGCGGCCGCGCATTCGCCGTTGTTCTCGAGCTGCTGCAGCGCGTATGCACGCGTCGTCGTCAGCAGACGGTAACGCGGTGCGCCGTGCGCGCTTTCGAGACTCAGCAGCGACTTCGACACGAGGCCGGCGATCGTGTCGAGCAGGTCCACATCGGCCAGCCGCGTGGCCCCGACGATCTCCCGCACCGCGTCGATCGAGAAGGTGTCGCGGAATACGCCGAGCCATCGCAACAGCAGACGCTCCGCATCGCCGAGCAGACGGTAGCTCCAGTCGTACATCGCCTGCAGCGTCTGATGACGCGGCAACGCCGTGCGAAACCCGCCGGTCAGCAACCGGAAATGGTCGTCGAGATGCGCGGCCAGCACGTCGATGCCGAGCACGGCCGCGCGGGCCGCGGCCAGTTCGATCGCGAGCGGCAGGCCGTCGAGGCGCCGGCACACCGATGCCATCAGCGACACGCTGCGTTCGTCGAGCGGGAAACGCGGATCGGCGGCCTGCACACGCGCCGAGAACAGCTGCACCGCGCTCGCGCCCAGCGTTTCGGCATCGTCGGCACCTTCGCGCGGCACCTCGAGCGGCGGGATCGGACACAGCCGCTCGCCCTGGATACGCAGCGCCTCGCGGCTGGTCGCGAGGACGCGCAAGCCGGCGTCGGATTCGGTCAGCGCACTCGCGATCCGCGCGGCCGCGTCGAGCAGATGCTCGCAATTGTCCAGCACCAGCAACATCCTGCGGTTCGCGACGCTGGCCAGCACCGCCTCGAGCGTCAGCGATCCGGCGGACTGTGCGATGCCGAACGCCGCCGCCAGTGCGTCGGGCACGAATTGCGGACAGGCGACCGTGGCCAGCGACACGAACGCGGCGCCGTCCGGAAAACTGGCTTCGGCGCGCATGGCCGCTTCGAGCGCAACCCGCGTCTTGCCGATGCCGCCCGCCCCGACCAGCGTTACGACGCGCGCGGTGTCGAGCGCCGCCAGCACCTCGGCGACGGTCTGCTCGCGGCCAACGAGCGCGGTCGGCGCGGCCGTCAGCCGCGATGTCACAGCGCGCACGGGGGCCGCGACTTCCGCCCGGCCGCCGACCAGCCGATAGCCGCGCCCCGGCACCGTCACGATCAGGTTGCGATCGTCGGCGAGCGCCTTGCGCAACGCGGCGACGTGCACCTGCAGGTTGTTTTCCTCCACGACCGTGTGCGGCCACACGCGCTGCATGATCTCGTCTTTCGAGACCAGGGCGCCGTTCGCCCGAATCAGGAGTTCGAGAATTTCGAATGCGCGACTGCCGATACGCAGCAGTTTGCCGTTCGAGCGAATTTCACGCCTGTCAAGAAATACGTGTAGCGTTCCAATTCGGATCATGAGAATTTTCAATCGATAGCGTGCATCGATGCCCTGTCAAAAATGACATCGATTGGACGCTCATGCTACGGCATTTGCCTCTTGAGATGATTCAAATTATCAGAAGCTATTGAGCAAATTTTTTGAATCGATGAAAACCACGATTTCCCCGGCGTCTCCGCGTGCGGGCGCCGCTGCCCCAGTGCGGTGCGGCATCCCGCGCTCACTGCACGCGAAACAGTGATTCATCCATGAATCTGTTTCGTAGGATAAAACCTGCGATTTGCCGGAATTAACTTCTTCGACTCATCAATTAAATATAACCGCACGCCGGATTTGCGGATAAGACCGGGTAAAAAAGACATGCCGGACGTGGTGTAACCGATTTCGCGGGCGGCGGTCGGTCGGATTTTCCGTTCATAACGATTCAGGCGCCGCTCAGGACATTCAGCGGCGCGGCGCGCAACGATGGGTCGATGGCGCCAGCGTCGAGCGACTTTCACCACGCCGTGAGGAACACGACCATGGGCAACCGTATCGCCGGCATCAGGATTCCCGACGCCCCGCTCGCACGGGACGCCGCCGACACCGTACGCGCGTGCGAACCGGAACTGCTGTTCCGGCACGCGATGCGCGTGTTCGCGTTTGCATCGATCATCGGGCTGCGTCGCGGCATCGCGTTCAACGCCGAGTTGCTGTACGTCGCCGCGCTGTTCCATCACTTCGGCTTGACGGAGCGCTACCGGCATTCGCGCCGGCGCTTCGAGATCGACGGCGCGAATGCGGCGCACGCATTCCTCGGAGGATACGGCGTCGCCGCCGACGACGCGGCGGAAGTCTGGCGCGCGATCGCGCTGCATGCGACGTTCGGGATCCACCCGTACATGACGCCGTTGACGGCGTTGCTCGGCGCCGGCGTCGAGACCGACCTCTTCGCGCATCACTTCGACGAGGTGAGCCTGTCCGAACGCGACGCGATCGTGCACGCATGGCCGCGCGGCCCTTGCTTCAAGGACCTGTTTCTCGAAGCGCTCGCCGCGGGCACCGCGCATCGCCCCGCTGCCGCGTTCGGCAACGTGTCCGCCGACGTGCTCGAGCGTTGCGACCCGGACTATCGTCGGACGAATTTCTGCGGGCTGGTGCTCGGGTCGAAATGGGCGGAGTGAGCCGGCCGTCCGGCCGGGCCCGTGCGGCCGCGTCACCGCCGCCACCGCCGGATCATGCGCGCGCGAACGCCAGCAGTTCGTCGTTCAGGCGTTGCGCATGCGTCAGGTACAACGCGTGCGGGCCGCCCTCGTAAATGCTCAGCGTCGCGTGCGGCACGCGCCGCGCCGTGACGGCGCCCGTGAGCGCGAGCGGTGCCGTCTGGTCGTCGTCGCCGTGAATCACGAGCGTCGGCACGTCGAACTTGTCGAGATCCGCACGGAAATCGGTTTCGGAAAACGCGCCGACGCAGTCGAGCGTCCCCTTCAACCCGGCCTGCAGCGCCATGAACGACGTCCAGTCGAGCGCGGCGCGCGAGATCGTCGAAGCGGCCCGGTTCGACCCGGTGAACAGCGGCCAGAATTGCTCGAAGAACGCCGCGCGATCGGCCACGATGCCCGCGCGAATCCCGTCGAACACGGCGACGTCGACACCGTCCGGATGATCGTCGCGCCGCGCGACCAGCGGCGTCACCGAGCCGATCAGCACGGCTTTCGCGATGTGCCGCGTGCCGTGCCGGCCGATGTAGCGGGCCACCTCGCCGCCGCCCATCGAGAAGCCGACGAGCGTCACGTCGTGCAGCCCGAGCGTGTCGATCAGCGTCGCGAGATCGTCCGCCAGCGTGTCGTAGTCGTATCCCGTCCACGGCTGGCCGGAGCGGCCGAAGCCGCGCCGGTCGTAGGCGATGCCGCGCAGGCCGTTCGACGCGAGGTGATGCATCTGGACGTCCCACATATCCGCGTTCAGCGGCCAGCCGTGAATGAACACGACCGGGCGCCCGGCGCCCCAGTCCTTGTAGTGAATCGACACGCCGTCGCGGGTCGTGAACGTGCTCATACGGATTCCTCAGTGGTGAAAAAGCAGCGCGCGCCGGCGTCGGCCGGCGGACGGGGTATCGCGTCCGCCGTCACGACCGGGACAGCCGGCCGATGAACCGGTCCATCTCGGACGCGAGGATCACTTCCCGGTAGTTCGCGGGACGCTTGGCCCCGCGCCATTGCGGCTTGTAGATCGCGTCGCCGGGACGAATCGTCGTGCCGGTCAGCGCGCAGCGCGCGAGTGCGCGCGACTTCGCGCTGATCCAGCGCTGCTCGTCGTAGCGGCAGCGCGTCGGGTCGCTCCACGACACCAGGACCGACGAATCGGTCTGCCGCTCGGCGGCGATGATCGCGCAACGACGGCGCACGCCGCCGCTCGACGCGGCCGATGCGTCGTTGCAATGGCGGCGGCGCGCGGTGTCCGGGTCGCGCACAAGCGACGGCGCGCAATGGCGTGCGGCCGGCGACGGGTCGAGCAACGTCATCACGTGCTCCCAGCGATCGAATGCGTCCATGGCAGATCCAGGCAGGTGAGGCGGGCGGGATGCCTTGCACCCGCCCGCTACGCGATCGTCATCCGCCGCGCGAGCCGGCACCGGCCCGCGACGGGATGACCTGACACTGACGATAGCGGGCCGCCGCTGAAGAGTCTTGATGCGAGACTTAATTTTTCTGGCCGGTGCGCGCACGCGTCGCGCGGCGTGCACCACATACGGCTTCACGAAAATTCAGCGCGATTTCAGTACAGCCCGCATGGCCGCGGGATAGGCTCCTGTCGGCTTTCGTTCACGACGTCCGCGCGCCGGCCTGCGCGCGGCCTCTCGAACGCACGCCGGCTGCCCGCGGGATTGCCGCCTGCGGGCAGATCCGAACCCACCATCCAACGCGGCATCGTTGTACCGCACGTTCAAGGAGACTTCATGCGTCCCGCAGATACCGACGCCGTTCCCTCGGCACGCCGCCGAGACATGCTGCTCGCCGGCGCGACCGCCGTTGCAGCCGCCGCGCTGCCGGCAGCCGCCGCGGCTGCCCCCAAGCATGCCGCTTCCACCCATCCAGGAGCCCATACGATGAATACGATCACCACGAAAGACGGTACCCAGATTTACTACAAGGACTGGGGCAGCGGCCGTCCGGTCGTGTTCTCGCACGGCTGGCCGCTGTGCGCCGACGCGTGGGATTCGCAGATGCTGTTCCTCGTGCAGCACGGCTTCCGTGTGATCGCGCACGACCGCCGCGGTCACGGCCGCTCGAGCCAGCCGTCGCAGGGCAACGACATGGACACGTATGCCGACGATCTCGCCGCGCTGATGAACGCGCTCGACCTGCACGAAGCCACGCTCGTCGGCCACTCCACCGGCGGCGGTGAAGTCGCGCACTACATCGGCCGGCACGGCACGAAGCGCGTCGCGAAGGCCGTGCTGATCGGCGCCGTACCGCCGCAGATGGTGAAGTCGGCGACCAATCCCGGCGGCCTGCCGATGGACGTGTTCGACGGGATCCGCAAGAACGTCGCGGAAAACCGCTCGCAGTTCTACAAGGATCTCGCGGTGCCGTTCTTCGGCTTCAACCGGCCGCAGGCAAAGGTGTCGCAAGGCACGATCGATGCGTTCTGGGCGCAGGGCATGATGGGTGGCGTGCACGGCCAGTACCTGTGCGTGAAGGAATTCTCCGAGGTCGACTACACGGAAGACCTGAAGAAGATCGACGTGCCGACGCTGATCCTGCACGGCGACGACGACCAGATCGTGCCGATCGACGATTCGGCCCGGCTGTCCGCGAAGAT
The DNA here is from genome assembly GCF_040545135.1 of Burkholderia sp. 572. NCBI lineage: Bacteria > Pseudomonadati > Pseudomonadota > Betaproteobacteria > Burkholderiales > Burkholderiaceae > Burkholderia > Burkholderia sp. 572. The sequence continues at coordinate 73,301 of NZ_JBEPLH010000029.1, read as the reverse complement.
CGTGAAGCACGCGGAACTCAAGGTGATCCCGGGCGGCTCGCACGGCATGTGCGTCGTCGATGCCGCACGGATCAACGCCGAACTGCTCGCGTTCCTGAAGGCGTAAGCCGCGCGACACGGCGCGCCCGGCCGTCTTACTTTCACGCCGGCGCGCCCTTCAGCATTTTTCAGGAATTTTCAGGCCGACGCGATTCCGCATGCCGCATGCGCCGTCGCCAGGATCGCCGCCGCGGCGGCGGGCGCTCACGGCGTGCGCGCCGGCCTGAGCAGCAAGCCGATCAGCGCGCCCGCGATCGCGAACGCCATCGCCACCCTGAAGTTGTCGGCCAGCGCGAGCGTGGTCGCCTGGACGCGAACCGCCCGGTCGAGCAGCGCGTAAGTCGCCTGGTCGCCGGCCGCGAAGGTCGCACCGTGCGCGACCAGCGACGCCGCGCCGGCCCGCATCCGCTCCAGCGTTTGCGGATCCGACAGCGTGACATGCAGACCGACGAGATTCGAATGGGTAGCCTCCATGATGCGCTGGATCACCGCGATCGACGTCGTGCCGAGCTGCCCGCTCAGCAGGCGCGTCGTCTGCACGACCGCGCCGAACGTCAGCGCGTGCTCGGCCGTCACGTGCTTGCCGAAAAAGAAGATCACGGACGTGAGCGCCATCGTCTGGCCCAATGCCTGCAGCAGCTGCGACGGGATGAAATCGGGTTCGGCCCACACGGGCGTGAGGCGCGCGCCGAGTGCGAACGCGAACGCCACCATCACGAAGCCGGTGACGATCAGCCGGCGCGGATCGACGCGTTGCAGCAGCCATGCGACGCATGGCGCGAACAGCAGCTGCGGGATCGCGATCCAGCGCAGCGTGTCGCCGATCTGCAGGGGGCGCAGCCCGTAGGTGCTCGCGAGAAACGCCGACGGAATGAAGCTCGTGTTGAGCACGGTGAAGCGCACGAGGCCGACCAGCACGATCAGCCACGCGATGTTGGGCCGCGCGAGGTAGCCGAGATCGAGCCCGGCGCTGCGCGACGCCAGCTCGTGGATCAGGAACGCGGCCACCATCACGATGCCGACACACAGCAACGTGACGATCAGCGGCGACTGGAACCAGAACAGCCGTTCGCCCTGGTCGAGCGCGACGCACAGGCACGCGAACCCGCCGGCGCCGAGCACCATGCCGCGCGTGTCGATACCGGACGCGAAGCGCTTGACCGGTTCGTTGGACAGCGACAGCATCAGGCACACGATGAACGGCACGGTCAGCAGCGCGTTCTGCCAGAACAGCCAGCGCCAGCTCAGGTGTTCGCTGTACCACCCTTCGAGCGTCGCCGACAGGTTCAGCGACATCTCGAGGTTCATCGCATACGCGGCGATGCCGAACGGAATGAGCCGCGGCGGCAGCGTGCGGACGACGAACCCGACGGTCAACGGCACGAACACGCCGGACGCGAAACCGGCTACGCTCTGCAGTGCGATGAACGTGCCGAAGTCGGTGCACAGCGGCAGCATGCTTTCGACGACCAGGAATACCGCGGCGCCCGCCAGCAGCACGCGGCGCGTGCCGAACACGAAGGCCGCCGCGATCGCGAGCGGCCCGACGAACATCTGCGACGCGGTGAACGCGGTGTTGATCCACGCGCCCTCGTCGAAGCCGACGCCGAGCGCGCCGCGTACGTCGGCGAGCCCGAGCGACGTGATGCGCGAGGTCAGCGTCGAGATGATCGCGCCGAGCAGCACGGCCGCGATCGCGGCGATGGAACGAAACGTCGGTATGTCGGTGGCCGGTGCGGCCGGCCCCGGTGTCGCGCCACCGGGGGCGAACGTGGTATTCATCGTCGTGCGGCTCCCGAATTTGAGGCTCGCGCAAGCATAGCGCGATGTGAAGAAACCTGTCCGTTCGATGGAGTTACCCGATTGTGAGCACGAACCCGACGAACGCGTCGAACCCGCCGCCCGCCTCCCCCGCACGCTCGCGCAAATGGCCGATTGTCCTGATCGCCGGCGCCGCGCTGGGGCTCGTCGCGCTGCTGGTCTACGAATACGATGCGCATGAACGCGGCACCGACGACGCGTACGTGACGGGCCACCTGCACGTGATCTCGCCGCGCGTGGCCGGCACCGTCGAGCGCGTGCTGGTGGACGACAACCAGTTCGTGCATGCGGGCGACCCGCTCGTGCGGCTCGACCCGCGCGATTTCGACGTGCGCGTCGCGCTGCAGCGTGCGCGCGTCGCGCAGGCGCGCGCCGATGCGATGCGCGCGAAGGCGCTGGTCGAGCAGGCCGACGCGACGCTCGTGTCCGCGCACGCCGACGCCGAGAAGGCCGAACTCGACTACGCACGGGCGCGCGAGCTGACCCGCGAGACGCCGCGCGGGTTGTCGCAACAGGAATTCGATGCGGCCAACGCGGCGCGCAAGTCCGCGCGTGCCCGCATCGACGCGGCGCAAGCGCAGCAGCGCAGCGCGCAGGCCGCATGGCAGGCGGCCGACGCCGTGTCGCACCAGGGCGACGCCGACTTGCGCGATGCGGAGTTGCAACTGCAGTACACGACCGTCGTCGCGCCGACGGACGGCCGCGTCGGGAAGAAGACCGTCGAGACCGGCGAGCACGTCGCGCCGGGCCAGGCGCTGCTCACGCTGGTCGAACCGCACCCGTGGGTCGTCGCGAACTTCCGCGAAACGCAGCTCAAGCACGTGCGCGCCGGCGATGCCGTGCGGCTGCGTTTCGACGCGCTGCCGGACCTGACCTTCAACGGGCACGTCGACAGCCTGTCGCCCGCGACCGGCGGGCAGTTCGCGCTGCTGCCGCCCGACAACGCGACCGGCAACTTCACGAAGGTCACGCAGCGGGTGCCGGTCAAGATCCTGCTCGACGGGCAGGCGTCGACCGAGCCGCGCATCCGGCCCGGCCTGTCGGTCGTCGTCACGCTGCAATCCGGCCGGGAACAGCCATGAGCCGCCTCGTCGCGCTGCTCGCCGCCGGCCTGCTGGGCGCCTGCACGATCGCGCCGCAGCCGCTCGCGCCCGTCCCGGTCGGCACCGACCGGTTCCGCCACGCGGATGCGCCCGGCGAACCGGCCGCGTCGCTCGCCGGATGGGCCGCGTCGTTCGGCGATGCGCCGCTCGTCGCGCTCGTCGATGCGGCGCTCGCCGGCAACTTCGACATCCGTGCGGCCGCCGCGCGCGTCGACCAGGCGCAGGCGCTGCTAGGCGTGCGCGAAGCCGCGCTTTCCCCCACCGTCGGCGTCGATCCGTCGTTCAACCGTTCGCGGGTGTCCGGCACGGTCGACAATGCGTTGCCGAAGCGCCTGATGCACAACTGGTCGGTGCCGTTCAACGCGAGCTATGAAGTCGATCTGTGGGGCCGCCTGCGCGGCGACGCGGAGATCGGCAGGCAGAACGTGCTGCAGGCCGACGCCGATCGCGCGGCCGTGCGGCTGCGCGTCGCGACCGAGGTCGCAAGCGACTACCTGACGCTGCATTTCGTCGAGGAGGATCTGGCGACGCTCGCCCGCGCGATCGAGCTGCGCCGCACCGCGCTCGACGTGATCGCCGCGCGCGTGCGGGCCGGCGCGGCGAGCGATCTCGACGCGCTGCGCGCGGCGGCCGATCTCGATACCGCGCGCGCCGATCTCGCGGACAGCCGGCGGCTGCGCGAAAACCTCGTCGATGCACTCGCGGTGCTGACCGGCGTGTCGCCAACCGGCTTCACGGTCGCGCCGACCGCCGCCGCGATTCGCGTGCCGGCGGTGCCGCCCGGCCTGCCGTCCGTGCTGCTCGCGCAACGGCCGGACGTCTATGCGGCGGCACGCCGTGTCGATGCGGCATCGCTCGAAACCGGCGTTGCCCGCACCGCATGGCTGCCGACGCTGACGCTGACGGCCCAGGGCGGGTTCGCGAGCCGCGACCTCGGCTCGTTTCTCGAGCGCAACAGCTCGCTGTGGGGCCTCGGGGCGAGCGTGGCCGAAACACTGTTCGACGGCGGCAAGCGCGACGCCGCGGTAGCCGCCGCGACGGCCGGCACGGCACTCGCCGACGCGAACTATCGAGCGACCGCGCTGGGCGCGCTGCGCGAGGTGCAGGACGCGCTCAACGACATCGCCGCGCAGAACGAGCGGATCGTGCGTTACGACAGCGCCGCGCGCTCGACCGAAGCGGCCGCGCGGCTGTCGCTGAGCCGCTACGCACATGGCTACGTCAGCTATCTCGAGGTCATCGACGCGGATCGCGACGCATTGAACGCGCAACGCCAGTTGATCCACAGCCGCCAGGCGCTCGCGATTGCGACGGTCGATCTGGTGCGCGCGCTGGGCGGCGGGTGGACGCCGCCCTCCGTCGCACCGCAAAACGTCGCGCAACGCGACGACCGGCTTTGAAAGATACCCGCCGTGCGGCCGGCCGGTCATTCTGGCGGCCTCACGAATTTTCAAGTTGCTCTTAAGCTTACCTAACGTTTTTTGTGTTGCCCGGTGCCGGCGCACTGCCTACATTGAGCGTATCGAATTCACCGGAGCGAGACCCGTCATGGATCGCCTGAAAACGCTCGAGATACTCAAGACGGTTGCCGAGCACGGCAGCTTCACGAAAGCCGCCGAGCTTCACGGGCTCGGCGTTCCCTGCGTCAGCCGCTCGATCCAGTGCCTCGAAACGTCGCTCGGCGTGCTGCTGTTTCACCGCACGACGCGCAAGGTGACGCTGACCCGCGTCGGCCACGACGTGCTCGAACAGGCGCTCGCGCTGCTGGAGCAATACGAGCACTTTTCCGTCTGCTGTCACGCCAATGCAAGCGAGATGCAGGGCGAGATCTCGATCGAGGTGTCGAACCTGTTCGGCGCCGACCGGCTGGTGCCGGCGCTCGCCGATTTCAACCGGCAACATCCGCTCGTACGGGTCCGGATCGACTGGACCGATCATCCGAGCGCGGCGTTGAACGGCGCGATGGACCTGTCGATCGTCACCTCACGCACGTCGAGCCTCACGTGCATCGAGCGGCGTCTCGGGCGCATCCCGATGGGCCTGTACGCGAGCCCGCGGTATCGCGCCGCCTGCGGCGAGGGGCTCACGCCGCAGGCGCTCGAGCGCATGGATCCGCACGGTGGCAAGACGGGCGCCGCCGGGTCGCCATGGCCGCTGCGGCATCGGCGCAGCGGCGCGATCGCCGAGATCCGTCTTGCCGGCGCGATCAGCTCGAACTGCCTCGACACGCTGATTCTCGCGACGGCCCGCGGCACAGGTTTCGCGGTGCTGCCCGAGCAGCTTGCCCGGCCGCTCGAGCGCGACGGCGCGCTCGTTCGCCTGCTGCCCGACTGGCAGGTCGGCGATCTCGATGCATCGCTGCTCTATCACTCGCGCCGCAACCTGCCCGCGCGCATCCGTGCACTCGCCGACCATCTCGTCGCCGCGTTCGACGATGCGCCCGCCGCGCGGCCGGCCGTGCAACACGACGTGCGTGCGGTCACGCAAGCCACGGTCGCAGGCAACACGGTGGCCGCGTGAGCACCGTCGTCGTCGCCGTCGTTATCGTCGCGACGCGGCCCGCCACATCGAAACCCGCACCGTTGCGCCGCCAGGCCGGCCCCGCGCGCTCAGTCGCGCGCGCCGGCCGGGCGCACGCCCAGCGCATCGGCCTGCCGCACGAGATCCGGCAGCGTGCGCACCCGCATCTTCTTCATCACCTGGGCCCGATGCACCTTCACCGTGATTTCCTGAAGGCCGAGATTCGCGGCAATCTGCTTGTTCATCAGGCCCGCGACGACCTGGCTCATCACTTCGCGCTCGCGCGGCGTCAACGACGCATAGGCGCCGCGCACCGCGTGAAGCGTGCGGTCGCGCTCCAGCGCGCGGCCGACGGCATCGAGCATCGCCTCGTCGTCGAACGGCTTCGTCAGGAAATCGAGCGCGCCGCCCTTCATCGCCTTGACCGTCGTGGCCACGTCGCCGTAACCCGTCATGAACAGGATCGGCACGTTCAGGCCCGCGCGCACCGCCGCCTCCTGGACGGCCAGCCCGCTCTCGTCGGCGAGCCGCACGTCGAGGATCAGGCAGCTCGGCACGTCGGGCCGCTCGAACGCGAGAAACGCACGCGACGACGCGAAGGTCTCCACGCGAAATCCCGCCGAACGCAACAGCGCGCTCAACGCGCGCCGCAACGTTTCGTCGTCGTCGACCACATAGACGATCGGCGCGGGTTCTCCCGCGCCGCCGTTGCCGCTCGACGTCATGTCCGGCGTACTCGCCATTGCATTCCCTGTGTAGGCATCCGCTTCATTATCAAATGATAAACTAACAAAATGCCGGGCGGAACCGCCACGCGTCGGACGGCGCGGCCGGCCGGTGGAGCGCCGCTCACGCGGGCGGCGTGCCGGATGCGACCTGGTCGATCAGGTTGAGCATGTCGTCTGACGGAAACGGCTTGCGCAGGAACGCGATCGCGCCTTGCGCCAGCGCGCGGCGGATCGATTCGTCGTCGCCGTGCGCCGACATGAAGATGACCGGCAGCGTCGCGTTGCGCTGAATCAGCTGGCGTTGGACGTCGAGCCCGCTCATCCCTTTCATCTTCAGGTCGACCAGCACGCAAATCGCGCCGGCCGGCGCATCGGCCGCCAGGAATTCCTCGCCCGACGCAAACGGCAATGCAGTATGGCCAGCCGATTTCAGCAGGCTGGCGAGACTCTTACGGACCGACGCATCGTCATCGATGATGCAAACAATGGCCATGAAATGAGAACCTGAAAATTGTGTCAATCCAGTACAGCGTGATGCAACGCGGGGCCGCGTCGACGGGCGTCGCCCCGCCCCCGCGATCCGTGCGTCATGCCCACGGCGCCGCGGCCAGCCGCGGCTGCGCGGGCGCGGCCGGCGCCGGCGGACGCGAATCCGCGCGTTCGGCGGCGGTGAACGACGCGCACCGCGCATGCACGCGGCCCGCTTCCCCCGATTCCGCCAGCTTCTCGAGCGCGTACGCGCGCACGACCTCGAGCAGCGAATAACGCTTCGACAGCCCGACCGAATGAACGACCAGCAACGATTTCGACGCGAGACTGACGAGACAGTCGAGCACGCGTGCGCCGCCCAGTTCGTCGCACGCGGCGAGCGCGCACGCCGCGTCGAGCGGGAACGCATCCGGAAACACCGCGAGGCGGCACAGCACGGTGCGTTCCGCGTCGTCGAGCAGCCGGTAGCTCCACTCGATCGTGGCCCGCAGCGTCTGCTGGCGCGGATGGGCGGTCCGCAGGCCGCCGGACAACGACAGCACCGACTTGTCGAGATCGGCGGCCAGCCCCTGGATCCCGAGCAGCGCGACGCGTGCCGCGCCGAGTTCGAGCGCGAGCGGCAGGCCGCTCAGGCGCCGGCAGACGGTCGCGATCGCGTCCAGCGTCCTCGCATCCGCGGGCACGTCGGTGCCCATCGCGCGCGCCCGCGCCAGGAACATGCGGACGGCCCCGCACGCGACGATCTCGCCTTCGGTCGCGCCGGCCGGCGGCACGGGCAGCGGCCCGACACGATACACGCGCTCGCCGGCGACCCGCAGCGGCTCGCGGCTGGTCACGACGAGGATCGCGCCGGCATTCTCGTCGGCGATCGCTTCGCACAGGTCCGCCAGTTCGCCGACATGCTGCTCCGCGTTGTCGAACACCAGCATCACGCGCTGCCCGCCGATCGCGCGCACGACGTCCGCCTGCCCGGCGGCCGGGCCGCCCGGCAGGCCGAGCGCGCCCAGCACCGCGGACTCCAGCGTCGCGCCTCCCGGCCAGCCGGCCAGGTCGATCCGGACCATCTCGATGCCGCGCACGGCCGACCACGCGGCGGCGACCTCCAGCGCAAGATGCGTCTTGCCGACGCCACCGGGGCCGACCAGCGTGACGAACGCCTCGCGTTCGAGCAGCGCGTGCAGCTCGGCCGCTTCCGGCTCGCGGCCGATCAGCGGACACTTGCGCGGTGCGGCACCCGTGCGGACGCCGCGCACCGGCTCGAGCGCGTCCGGCAGGCGGCCGGCATGGGCTGCATGGGTGGCATCGACCGGCGGCGCGAGCCGGTAGCCGCGGCCCGACTCGGTCCGGATCCAGCCGTGCTTGCCACCGAACAGCTTGCGCAGCGTCGAGATGTGCACCTGGATGTTGTTCTCGACGACGATCGTGTCCGGCCACACGGCCTCCATGATCTCGTCCTTCGACACAAGCTTGCCGGCCGCCTTCACCAGCAGCTCGAGAATCTCGAATGCCCGCGCACCGATATACCGGGGCTGCCCGTCGACGCAGACTTCGCGGCACTCAAGGGAAACCGTCACCCGCCCGAACGTATACATGATCCGCACCCGCCTTATGCTGCTCCGCATCGTGCGCCGCCCAGCGAGGCGACACCCCCTGTTCCGCCCGTCCGGTCGCATCGATGCGGGCCGGCAGGCATGACCCTATCGTATGGGGTCGCGCGCGTGCCGGCCATTATCTATTGGTTTAGTGGGACGCTACCCGCGCGCCGGCAACCCCGGGAGGGGGTACTGCAGATTTCCGCGGGCTGTCGGACAATGCCCGGGCATGCCGCGCGTGCGATCGTGCCCGGCCGCTGCCTGCCGACATGCCGTTGCGTCCCGTTCCATCCAGCCTGCCCTCATCGTGAACCAACCCTTGCGTAAGCCCGACGACACGAACCGAATGGATGCCGACTGGCTGGCACGCGCCCGCCTGTCGAACGCAGTCCGCGCAGACGACGTGCTGTGCTTCGACCTGACCGACGCCGAGACCGGACGCGTGTGGTCCGCGTGCCGGACCGGCTGGGAATCCGATGGGCGCTGCCGGCAATTCGAGCGCGAGTACGCATTGAACGGCGTGCTGGATCCGGCATGGGCGCTGCTGCCGGCCGCGCTGATCCGCGCGGCGGACGGCCCGGTGCTCGTCTTTCCGCGTGTCGACGGGCGCACGTTCGACACGCTCGCCGACGCGCAGCTGCCGCTCGACGCGTTTCTCGACACGGCGATCCACGCGGTGCGCACGCTCGGCGCACTGCATCGGCTCGGCTGGCTGCACGGCGACCTGCAACCGGCCAGTTTCGTCGCCCTGCCCGACGGCACGGTCATGCTGCGTGCGTTCGCGCATGCGCGAAATCGTCGGACGGAACACGCCGCGGCGGAGCCGCTGCGCGCGGAATTCGCCGCGTATGCGGCCCCCGAAGTCTCCGAGGGGGCGGACATCGACGAGCGCTCCGACCTGTATGCGCTCGGCATCACGCTGTTCCGCCTGCTGACGGGCGCACTCCCGTACAAGGCGGCGTCGACGTCCGAATGGGTGCACGCGCACGTCGCGATGCAGCCGTCGCCGGCCACGGGGCTGCGCAACGACCTGCCCGCGATCCTGAGCGACCTGCTGCTGAAGCTGATCGCGAAGGAGCCGGCCGAGCGCTACCCGTCCTGCGACGCGGTACAGCACGATCTCGAACGCATCCGGCGCGACTGGCTGGCAGCCGGCCGGGTCGAGCCGTTCGCGCTCGGCGGCAGCGATCCGCTCGCCGGTTTGCGCACGCCCGACCGGCTGGTCGGCCGGGAAGCCGAATCCCGCCGGCTCGCGGCCGCGCTGGCCGCGGTCCTGCAGACCGGCGAGGCGGCCATCGTCCTGGTGGACGGGCCGCCCGGCGTCGGCAAGACCGCGCTGACCGAGGACTTCATGCGCGCGTCGCGCGCGACATCGCGTACGGCCTGGTGCACGTCGGCGAAGGTCGACCAGTTCCAGCCGGCCCGGCCCTACGCGCCGGTGCTGGCGGCGCTGCGCGCGCTGTTCGGCAGCGCGCTCGCCCGGCGCGACGACGAAATCGCCGCGATCGTCGCACGGCTGCGCGCGTGCATCGGCGCCCAGGCCAGCCTGCTGTCCCGCATCTTTCCGGAGATCGCGTGGCTGCTCGATGTCGAGCCCGTCGCGTTCGGCCATACCGACGCGATCCCAGAGTTTCATCTGTGCCGCATCGTCGTGAACGCGTTCCGCGCCTTCGCGACACCGGCCGAGCCGCTGGTGATGACGCTCGACGACGTCCAGTGGGCCGACGACGCGACGCTCGCGTTCCTCGCGTCGGTCGCGCTCGATCCGCCGCCCCACGTCTGCATCGTCGCCGGTTATCGCAGCGGGTCGCAGCACGATCACCCGCCGGCGTTCCGCCGCTTCCTGCAGCAGCTCGCCCCCGCGCGCGTGTCGGCGCTGACGCTGGCGCCGCTCGACGCGCCCGGCGTCACGCACATGCTGGCCGGCCTGCTCGGAGAAGCGCCGGACCGGCTGTCCGCGCTCGGCGACATCGTGACGCGCCGGACCGGCGGCAACCCGTTCTACGTACAGCAGTTCGTGCGCACGCTGATCGACGAGCAACTGCTCGCCTACGACCCGGTGCGGGGGACATGGCAGTGGCAGCCGGCCGACCTCGACGCGCACCACCTCGCCGAGAATGTCGTGAGCCTGCTTGCCGTCCGTATCCAGCGGCTGCCGCATGAATCCAGAACGCTGCTGTCGCTGCTGGCCTGCATCGGCACCGATGCCGACGTCGCGCTGTTGTGTGCCGCCGCCGGCAAGACGCGCGCCGAACTCGCGTTCTGGATGGACCCCGTGCGCCAGGCCGGCCTCGCGTCGCACGCCGATGACCGCTGGCGTTGCGTGCACGACCGCGTCATCGAGTCCGTTCACGCGCTCGCCGGGCGGGCGGAGCGCGCGCAGTGCCACGCCCGGATCGCCGCTGCGATGCTGGCGCGCCCGGGTGCCCGGGCGACCGAAGCGCTGCTGGAACTGGCCGCCCAGATCGAGCAGGCGCGCACCGCGCCGCTCGACCGCACGCTCGCGTTCGCATTCGCGGACGCGCTGGTCGCAGCCGCGGAAGCGGCGGCCACGGTCGCCGCGCGCGATCGCGCGCTGTCGTTTCTCGCGTGCGCGCAGACGCTGCTCGGCCCGCATGCGTGGGCGCAGCATTACGGCCTCGCGAGCCGCATCGGCATGCTGCGCGGCGGCCTGCTGCTCGCGACCGGCGCGACCGCGCAGGCATCGAGCACGATCGACGAACTGATGGCGCGCACGCGCACGCCGGCCGACCGCGCCGAGGCCCACCGGCTGAAGGCCGCGCAGCTCACGGTCGAGTCGCGCTACCGGCAGGCGGTCGACGTCGCGCTGCAGGGGCTGGCGCTGCTCGGCGTGACGCTGCCGGCCGCGCCGACCGCCGCCGATCTCGCGGCGGCCGGCGACGCCGTGCGCGACGCGCTCGCCGGCCGTGCGATCGGCGATCTGGTCGAGCTGCCCGTGATGACGGACACGCGCGTCGAAGCGACGATGGCCCTGCTGACCGCGCTCGAAGCCGCGATGTTCTATCCGAGCGGCGGGCTGCCGCTGCTGCATTTCGCGACGATGGTCCGGCTGACGCTGCAGCACGGCGTCACCGCCGCATCGGTGCAGGGGCTCGCGTGGTACGGCGTGAGCATCGCCGAGCATCACGGCGCGTATGAAGACGGCTTCGAATTCGCGAAGGTCGCGCTCGCGCTGGTCGATCGCCACGGCTTCGAGCGCTACCGCTCGGCGACGCTGATCGCGCTCGACCAGGTGAGCGTGTGGACCCAGCCGCTGTCGTACGCGCTCGAACGCGCACGCGAAGCGAAAGCGGCCGGCAACGCGAGCGCCGAGCTGCGCTGGATGTGCTACAGCTGCAACCACATCGTCAGCGACCTGCTGTCGATGGGCGAAGCGCTGCCGGCGATTCGCGACGAGATCGATTCGTTGCTCGCGATCGCGCGCGGCGCGCGCTACGACGACATCGTCGACCTCGTGTCCACCCAGTCGGAATTCGTCGACGCGCTGCAGTTCGGCTACGACCGGCCGGTCGGCACGTGGCGCATGCGCGTGTCGACGAAAACGCCGATGTCGGTCCTGCAGTTCTGGACCGACGTCCTTGCGGGCCAAGCGGCGTTCATCTTCGGCGATGCACCCGCGGCACGCGCGTCGCTCGACGCGGCCGCGGCAAGCGCGTGGTCGACGCCCGCGCACATCATGACGTCCGATTTCCACCTGTTCAGCGTGCTCGCCGGCATCGCGGCCGACGGCGGCGCGACACCGCCCGGGCCGCTGCTCGAACGCTTCGCGCCGCAGCGCGCGCGCTTCGCCGACTGGAGCGAGCGGAATCCGGCGACGTTCCGCAACAAGCTCGCGCTGATCGACGCAGAATTCGCGCGCGTGCGCGGCGACCACGTCGCGGCGATGCAGCAGTACGACGCGTCGGCCAACCTCGCCGCGGAACGGGGTTTCGTGCACGAACAGGCGCTTGCGCACGAACTGGCCGCGCGCCACGCGATGTCGCTCGGGCTCACCGGCCCGGCGCGCCATCAGTGGCGGCTCTCGCATGCGTGCTACCGGCGCTGGGGCGCGACCGGCAAGGCGCAGGCGCTGGAAGCGCAGCACACGTTCCTCGTGATGGAGCCGCCGCCGGGCGGCGCGGCCGTGCCCGCGCGCGAAGACCTCGATTTCGCGCTCGCGATGCGCGCATCCCATTCGTTATCCGAGGAAATCGTGCTGGAGCGCCTGATCCAGACGCTGATGCGCAACATGATCGTGTACGCAGGCGCCGGCTACGGCCTGCTGCTGCTCGCCCGCAACGACCGGCTGACGATCGAGGCCGCCGCGCGGATCGTCGACAGCGACGTGGTCGTCGAGATCGCCCGCAGCGAACCCACCGAGCACGATGTCCCGCTGTCGATCCTGAACACCGTCGCGCGCACCCGCAAGCCGGTCGTGCTCGCGAACGCGCAGCGCGAGGGCCTGCCCGACCACGTCGACAGCCTGCGCGCGCACCCCACGCGTTCGCTGTTCTGCCTGCCACTGCTGAAGCAGGGTGTGCTGATCGGCGTGCTGTACCTGGAGAATGCGCTGAGCAACGGCGTGTTTTCGCCGCGCCGCATCGCGATGCTCGAAATGCTCGCGCCGCAGGCGGCCAACGCGCTGGAGTCCGCGCGGCTGTACGCGGAACTGATCGACGAAAACGCGCGCCGGCTCGAAACCGAGGCCGCGCTGCGGCATGCGCGCACCGAGCTCGCGCGCACCGCGCACATGACCGTGATGGGCGAGCTGGCCGCGTCGATCGCGCACGAGATCAACCAGCCGCTGACGAGCATCGTGTCGAGCGCCGGCGCGGGCATGCGCTGGCTGCGCGGCACCCCGCCCGATCTCGACGAGGCGCTCGCGAGCCTCGACGACATCCGCGCGTCCGGCGTCCGCGCGGCCGACATCGTGCGCGCGCTGCGCTCGCTCGCCCGCCAGACGCCGCCCGCGCTCGCGCCGCTCGCGATCGACGACCTGATCCGCGACATGCTGCACCTCACCGCGACCGAAATCGACGCGAAGCAGGTCGCGCTGCGCGTCGACCTGCATTGCGCCGCGATCCGCGTGATGGCCGATCGCACGCAGATCCAGCAGGTGATCCTGAACCTGGTCACCAACGCGCTCGACGCGATGGACGGGCAGGCGGCATCACGCGAACTCGACATCGCGTCGCAGGCCAGCGACGGCTACGCGACCGTCTCCATTGCCGACCGCGGCGCGGGCATCGACGCCGGGATCGCGAACCGGATCTTCGACGCGTTCTTCACGACGAAATCGAACGGCATGGGGATGGGCCTCGCGATCTGCCGCTCGATCGTCGAAGCGCACGGCGGCACGCTCGAAGCCGCGCCGCGCGGCGACGGCGGGTCCGTGCTGACGTTCCGGCTGCCGGTGTCGACGGCGGGCTGACGCAAGCGACCGGCGCGGGCCGGCACCCGCGCCGCGCGATTCAGGTTCCGCTCGGCCGGTGCGCGTCCTCGCCGAGGAACCGGTGCACGAACGTGACGGCCATCGCCCCTTCGCCGACCGCCGACGCCACCCGCTTGACCGACCCCGAACGGACGTCGCCCGCCGCGAACGAGCCGGGCACGCTGGTTTCCAGGTAGTACGGCCGGCGCTCGAGCGGCCACACGCGCGCGAAGTCCGGGCAGTCGTACAGGTCGCTGCCCGTCACCAGGTAGCCGCCCGGATTGCGGATGATGTCGGTGTCGCGCGCCCATTCGGTGTTCGGCGCGCCGCCGATGCAGACGAACAGGTGCGTGGCCGGCAGCACGTCGCGCGCGCCGTCTTCCGTGCGCAGCACGATCGCCTCGAGCCGGCCGTCGCCCTGCAGCGCGTCGACGGTCGTGCCGTAGCGCACCGTCACGTTCGGCAAGCGCTCGATCCGGTCGATCAGGTAGCGCGACAGCGTCGCCGCGAGCGACGCGCCCCGGACGATCATCGTGACTTCGCGTGCGTGCCGCGCGAAGTTCATCACGGCCTGCCCGGCCGAATTTCCGCCGCCGACGATGAACACGTGCTTGCCCTCGCACATCGGCGCTTCGCTCGATCCCGCGCCGTAGTACAGGCCCGCGTTGAGAAACTTCGGTTCGTCGGGCAGGCCGAGACTGCGGTATTCGATCCCCGTCGCGCAGATGTTCGAGCGCGCGGTCAGGATCGAGCCGTCGGCCATGTCGACGCGGATCTTGCCGTCGACGAACGTCGCATGCACGCCCTCGCGCATCATCAGCAACTCGACGCCGAACTTCACCGCCTGCTGGCGCGCGCGTTCCGCCAGCTCGGCGCCCGGGATGCCGTCCGGAAAGCCCATGTAGTTCTCGATCAGCGAACTCGTGCCCGCCTGCCCGCCGATCGCGTCGCGTTCGATCACGACGGCCCGCAGCCCCTCGGACGCCGCGTAGACGGCCGCCGACAGGCCGGCCGGGCCGGCGCCGTAAATCGAGACGTCGTACTCGATGAAGCGCGGCCCGGAGACCCAGCCGAGCTTCGCGGCGATCTCCGGCAGCGTCGGCTGGTAGATGCACGTGCCGTCCGGAAAGACGACCACCGGCAGCCGGACGTCGCGCAGCGGCGCGATGCCCAGCTCGCGCACGCAATCGGTGTCGGACGTCAGCTCGCACCATTCGTACTCGACCACGCCGCGCTTCAGGAAGTCGCGGATCGCGTAGGCCTCCTTGCTGTGAGGCAGGCCGATGACCTTGACATGCTGCGACTGCGCCATGAGCGTCTCCCGGTGACCGCGTATCGGATCCCGGCCGGCTCCCGCGCCGGCCGTACGCGTGACTGTACGTCGTCATCGCCGCCGCGGCCGCCGCATTTCATAAGAATTAAGGTTCGCGCGCGGTGCGCGCCGTCCACAATGAATCGGGTTCCCCCCGCTCGCAGCTTCGCGCCGGCCGCGCTGCGAGCGCCCCCCCGGCGCCGGCATCGGAGCGACAGATGGCCACGACCTGCACCCATCTCGGTGAAGCGCGCATCCTGAACACCGACAAGGACTACTGCGAGGAATGCGTGAAGTCCGGCAGCCGATGGGTGCATTTGCGCCTGTGCCTGAGCTGCGGGCATGTCGGCTGTTGCGACTCGTCGCCGAACCGTCATGCCAGCCGGCATTTTCATGAAACGACACACCCGCTCGCCCGTTCGATCGAGCCCGGCGAGCGCTGGGTCTGGTGCTATGCGGACGACGTGATGGCCGGCGAAATCACGCCGTAACCCGCCGCGCACCGCTATCCGGCACCGTTTTCGACCGAGGGTATACACGGTTCGATCGCGGCTTCTTCTCGCCGCTTTTTTCGACTAGTATTTATCGAACGATAACTTATCTATCGATAAACAAGAGGTTCGTCATGACGGTATCCAGACTCGCGCACTACTCGATCCGCACGCTCGATCTCGAGCGATCGTGCCGGTTCTACGAACGTGTGCTCGGCTTCAAACGCGGCTACCGGCCGCCGTTCGACTTTCCCGGCGCATGGCTCTACAAGGGCGGCGACGAAAGCGATTACGGCACGGTCCACATCATCGGCGTCGACCCGGCCAACCCGGACGGGCTCGCGGCCTATCTCGGCGACAAGGCGCTGCCGGCGTCGGGCACCGGCACGGTCGACCACATCGCGTTCCTCGCGACCGGCGTCGAGGCGATGTGGGACACGCTGCGCGCCGAACACGTCGCGTGGCGCGATCGCACCGTGCCGAGCCTCGGGCTGCACCAGGTGTTCATCGAGGACCCATCCGGCGTGACGATCGAACTCAACTTCCCCGCCGCCGAAGTCGCGGGGCTGACACTGCCCGCCGCGGTACCGGCCGGCGGCTCGCAAGCACACGGAGACTGACATGAACCACGGCACTTCGACCAAACGCAAGGCCGCGATCGTCGGCGGCTCGCTGGGCGGCCTGTTCGCCGCGAATCTCCTGCTGCGCAACGGCTGGGACGTGGACGTGTTCGAACGGGTGCCCGACGCGCTGTCGGGCCGCGGCGCCGGGATCGTCACGCACCCCGAACTGTTCGACGTGATGCGCGCCGCGGGCGTGCGCATCGACGCATCGATCGGCGTGAAGGTCGAGTCGCGGATCACGCTGGGCCGCGACGGCACCGTCGTATCGGAACGCCGGATGCCGCAGACGCTCACCGCGTGGAGCAAGATGTACCACGTGCTGCGCGCGGCGCTGCCCGACCAGCATTACCGCGCGGGCGCGGTCGTCACCGACGTCGCGGACGGCCCCGGGCACGCGTCGGTCACGCTCGCCGACGGCTCGGTCGTGCATGCCGACCTCGTCATCGCGGCCGACGGCTTCCGCTCGGCGATCCGCGAGAAATTCCTGCCGGACGCGCGGCTGCAATATGCGGGCTACGTCGCGTGGCGCGGGCTGGTCGACGAACCCGGGCTGTCGGAGTCCACCCACGCGACGCTGTTCGGGAATTTCGCGTTCGGCCTGCCGCCGCACGAACAGATCCTCGGTTATCCGGTCGCCGGCCAGGGCAACAGCACGAAGCCGGGCGAGCGCCGCTACAACTTCGTGTGGTATCGCGCGACCCGCGAGGACACCGACCTGCCGAACCTGCTGACCGACGCGACCGGCAAGCTGTGGGCGGGCGGCATTCCGCCGACGCTGATCCGGCGCGAGGTGCTCGACGACATGGAAGACGCCGCCCACGCGCTGCTGGCGCCGCAGTTCGCCGAGGTCGTCGCGCGCGCGACGCAGCCGCTGTTCCAGCCGATCTACGACCTCGAAGTGCCGAACATGGCGTTCGGCCGGATCGCGCTGCTCGGCGACGCCGCGTTCGTCGCGCGGCCGCATTGCGGGATGGGTGTCACGAAGGCCGCCGGCGATGCCCTTGCGCTCGTCACGGCACTCGCCACGCGCGCCGACACGCTCGACGCGCTGTGCGAATACAGCGAGACGCGCACGGCATTCGGCACGGCGATCGTGGAGCACGCGCGCCACCTCGGCGCCTACATGCAGGCGCAACTGAAGAACGACACCGAGCGCGAAATGGCCGAGCGCTATCGCACGCCGGAAGTCGTGATGCGGGAAACCGCCGTCCCGCCGCATTTCTGAGCACGCACGTGCGCCGTGCGCGACACGCGCGGCGCCCGTCGCCAAGCCAAGCCAAGCCATGCCATGCCAGGCCAGGCCATTCCAGACGAGAAGGAGACACCGTGAACCACCCGCTTTCGGCTACCGCCGGCACCGCGCCCGAACCGGCCGCACCGTCACATGCCACGCATCCGCTGCTGCGCGATGCCCGCTTTCGCGAGCACGTCCGGCGCAGAAGGCTGTTCGCCTGGTCGCTGACGTTCGTCATGCTCGCCCTCTATTTCGCGTTCATCCTGACGCTGGCGTTTTCGCCGACGCTGCTCGGCGCGCCGATCGTGCCGGGCCGGCCGACTCCGTGGGGCATCCCGGTCGGGTTCGGCATGTTCGTCGCAACGTTTGCGCTGGTCGCGTTTTACGTGTTCCGCGCCAATGCGGTGCACGACACGGTCGTCGCGGCCCTTCGCCACGGAGACGCATCATGAAACGCCTGCTCCCCGCACTGCTCGCCGCTTGCAGCTGTGCACCGGCGTTCGCGGCCGGCCCCGCCGCGCTCGCGCACGGGCACAATCCGGTCGCGATCGGCATGTTCGTCGTGTTCGTCGCGTCGACGCTCTTCATCACGCGCTGGGCCGCGCGCAAGAACCACAGCGTGGCCGACCACTACGCGGCGGGCGGCAAGATCACCGCGTTCCAGAACGGCTGGGCGATCGCCGGCGACTACATGTCGGCCGCGTCGCTGCTCGGCATCTCCGCGCTGGTGTTCGCGAGCGGCTACGACGGGCTGATCTATTCGGTCGGGTTTCTCGCGAGCTGGCCGATCATCCTGTTCCTGATCGCCGAGCCGCTGCGCAACCTCGGCAAGTACACGCTCGCCGACGTCGTGTCGTATCGCCTGCGGCAACGGCCGATCCGCGCGTTCGCGGCGTCGAGCTCGATCGTCATCGTGCTGCTGTATCTCGTGTCGCAGATGGTCGGCGCGGGCAAGCTGGTCGAGCTGCTGTTCGGCCTGAACTACACGGTCGCGGTGCTGATCGTCGGCGTGCTGATGGTCATCTACGTGTTCTTCGGCGGGATGCTGGCCACCACCTGGATCCAGATCATCAAGGCCGTGCTGCTGCTCGCCGGCGCGGCGTTCATGGCGATCATGGTGCTGAGCCGTTTCGGCTTCAGCCTCGACGCGCTGTTCGCGCAGGCGATTCTCGTCCACCCGAAACACGCGGCGATCATGCGCCCCGGCGGACTGGTGTCCGATCCGGTCTCGGCCGTGTCGCTCGGCCTCGCGCTGATCTTCGGCACCGCGGGCCTGCCGCACATCCTGATGCGCTTCTTCACGGTCGGCGACGTCAAGGCGGCCCGCAAGAGCATCCTCTACGCAACCGGGATCGTCGGCGCCGGCTACGTGCTGATCGTCGTCATCGGCTTCGGCACCATCGCGCTCGTCGCGTCGGACCCGCAGTACCACGACGCGTCCGGCGCGATCGCCGGCGGCGCGAACATGGTGGCGATCCACCTCGCCCACGCGGTCGGCGGCAACGTGTTCCT
Organism: Burkholderia sp. 572; assembly: GCF_040545135.1. Classification (NCBI taxonomy): domain Bacteria; kingdom Pseudomonadati; phylum Pseudomonadota; class Betaproteobacteria; order Burkholderiales; family Burkholderiaceae; genus Burkholderia; species Burkholderia sp. 572. The sequence goes on along the minus strand of NZ_JBEPLH010000029.1, from coordinate 54,406 downwards.
CGGCTTCATCTGCGCGGTCGCGTTCTCGACCATCCTGGCCGTGGTCGCCGGGCTCACGCTCGCGGGTTCGTCGGCGATCTCGCACGACCTTTACGCGAACGTGCTGCGGCGCGGTCAGGCATCCGACCGGGACGAAATGCGCGTGGCGCGCGCCACGACCGTCGTGCTCGGCGTGCTCGCGATCCTGCTCGGCATCGCGTTCGAGAAGCAGAACATCGCGTTCATCGTCAGCCTCACGTTTTCGATCGCGGCCAGCTCGAATTTCCCGGTGCTGCTGCTCTCGATCTACTGGCGCGGGCTGACGACGCGCGGCGCGGTGTTGGGCGGCCTGCTCGGGCTCGCCACCGCGGTGACGCTCACCGTGCTGAGCCCGACCGTGTGGGTCCAGGTATTGGGCCATGCGCACGCGGTCTATCCGTACGAATACCCGGCGCTGTTCTCGATGGCGGCGGCCTTCGCCGGCGTCGTCCTGTTCTCCGTCACCGATCGCTCGGCGCGTGCGCAACGCGAGCGCGCGCAGTTCGACACGCAACTCGTCGCGTGCGAGATGGGCCTCACGGCGGGCACCACCACGACCATCACGCAACGCGGCTGAACCGCACGTCACGCACCCTCGATACACCATGAGAGACACCATGCTGAATTGCACCTGCTGCCCGTCGCCGGGACGCCGCCGCCTGCTCGGCGCGCTTGCCGCGTTCGCGGGCACCGCCGTCGCCGGACAGTCCGCGTCGGCCGCCGGCAGCGCCGGCACCCCGGCCGCGCCGCCGCCGCACCGTCCGCGCTCGATCGACATCCACGCGCATTACTACCCGGAGAGCTTCTGCGACCTGGTCGGCGGCGAAGGCAAGCGCTTCGGCGGCTCGTTCGTGTGCGACGACACGTCGTTCACGTTCCGCACGCCCGCCGGCGGCCTCGGCCCGCTGCCGATGAAGTTCATCGACATCGATGCGCGGCTCAAGGACATGGATGCGTCCGGCGTCGACGTGCAGGCGCTGTCGCTCAGCGTGCCGATGGCGTACTGGGGCGACCGGCCGTTCAACGCGAAGCTCGCGCGCGACTGGAATGCGTCGGCGTCGCGCGTCTACCAGCGGCACCCGACGCGTTTCGTCGTGCTCGCGACGCTGCCGATGCTGAACGCAGCCGACGCGATCGACGAGCTCGAACGCGCCGCGCAATTGCCGGGTGTGCGCGGCGTGTACATGGGCACCAACATCGACAACCGCGATCTCGACGATCCGCTGTTCGCGCCCGTGTTCGCCCGCATCGAGCAGCTGGGCCTGCCGGTGTTCCTGCATCCGCAGCAGACGGTCGGCGGCGCGCGGCTCGGCGATTTCTACCTCAGCAACCTGCTCGGCAACCCGTTCGATACCGCGATCGCAGGCTCGCACCTGATCCTCGGCGGCGTGCTCGACCGCTACCCGACGCTGGAGATCACGTTGCCGCACGCGGGCGGCGCGCTGCCGATCCTCGTCGGGCGCCTCGACGCGGGCTGGACCGTGCGGCCCGAAACGCGCCGGCTCGCGCAGAAGCCCAGCAGCTACCTGCGGCGCTTCAGCTATGACACGGTGTCGCATTCGGGTCCCGTGCTGAACTTCCTGATCGAGAACGTCGGCGTGGACCGGCTCGTGCTCGGCAGCGACTACTGTTTCGACATGGGCTACGAGCAGCCGGTGCGCTTTCTCGACCGTGTCGACCTGAGCGCGCGGCAGCGCGCGATGATCCTCGGCGGCAATGCGGGCAAGCTGCTGCGGATCTAGCAGGCCGGGGCGCGGCGGCCTGCCCGCCGCGCTTGCACCGTCGGCGCAGCCCGCGGCCGGACATGGCAAGATCCGCAGCAGCCGTGGCCGCAGGCGCGCGGCGCCGTGCATCACGACGCCTGGCCGACGGGGCGCACGCCATCGGCCGCACACCGGAGTCACCCACGATGAAGATAGTCATTGCAGGCGGATCGATCGCCGGTCTCGCGGCCGCGCTGACGCTCGACTGCGTCGGACACGACGTGACGGTCTGCGAACGCTCGCCGTCGCCGCTGCGCGGCCAGGGCGGCGGCGTGGCCGTGTTGCGCCGGATGATGGCGTTTCTCGAACAGCATGGCCGGCATTGCCGCCACGCGATCAGCGTGCCGACACACCGGCGGCGCTGGATCGATCGCGACGGCATCGTCACGCGCGACGAGCCCGAGATGCTGCCGTTTTCGTCGTGGGACGCCGTCTACCGCTCGCTGTGCGAAACGCTGCCGCACGGGCGCATCCGGTACGGCCGCACGGTCACCGGCTTCGACCAGGACGCCGACGGCGTCGACGTCCACCTCGGCGACGAGCGCCTCCGCGCGGACGTGCTGATCGCCGCCGACGGGGCCGGCTCGACCCTGCGCGCGCAGCTCTTTCCCGGTTACGCGCCGTCGTTCGCCGGTTACCTCGCGTGGCGCGGGATCGTCGACGAAGCGGATTTCGACGCCGCGTCGATCGCGCCGCTGGTCGAGAACATGACGCTGCACAAGGCGCCGGGCGAGCTGTTCATGGCGTTCCTGATTCCCGCGCTCGACGGCTCGCTCGTGCCGGGCACGCGCCGCTTCAACTGGCTGTGGTATCGCAACGAAGCCGATCGCGACGCGCTGCGCCACCACCTGACCGATCGGGCCGGCCACGTCCATCACGCGTCCGTGCATCCGGGGCAGCTCGCCGACGACGTCGTCGCGACGCTGCGGCAACTCGCCGGCGAACGCCTGCCGGCCCTGCTCGCGCAACTGGTGCACGCGACGCGCATGCCGTTCAACCAGGCGATCTTCGATGCGTTGAGCCCCGCGTTCGTCGATGGCCGTGTCGCGCTGATCGGCGATGCGGCGTACACCGTGCGCCCGCACACCGCATCGGGCACGTCGAAGGCCGCGAGCGATGCGGTGTCGCTCGCCGAAGCGCTGCCGGCGGACGCGACCGACGTCGTCGCGCGCCTCGCGCAATGGTCGGCGCGACGGCGCGACGAAGTGACGTCGCTGCTCGAGAAGGGCCCGCAGCTGGCCGCGGCGTTCGGCCTCGGCACGCCGCGCTGACGCGGCGGCGCCCGCGCCGGGCCGCGTCGCGGCGGAGTTCAGAACGTTTCAGCGCCGTTTCAGGAAATGCCGCCGACGCCCACGTAGACTGCCCTCCATCATCCGCCTCGCACACGATGACGCGATTGCGTCATTGCCCGCGCGGCCTCCCCATACCTGGAGCAACGACATGATCTCCGCCGCGAACCGCTGCCACCGGGCCGCCTCGCCATGGCCGGATCGCCCGGCGATGCGCCGCCGTCATCCGGCCGCGTCGACCGGAACGACCGCCGCCTGCACGCGCGAGCCCGACCTTCCATCCTGCCCCGCGTGCCGCGGCAGCCGAACCCGCGCCGTCGCGCGCGGCCGGCATCCGCGCCATTGCCCCGCCGCTCGAACGATCGCCGGCGAACCGGTTCGCGTGGAGCGCGCATGAAGCACAAACGACTCTGGTTCGGCGCGGCCGGCATCGCGGTCGTCGGCCTGGCGGTCGCGATCGGCATCATGGTCAAGCCGTCGATCGCGCCGATCGATCCGCCCGCCCGCGCATCGTTCGATCCGCAACTCGTTCGCGCCGGCGCGCGCGTGGTCGCGCTCGGCGATTGCGTCGTGTGCCACACCGCGAACGACGGCAAGCCGTTCGCCGGCGGGCTGCCGCTCGCAACGCCGTTCGGCACGATCTACGCGACCAACATCACGCCGGATGCCGACACCGGCATCGGCCGCTGGTCGCGCGACGCGTTCGCACGCGCGCTGCGCAGCGGGATCGCCCGCGACGGCCATCCGCTCTACCCGGCATTTCCGTACATCCACTTCACGCGGATGTCCGACGACGACATCACGGCCGCCTATGCGTACCTGATGACCCGCGAACCGGTGCGGACGAAAACGCCGCCGAACGACCTGATCTTCCCGCTGAACTTCCGGCCGCTGGTCGCGTTCTGGAACGTGCTGTTCCTGCGCGAAGGCGCGTACCGGCCCGACCCGTCGCAATCCGCGCAATGGAATCGCGGCAAGCTGCTCGTCGACGGCCTCGGGCACTGCGCGTCATGCCATTCGCCGCTCAATGCGATCGGCGGCGAACAGGCCGGCAAGGCGTTCGACGGCGGCATCGTCGACGGCTGGGAGGCGCCGCCGCTCAATGCGCTCGGCAGCGCGGTCAAGCCGTGGACGCAGGCGCAGCTCGTCACCTACCTGCGCACCGGCCGCGCGAGCGAGCACGGCGCGGCGGCCGGCCCGATGCTGCCCGTCACGCGCGATCTCGCGACCGTGCCGCAGGAAGACGTCGAGGCGATCGCCGCGTACATCCTGTCGATCCAGAAGCCGGCGCCCGCCCGGCCCGCGACGGCCGGTGCCGGACACGGCCCGACGACGCCCGCCGGCCAGCGCGGCGCGGTGCTGTTCCAGGCGTCGTGCGCGCAGTGCCACGGGCCGGCAGCGCCGATGCAGTCGATCGGCGAGCGGCCGACGCTCGCATTCAGCACGGCCGTCGCCGCCGATACGCCGCGCAACGCGATCCAGATGATGTTCAACGGGATCGGCTGGCACGGCGAAGACACGCTGAACTACATGCCGTCGTTCATCGACCAGTACGACGACGCGCAGATCGCGGACCTCGCCGCGTACCTGCGGGAAACGTATTCCGATCGTCCCGCGTGGAGCGGCGTCGACACCCTGGCCGCGAAGCTCAGAAAGGAGGACAGCGCGCGATGATCACCCTCACCGTCAACGGCGTGCGGCACACGCTCGACATCGATCCGTCCACGCCGCTGCTGTACGCGCTGCGCAACGACCTGCACCTGCACGGCGCGAAGTTCGGCTGCGGCCTCGGGCAATGCGGCGCATGCACCGTGATCGTCGACGACAAGCCGATGTTCTCGTGCCTGATTCCGGTGTCCGCGCTCGGCGAGCGCCGCGTGCGGACCCTCGAAAGCCTCGGCACCGCCGGGCATCCGGGCAAGCTGCAGCAGGCGTTCATCGATCACCAGGCCGCGCAGTGCGGGTATTGCATCGCGGGCATGATCATGCGCGCGCAGGCGCTGCTCGAGCGCAACCCGAAACCCACCGAACACGAACTGCGCACCCAGATGGAACCGAACCTGTGCCGCTGCGGCACGCACATGCGGATCCTGGCGGCGATCCGCCAGGTCGCCGGCCTGCCCGACCCGGAGCCGGCCGCCGCGCCCGTCATGATCAGCAAGGGACTCTGATGAACCCACCCGACGACATCGACGAAAGCCGCCGGCACTTCATGGTTTCCGGCGCGCTCTTCGTCGCGTTCAGCCTCGCGCCGGTCACGCGTGCCGCCGCGCAGCTCGTGATCGCGGACGAAGGCGCCGCCGTCCACGTCGCCAAGGCGACCGAAACGCTGGCCGGCAGCCTGAAGACCAACCCGCTGCTGGACGCGTGGATCAAGATCACGCCCGACGGCAAGGTCACCGTGTTCACCGGCAAGGTCGAGCTCGGCACCGGCGTGCGAACCGCGCTGCTGCAGGTGGCGGCCGAGGAGCTGAACATGAAGCCCTCGCTGATCACGTTCCTGACCGCCGACACCGGCGCGTCGCCGGACGAGGGCCTGACGGCCGGCAGCCACACGATGGCCGACAGCGGCTCCGCATTGCTGAACGCGGCCGCGCAGGTGCGCGGGCTGCTGGTCGACGGCGCGGCGAAACAGTTCGGCGTCGAGGCGCGCACGCTCACCGTCGCCGACGCGGTGATCAAGGCGCCGGACGGCCGCACGATGCGCTACGGCGACGCGGTGCGCACGGTCGACCTGCACCGCAACGCGACGCCGACGTCGCCGCTGAAGCCGCCGGCCACGTTCTCGGTGATCGGCACGTCGCTGCCGCGCGTGGACATTCCGAACAAGGTCACGGGCGGCGTCAGCTACGTGCAGGACATGGAGCTGCCCGGCATGCTGCACGCGCGTGTCGTGATGCCGCCCGTGTACGACGCGAAGCTGCTGTCGTTCGACGAAGCCGCGATCCTGAAGATGCCGGGCGTGGTGCGGATCGTGCGCAACGGCAGCATGCTCGCGGTCGTCGCGCAGGGCGAATGGCAGGCGGTCGTCGCGCAGCGCGCGCTGGCCGCCGGCAGCCGCTGGTCGCCCGGCCGCGCGCTGCCCGAGCGCGGCACCGTGCATCAGGACCTGAAGCGGATCGCGACGCAGCGCATCGAGATCGCGAACACGAAGGGCAACACCGCGCCGGCCACGAAGACGCTGTCCGCGACGTTCCTGAAGAACTACCTGCTGCACGGCTCGATCGGGCCGTCGTGCTCGGTCGCGCATCTCGAGAACGGCATGCTGACCGTGTGGACCCACTCGCAGGGCGTGTATCCGCTGCGCGACGCGCTCGCCGAGATGCTGTCGATGCCGAAGGCGAGCGTGCGCTGCATCCACACCGAGGGTTCCGGCTGCTACGGGCACAACGGCGCGGACGACGTGGCCGCGCATGCGGCACTGATCGCGGCGGCGCTGCCCGGCAAGCCGATCCGCGTGCAATGGATGCGCGAGCAGGAACATACGTGGGACCACTTCACGCCCGCGATGGTCACCGAGCTCAGCGCGTCGCTCGACGCGAGCGGCCATATCGTCGACTGGAACTACGCGCTGTGGAGCAGCTCGCACAACGAACGGATCGTCAATGCGGGCCGGCTGCTGCCCGCGCGGATGCTCGAGCCGCCGTTCGTGCCCGCGCCGTCGACGCCGATGCTGCAGCCCGAGGGCGGCGGCGATCGCAACGCGATCCCGCTGTACGCACTGCCGACCATGCACATCGTCAACAACTTCTCGCCGACGATGCCGCTGCAGACCTCGGCGATGCGCTCGCTCGGCGCGCACACCAACGTGTGGGCGATCGAGAGCTTCATGGACGAGCTGGCGCACGCCGCCGGCGTCGATCCGGTCGAATTCCGGCTGCGGCACTTGCAGGATCACCGCGCGAGCCAGGTGATCAAGCTCGCCGCGACGAAATTCGGCTGGCCCCGGCCGCCGCGCGAACGCAATCGCGGCGTCGGTTTCGCGTTCGGCAAATACAAGAACCTGATGGCCTACGTCGCGATGGCGGTCGAGATCACGGTCGTGCCGGAAACCGGCCACGTGACGCTCGAGCGCGCGGAAGTGGCCGTCGACGCGGGCCAGGTCGTGTCGCCGGACGGCATCCGCAACCAGATCGAAGGCGGCATCGTGCAGGCCGCGAGCTGGACACTGTACGAGGCGCTGAAATACGATACGCAGCGCATCCGCAGCTTCGACTGGAGCAGCTACCCGATCCTGCGTTTCGGCACGGCACCGCAAAGCATCAAGGTGCACCTGATCAACCGCCCGGGCGCGCCGTTCCTCGGCGCGGCCGAGGCGTCGATGGGGCCGACCGCGGGCGCGCTGGCCAACGCGATTTTCGATGCGACGGGCCAGCGGATGCGCGAAATGCCGTTCGCGGGCGACGGGCTCAGGAAGCGCATCGACGCGTAGCGGCGGTACCTCGACATAAAAGCCGCGCCGGCATGCACCGGCGCAGGCAACGAACAGGCTGGAGAGTTCCGAACGATGGATACCTTGCTTTCGATGCGCGTGTTCACGCGCATCGTCGAAACGGGCAGCTTCACGCGCGCGTCCGACACGACCGGGCTGACGACGCCGCGCGTCTCCGCGCTGCTGAGCACGCTCGAACAGCATCTCGGCTGCCGGCTGCTGAACCGCACCACCCGCCGGATCTCGCTGACCGAGGACGGACAGGCCTACTACGAGCGCTGCGTCGGCGTGCTGCGCGAGATCGACGACATGGAGGCGGCCGTCTCGCAGGCGCGCAACGTGCCGCGCGGCCGCCTGAAGGTGAACCTGCCGCCGGCGATGGCCAAGCAGATCATGGTGCCCGCGCTGCCCGAGTTTCTCGCCGCGCATCCGGGCATCTCGGTCGAACTCGGCGTGACCGACCGGCAGATCGACCTCGTCGGCGAAGGCGTCGATTGCGTCGTGCGCATCGGTGCGCTCGACGACTCGGGGCTGGTCGCGAAACGGATCGGCAGCCTGACCACCTGCACGTGCGCGGCGCCCGCGTATCTCGAGCGCTGCGGCGCGCCCGAAACCGTCGACGATCTCACGCAGCACATCGCGGTCAGCCACATGTCGGCCGATACGGGCCGGCCGCGGCCGTGGGACTACGTGGTCGACGGCGAAACGCGCATCATGCAGATGTGCGGCACCGTCGCGGTCAACGATGCCGACACCTACATCGCATGCGGCCTCGCCGGCATCGGCCTGATCAAGACCTCGCTGTACCTGGTCGAGCCGTACCTGCAATCGGGGCGCCTGCGCGAGGTGCTGACCGATTTCAACACGCCGCCGCGGCCGATCTCGATCCTGTATCCGCCCAACCGGCATACGCCCGTCAAGCTCAAGGTGTTCGTCGACTGGCTCGCCGGGCTGTTCGCGCAGATTCCGACGCTGCAGGGGCAGCGCCGCTGACGCCCGCCGTCGATGCCCGTCGCTGAAACCGCGCGGCCGCGCCCGCGCGCACCCCGCATCGATCAAGTGAATTAAGACGCGGTTTAGGACTATTCAGTCCGCCCGATCCAGACTGCTCTCAGGGGCCTTGCGATCCGCGATATCCGCGCCGGAGGCCCGTTTCGAGAGGCTCGACATGACGATCGCGACCGCCGGCCCGTCCGTCCAGGACGTTTTCGATGTCCTCGACCCCGCGTTCGCGCACGCGCCGCATCGCAGCGGCCGCCCTCGCCCTCGCCGGCATGCGGCTCGCGACCGGTCTCGGCCTCGCCCCCCTCACATGAATCCGCACACGCTCCGACCCCTTTGCGTGGCACGCAAAGCTCGATTGCGCGCCGGCCGTATTCTCTTGTTATCGCTCGATCAATAACCTTGACGGCAATGCGGCGGCTTGCGTTTCACCGCGGCGAACACCGGAACAACCGAACACCCGTATCCCATCACGCCCGCCCGACGACCGGGCACCCGACATCTCTTTCGAAGGAGTCGACCATGTCAGCAGAATCCACCCCGCTCGCGGCCCACGGGCACGCAGCCAAGCTCACGCAGGGCCTCATCCTGCTGTTCGCGTTCAGTTGCGGCGCGATCGTCGCGAACCTGTACTACGCGCAGCCGATCACCGAACTCATCGCGCCCAGCCTGCACATGTCCGGCGCAACCGCGAGCCTGATCGTGTCGCTGACGCAGATCGGCTATGCGTTCGGCCTGTTCTTCATCGTGCCGCTCGGCGACCTGCTCGAGAACCGCAAGCTGATGATCGTCACGGCCGTCGTGTCGATCGCGAGCCTCGCGGCGGCCGCCGTCGTGCAGACGCCCGGGCTGTTCCTCGCGATCTCGCTGCTGATCGGCTTCAGCTCGGTCGCGGTGCAGATCCTGGTGCCGCTCGCCGCGCACCTCGCGCCCGATCATTCGCGCGGCCGCGTGGTCGGCACGATCATGGGCGGGCTGCTGCTCGGCATCCTGCTCGCGCGCCCGCTGTCGAGCGTGGTGGCCGACGCGTTCGGCTGGCGCTTCGTGTTCGCGGCCGCCGCGGTGCTGATGACGCTCGTGACCGCCGTGCTCGCGCTGACGATCCCGTCGCGCCAGCCCGATCATCGCGCGACCTATTTCGAGCTGATCGGCTCGCTGCTGCACCTGGTCCGCACGATGCCGGTGCTGCGCCATCGCGCGTTCTACCAGGGCCTGATGTTCGCGTCGTTCAGCCTGTTCTGGACCGCCGTGCCGGTCGAGCTCACGCGCCACTACGGGCTGTCGCAATCGGCCATCGGCCTGTTCGCGCTGGTCGGGGCGATCGGCGCGACGTCGGCCCCGGTCGCCGGCCGCCTCGCCGATGCCGGCCACGGCGTGCGGGCGACGCTGATCGCGCTGGTCGCCGGCGCGCTGTCGTACGCGGTCGCGCTGATCCACGGCGCCGGCCTGTACGGCCTCGTCGTCACCGGCATCGTGCTCGACTTCGCGGTGCAGATGAACATGGTGCTCGGCCAGCGCGAGATCTATGCGCTGCACGCGGCAAGCCGCAACCGGCTGAACGCGCTGTACATGACGAGCATCTTCGTCGGCGGCGCGATCGGCTCCGCGCTCGCGAGCCCGCTGTACGAACACGGCGGCTGGCCGCTCGTGGCCGCGGTGGCCGGCGCGTTCCCGGTCGTCGCGCTCGCCCACTACCTCGCGATCGGGCGTCCGCACGCACGACGCCACGCCCAGTCCTGAACCGGCGCCGGCACCGGTTCACGCGCGGCGCCCTCCGGGCCGCTCGCGCGCCGGAACGCTGCCGGCACGTTACCCCCGTCTTTCCCGAACTCTCCGCAGGGCCCGCCGCCCGACCGGTCGCCACCACGCGACACGCGGCGCCGCCCTGCCTCACGCAAAAAGGAATCCATCATGTCTTCCCTGCTCAGCCACTACGACCTGCGCGGCCTGCCGCTTCCCAACCGTGTCGTGATGGGGCCGATGACGCGCTCGCGCGCGCCGTCGCGCGGCCAGCCGACCGAACTGATGGCCGAGTACTACGCGCAGCGCGCGTCCGCCGGCCTGATCGTCACCGAGGCGACCAACGTCAGCCCGGCGTCCGCCTCGTTCGAACTGACGCCGGGGCTCGTCACCGACGAGCAGGCGGCCGGCTGGAAGCAGGTCACGGACGCCGTGCATGCGAACGGCGGCCGGATCTTCGCGCAGTTGTGGCATGGCGGCCGCGTGAGCTCGCTGACGCTGCTCGGCGGCGACGCGCCGCTGTCGCCGTCCGGCGTCAACGACGATCTCGAGCAGTTGCAGGTGTGGGCGCAGTTGCAGAACGGCTATTACACGAAGATTCACGCGACGCCGTCGCGCGCGATGACGACGGACGAGGTGGCCGACACGGTCGACGAATTCCGCGACGCGGCCGTACGCGCGATGGCGGCCGGCTTCGACGGCGTCGAGATCCACGCGGCCAACGGCTACCTGCCGCACCAGTTCCTGTCGTCGACGCTGAACCGCCGCGACGACCGATACGGCGGCTCGGTCGCGAACCGCGCGCGCTTCCTCGAGGAGATCGTCGACGCCGTCGGCGCCGTGATGCCGCTCAGCCGCGTGGGCGTGCGCATCTCGCCGTACGCGAAATACAACAACGTGCGTGACGCGGATCCGGATACGACGTACGCGTACGTCGGCCGCATGCTCGACGAAGCCGGCGTCGCCTATGTGCACGCGGCGGACACCAACGGCTGGAGCGGCGAGCCCGACCTGCCGCGCATCGTCGCGAACACGCGCAAGCATTTCGGCGGCACGCTGATCGTCAACGGCGGCATCGCGCCGGATGCCGCGAATGCGCTGATCGACGCGGGCGACGCCGATCTCGTCGCGTTCGCGCGTGCGTACATCGCGAACCCCGATCTGGTCGAACGCCTCGCGGCGAACGCACCGCTCGCCGCGCCGAAGGCGGTCGGCTGGTACGGCGGCGACCGCGCGGGCTACGTCGACTATGCGCGTCACGATGCGGCGGGCGTGAGTGCGTAAGCGCCCGGGTGCGCAGGCGCGCGAGCGCCTGTGCACCCGGCTCACGCCGCCCGAACCAGCCGGAACCCGCAGGACGCCGTCAGGCGTCCTGCCAGCGCGCGCCGAGCACGCGCCCGCAGAAATTCAGCCGGTGGAAATCCGGATCGGCGCGTTCGAGCACGTCGGCGCTCCACGTGCCGAACGTCGACGCCGGCCGGTGCGCGACGCCGCGCGCGACCGCATCGAGGAACGCGTCGCCGAAGCCTTCGCCGCGCGGGTAGGCGGCGAGCAGCGCGCGCCGCTCGTCGGCCGAATACGCGTCGAAATCGGTGGCCATCAGGTCGGTCGAGACGGCGGCCGCCAGCACGCGCGCGAGCGGCGACACGCGCGCGGCCACGCCGGGCGTCGTATGCAGCGCGATCGCGTGCCACACGTCGTCGCGCAGGCGCTGCGACGTCTGGTGGCGCAGCAGGAACGTATCGGCGGCATCGGCGCTGTCGAGCTCGTAGCGCGCGGCCGAGCGGCCATACGCGGTGCTCAGTCCCATGTTCGCGTACATCGCGGCCACGTAAAGCGCATCGGCATCGCAGGTCTCGCCGGCACGCTGCGCGGCCAGCGACGCAAGCACGAACACCCGGCTCGCATGCCCGGTGATCGCCCGCGGCAGCGACGCGCGGGCTGCTTCGGCCGCTTCGATCGCCATCGGCGTCCGCGGAATGCGGACACCGGCGACTTCGTCATCGGCCGACGCGCACGTGTGCGCAGAACTCATCTCGTCTCCTTCTGCCCCTCGCCGGGGGCGGAAAATTGTCCATGCCTCGCGCGGCCCGCGCCGACGCAGCCGGCGCGGGCACGTTGGCGGCCGGTACGGCGTCGGCCTAGTACGCGAAACCGGGGTAACCCGATGCTTCGCACTGCTCGGCGGTTTCCATCGCGGCCGCATGCAGGCGCTGCACGAACGCGCGCCCGAGCCCGCGCGCGGCACCGGCCGCCGGCAGGCCCGCGTCGGCCGCGGCGCGCAGCGAAGCCGACTCGGCCGAACGACGCCGGCCCGCACCGCCGAATTCGGCGACCGGCGACCACGCGGGGCTGACCGCCGGCGGCGGCGGTGCGAGCGACGCGAACTCGTCGTCCGCATGCACGATCCTGCCGCCGACGACCGTCAGCACCGACGACAGCGACGTGATCCGCGCTTCGTCGATCGTGAAGTAGTCGTCCGTCAGCACCGCGAAATCGGCGTAGTGGCCGGGCACCAGCGCGCCCTTGCAGTCGTCCTCGCCGGAAAACCACGCGCTGCCGACCGTATAGCAGCGCAGCGCCTCCATCCGGCCGAGCCGGTTGCGCTCCGGATACAGCGCCGTGCCGCCGACCGTGCGTCCCGACACCATCCAGTACAGCGACACGAACGGGTTGTAGCTCGCGATGCGCGTTGCGTCGGTGCCCGCGCCGACCGGCAGCCCGGCCGCCAGCATCGCGCGGATTGGCGGCGTGCGCATCGCGGCTTGCGCGCCGTAACGCGCGATGAAGTACTCGCCCTGGAACGCCATTCGGTGCTGGACCGTCACGCCGCCGCCGAGCGCGGCGATGCGCGCGATGTTGGCATCGGTGATCGTCTCGCAGTGATCGAAGAACCAGCGCAGGCCGTCGAACGGCGTCTCGAGGTTCACGGCTTCGAGCACGTTCAGGAAGCGGCCGATCGATTCGTCGTAGGTCGCATGCAGCCGGAACGGCCAGCGGTGCCGCACCAGCAGCCGTACCACCGCGGCCAGTTCGGCCTCCAGCGCCGCCGGCAGATCGGGGCGCGGTTCGAGAAAATTGCCGAAATCGGCGGCCGAATACACCAGCAGCTCGCCGGCGCCGTTCATCCGCAGGAACGCGTCGCCGTCGCCGGGTTTCGCGAGCGTCACCCAGCGCGCGTAGTCGTCGAGCTCCCGCCCCGCATGCTGCACGAACAGGCTATACGCAACGCGCACGGTCATTTCGCCGCGCCGCGCGAGTGCCAGGATCGCGCCGTAGTCGTCCGGAAAGGCCTGGAAATCGCCGCCCGCGTCGATCGCGCTCGTCACGCCGAGCCGGTTCAGCTCGCGCATGAAATGCCGCATCGAATTCATCTGGTCGTCGTGGCCGAGCTTCGGGGCCCGTTCGAGCGCCTCGTGCAGCACGGCCATGTCCGGGCGCGCGATCAGCAGGCCGGTCGGCCGGCCGAGGCGATCGCGCTGGATCTCGCCGCCGGGCGGGTTCGACGTGTCGCGGCCGTAGCCGATCGCGCGCAGCGCGGCCGCGTTCAGCAGCGCGCTGTCGCCCAGGTGCATGATGAAGACCGGCGTGTCGGGCGCGATCTCGTTCAGTTCGGCCGCCGTCGGCCCGCGCTTTTCGGCGAACTGGAATTCGGTCCAGCCGCCGACCACGCGCACCCAGTGCGGCGCGGGCGTGCGCAGCACCTGGCGACGCAGCATCGCGAGCGCGTCGGCCAGCGTCGGCACGCCGTCCCAGCGCAGTTCCAGGTTGAAGTTCAGGCCGCCGCGGATCATGTGCAGGTGCGAATCGTTCAGCCCCGGGATCACGGTGCGGCCGTTCAGGTCGATGCACTGCGTGCCGGCATGCGCATGCCGCATCACGTCGTGCCCGCTGCCGGCCGCGAGGATCCGGCCGTCCTTCACGGCGAGCGCGGTCACGAACGACTGCCGGTCGTCCTGCGTCGCGATCTTGCCGTTGCATACGATGAGGTCCGCCGCCGCGGCGGATGCCGTCGCCCTAAGCACCGTCAGGCCCTCCGCTTGTGCCGTGAGCCGGCACGCGGCCGCATGCCGCCTGCCTCCGGTTCGACGATACACGGACCATCCACTCCCCCTTGAACATTGAACGATCGGACCGACGGGCCGCGGCGCGATGGCGCGGTGTCGTCCTGCGCGAACCGGGCATGCCGTTACGCCACCTGCTGCATCGCATCCGCCGCCTCGTGCCGCATGCGCGACCGGCCCGCCGGCAGTGCCGGCTCCGGGCGCACGAAGTTCTGCAGGCGCGCGAGCCGGCGCACGTCGAACGCGCGCGATTGCGGATCGAAATGCCCCGACAGGTTCGCCACCAGCGACGACGCCTGGCCCGTCCGCCCGCGCTCGATCAGGTGATCGGCGAGATCGAGCGTGCCGCGCAGCGCCCACATCGCGGCGCCTTGCCCGTTCGCGGTATGGATCCCGGTCAGCAGATGCCGGTGCCCTTCGACTTCGTACGCGAGCGCGGCATCGGGCTCCGCGGTGCGGGCCTGCTCGAGCATAGCGAGCCCCCGGACGCGCAGCAGTTCCGGCACGAACAGGTGCTCGCCGTGCGCGCGGCAGCGCGCGAGCGTCGCGTCGAGTTTCACGCATGCCTCGGCCGCGCGGCCGGTGCGCGTCAGCCCTTCCGCGTACGCGACGACCAGCGGCGCGAGCAGGCGCCGGAACCCGCTCGCCTCGATGCGCCGCAGCGCGGGTTCGAGCCGCGCGAGACCGGCGCCGGGATGCCCGGCCTGCATGTCGAACTGCCCGGCGAGGCCTTCCGCGTGGCTGAGCCAGATGTCGAACCCGTTCGCCTCCGCGGTCGAGCGCAGCGTGCCGAGATAGTCGGAAATCACGTCGTGATCGCCGTAGCGCAGCGCGATCGGCACGGCCGCGGCGCCGAGCACGACGCACAGCGCCAGCCCCGACCCGGTGCGGCGCGCGGATTCGACCGCCTGCGCGGCCAGCCGCATCGCGTATTCCGGATCGCCCTGCATCCAGACGAGCCGCATCAGCATCGTGCGGCCGAGCGTCGCGACGTCGACCCCGAGCGCGGCTTCCGCGCAGGACGGTTCGCCGGCCACAGCCAGCCCGGCGGTCGCGGCCTCCAGCCGCTCGCGGGCCTGCGCGTGTTCGCCGAAGTAATGCAGCGACGTCGCGACCATCGCGTTCGCCAGCAGCCGCTGCGGCCGGTCGCCGCGCCGTTCGGCCGCGCGCTCGAAGCGCGTCGCGTAGCGCAGCGATTCGTGGATGTCGGAGCGCGTCAGCATCGTGTTCCACAGCCCGACCAGCGCGCACGCGTCGAACGCCTCGTCGCCGATCCGGCCCGCGAGCACGAGCGTCCGGTCCCACATCGCGGCCGCCGCGTGCGTATCGCCGTCGGTATGCAGCAGCGCCGTCGCGTAGGCGGCGCGCAGGCGCAGCTCGCGTGCCGCGTCGATGCCGCCGGTATCGCCGGTTCCAGCGGCCTCGATCGCGTCGAGCGCCCGCCGCGCCGGATGCGCGCATTCGCGCATCCGCGCCGGTTCCAGCAACGCGAGCGCCAGTGCGTCCGCTTCGTGCCCTCGCGGCTCGACCGCGACGGGCTCGCGCGGCGCCGGCGCCGGTGCGTCCGCGGCGACACGCGGGCTCGCGAGATCCGCGGCCGGCGCCGGCGCCTGCATCCGCGCCTCCCCCTGCCCGCGCTCGTAGCACGCATGACGCTCGGCGACGAGGTCGAATTCGCCTTCGTTGCGCAGTTTCTCGAGCGCATACGCGCGCGTCGATTCCGTCAACCGGTAACGCGCGTGCGCGCCGTGGAACTCGACGGTCACCAGCGACTTCGCGACCAGTTCGCCGAGCACCGCGATCGTCTCGGCGGCCGACATCCCGGGATCCATCGCGACTTCGCGCGCGGCATCGAACGTGAACGGGCCGGTGAAGCACGCCATCCGGCGAAACAGCGAGCGCGCGGCCGCATCCAGCAGCACGTAGCTCCAGTCGAACGTCGCCCGCAACGTCTGGTGGCGCGGCAGCGCCGATCGCAGCCCGCCGGTCAGCAGGTTCAGCCGGTCGTCCAGACGCGCGGCGACGGCCTCGAGCCCGAGCGTCGCGACGCGCGCGGCAGCCAGCTCGATCGCGAGCGGCAGCCCGTCCAGGCGCCGGCAGATGTCGCCGATCAGCCGGATGCCGGCCGCATCGACCGCGCAGTCGGGCGTGGCGGCGCGGATCCGCGCGAGGAACAGCTCGACGGCCGAATGACGCACGATCTCGTCGAGCGGCGCGTCGCTGTCCGGCACCGCCAGCGGGCTCACGCGAAACACGGCTTCGGCCGAGATATGCAGGGGTTCGCGGCTCGTCGCGAGCACGCGCAGCGACGGCGCGCGCGACGTCAGCGTATCGACGAGATCGGCCACCAGATCGACGACGTGTTCCGCGTTGTCGAGCACGATCAGGGCCGGCGACGCGGCGAACGCTCCGGCGATCCGGTCGATGCCCGGCACGCCGTCGGTCTCGAGGCCGAGTTCCGCGGCGATCGCGAGCAGCACGTCGTCGCGCGTCGCGGCGCTCGCGAGCGCGACGAACAGCACGCGTTCGCCGGACCGCTCGCGCAGCTCGTGGGCGACGCGGCCGGCCAGGCTCGTCTTGCCGATGCCGCCTGCCCCGACGAGCGTGACGACCGGTGCGCTTTCGATCATGTCGACGATCTGCCCGATCTCCGCCTGACGCCCGACGAGCGAAACCGGGCGGGCCGCCGCGACGGGGTCGGCCGGCAACGCGGCCGCGCGCGGCGCGGCCTCGTGCGCGACGGCGGGAGGCGCGATCAGCAGGTAGCCGCGGCCCGGCACCGTCTTGATCAGGTCGCGGTCCGCGCCCAGCGCCTTGCGCAGCGTCGCGACGTGAACCTGCAACCGGTTTTCCTCGACGATCAGGCCCGGCCACACGGCATCCATGATGTCGTCCTTCGACACGACGGAACCGTTGGCGCGATGCAGCACTTCAAGTATGTCAAGCGCGCGTGCGCCGATACGCAGCGACGCGCCGTGGTGGCGAATGTCACGCTGCTCGAAATCCACCGACAACGTCCCGATCTGGATCATGGCCGCCTCCAGGTTCCCCACGATGACCGCCATGTGAACACGGCCGTTCACCAGGGCGGGAATGCACACCCGTCCAGCGCTGCCGGCCGGGCGCAAAGTCTCAAAATGTGGACTGAGTGTAAACACCGAATTAACAAAAATCTTGAAGGAAAATGCGCTGGCCTCCCGCCCACCGGCGCGCCCGTGGGTGGGCGCCGCGCCGAATGAAAATGGGGTGACATCGCCCCCGCGTTGGCCATGGCGGCGCGCTCGCGTGCCCGTCGAGGCCGGCGCGGCGCGGGTCGGGCCGCTGGCAAGCATTTCGTCAGCAAGTGGACATTTATTCAAGTTAACTTGGGCCGGTCGAGTGCACCGTTTAAACTTCGCGTAAATATGTTCGCGCGCCGCCCCCCATCGAAGGATTGTTCCGCCATGCCAGATTCCCTCGTCGCGTCCCCGGCCGCACGGCCGAAAGACACGCTCGGCTGCCTGTCGAGCCTGCTGTCCAAGGACATCGAACGCCCGGTCGGCGGGCTCACGCTCCATCGCAAATGCATGCGCGACGAGCACTTCGAGCGCATCGAGATGGCGGCCAGCGATCGCGGCTTCCTGATCGGCGTGTCGCTCAACGGCGGGCACCGGCGCACGATCTACGGCGGCACCGGCCAATCCCGCTCCGAGCGGCGGTTCCAGCACAACTCGATCTACATTCGCGACTTCTCCCGGAATTTTCGTGCCGACCTGTACGGCAAGTTCGACTTCCTGCTGGTCGAGCTGTCGCACGCGTATCTCGACGGCCTCGGCCGCGAGCACGACGGCACCGAAATCGGCGGCCTGACCTGCGCGCCCGACGTACAGGACGAAGTGCTGGGACATCTCGCGCACGCGGTGGCCGACAGCCTCGACGAGCCCGGCGTGCTGAACGCGCTGTTCGTCGAGCAGATGGGGCTCGCGATCGGCGCGCATCTCGCGCGCCAGTACGGCAACGCGGATGCGCGCGACCTGCAGCACAAGGGCCTGCTGTCGCCGGCGAAGACGGCGCTCGCGAAAGAGCTGCTGATGGAGAAGGCCGATCTCGGCGTGTCGATCGAGGAAGTCGCGCGCGAGTGCGATCTGTCGCGCGGCTATTTCATTCGAGCGTTCTCGCGCACGACGGGGCGCACGCCGCATCAATGGCTGCTCGAACAGCGCGTGATCCGCGCGCGGCAACTGATCGAGACGACCGACATGTCGCTCGCGGAAATCGCGGCCGCCTGCGGCTTCGCGGACCAGAGCCACCTGAACCGCGTGTTCGCGCGCATCGTCGGCCATCCGCCCGGCGCCTGGCGGCGCGAACTGACGCGCTGACGCGGCCGCGCGCCACCGCTACGCGCGCGCCCCGCACCTCACTGCACGACACGGCACGTCACGGCGCACATCGCCCGTCGCTCACCGGAGCGGCGTCGCGTCGTAATTGACCGGCACCCAGTCGTACTGCTCCCCGTCCCTGCGCAAATGCCCGAGCCCGGGAAACGCGATGTGCGCGGCGCCGACGAGGTAACGCTTGTCCGCGACGCGCTTCAGCGTATCGCGCCGGGTGCGGCGCGCCGCGTCCGCATCGCTGTCGTACTGGACCGTCGCGTCCGGGTCCTGCAGCTGGATCGCCGCGACGTGCACGATGTCGCCCCACGCGAGCAGCCCGGCGTCGCCGCTCTCGATCAGGTACGCGGTATGGCCCGGCGTATGGCCAGGCATCGGCACCGCGCGAATGCCGGGCGCGAGCGTCGCTTCGCCGCGAAACGTCCTGAAGCGGCCCGCCGCGACGTACGGCGCGACCGACGCGGCAGCCGCATCGAAGAACGACGCGAGGAACGCCGGCGCCTGTGCCTTGTTGTCCGGATCGAGCCAGTAGTTCGCTTCGATCTCGTTCACGCGCACCACCGCGTTCGGGAAGGTCATCCTGCCGTTCGTCACGATGCCGCCGACATGATCCTTGTGCAGGTGCGTGAGCAGCACCTCGTCGATCTGCTCCGGCGCATAACCGGCCGCACGCAGGTTCGCGAGCAGCTTGCCGCAGCAATCGCCGTACAGCACGCCGGCCCCGGAATCGACGAGGATCCGCTTCGTGCCGGTATCGACGAGGAACGCATTGATCGAGCCCTGCACGGGCGGCTCGAGAAACGCGCGGTCGAGATCGCGCCGGATGTCGTCCTTCGAGATGTCGCGGAACACCGTATCGACCGGAAACGGATGCGTGCCGTCGGACAGCGCGACGATCCGCAGGCTGCCGAGCTGCTGCCGATAGAAGCCGGGCGCCTGATCCGCGCCGCCCGGTCCGGCCGCACACGCGGCCGATGCGAGGATGCCGAAGCACCACGCGATGACCAGCATGCCGCCGGTACGCCAGTTCAGGTTCTTCATGTCCGCTCCCCGGTTGCGTATCGAGATATCGCGCGCGTTGCCGGCCCGGCCGGTCAGGCGCGCGACACCGAGCTTACCGGCCGGTTTCGCAATAATCCTGAGCGCGACATGAATCGTTCTGAAAGCCGGCACCCGCCGGCGCCGGCCCGGCTTACGCGGCCCGATCCCGCGCGCGCTGCGCGTCGAGCAATGCGGCGCGAAACACGTCGGCCGGCTGCGCGCCGCTGACGACCGTCGACCCGATGCGCGTCGACGGCACCGACGCGATGCCGTCGCGCACCGCCGCCTCCTCGAGCGCGACCACCGCGTCGAGCCCTTCGCCGGATGCGAGGAATGCACGCACCGCATCGCCGGCCAGGCCGGCGCCGGCCGCGATCTCGACCAGCACGTCCGTATCGCCGATATCGCGGCCGTCGCGGAAATACGCGGCAAACAGCGCATCGACGAGCGCGACCGCGCTGCCGCGCTGCTGCGCGAACCAGACGAGCCGGTGCGCGAGCCGCGTGTTCGGCGTGCGCGCGATCCGTGCGTGGTCGAACACAAGGCCCGCCGCGCGGCCGGCGTCGGCTACATGCGCGTCGAGCGCCTGCGAACGCGCCCAGCTGCCGAACTTCGCGCTCCGGTACGCCTTGCGGTCGATGCCGCCGGCCGGCATCGTCGGGTTCAGCTCGAACGGCACGAACCGCACGTTCACGGCGCCGGCCAGGCCGGCTGCTTCGATCGCCTCCGCGAGCCGGTGCTCCGCGATCCAGCACCACGGGCAGATCAGGTCGTAGGTCACGGTTACTTCGACGGGTTTCATCGTCATCTCCTGTACATTGCAGTCCGGAAGATAACGCTTGCGCGGCGACGATAGAATGCGAACGGCACGCAACGCATCGTTGCGGCCTGCACAAAGGCACAAAGACTCGAAGAGCACGACATGGACAAATTCTCCGCGCTGCGCGCGTTCGTCGAAGTAGCGGAAGCCGGCGGCTTCTCGAGCGCGGGGCGCCGCCTCGACCTCGCGGCATCGTCGGTGGTACGCGCGGTGGATGCGCTCGAGGCGTCGCTCGGCACCGTACTGCTGAACCGCACGACGCGCCAGGTCACGCTCTCCGATGCGGGCGCGATGTACTACGCGCGCGCGAAGCAGCTGCTCGAGGAACTCGCGGAAGCCGACGCGCTGGTCTCCGATCGCGGCGACGAGCCGTCCGGGCCGCTGCGCGTGTCGGTGCCGGTCGCGTACGGCGTGCGCCGCATCGCGCCGCACGTCGCGGCGTTCCTCGCGCGCCATCCGAAGCTCGACCTCGACCTGCAGCTCACCGACGAACGCGTCGATCTCGTCGCGGGCCGCATCGACGTCGCGATCCGGCTCGGCGAAGCGGCACCGTCCGCCGAAGTCGTCGCACGGACGCTCGGCACGTTCCACCGCTACGTCGTCGCGAGCCACGACTACCTCGCCGCGCACGGCACGCCGGCCGAGCCTGGCGAGCTCGTCGATCACGCATGCCTGCGCTTTCACTTCGGCGGCGACCAGCAGGCGTGGTCGTTCGTCGACGCGCACGGCACGGCGCAGGTGCGCGTTACCGGGCGCCTGAAATCGAACCACAGCGAAGTGCTTCGCGATGCGGCGCTCGACGGCGCCGGCATCGCGCTGCTGCCCGACTGGCTGGTCGAGGCCGACGTCCAGTCGGGCCGCCTGCGCCGGCTCTTCGAGCAATACGACGTGACGCCCGGCACGGCCCGCTCGGTCGTCACCGCGCTCTACCTGCCGACGCAGCGCGGCTCGAAACGCGTGACCGCGTTCATCGATTTCGTCGAAACGCTGGTGCGCGCGCCGCACTGAGCCGTCCGGCGGCGTGCCGCGCGACGCGCGGCGCCGCGCTACCAGCCGAACTTCGCTTCGACGCCTACGTAGTCGGCATTGCGCGCGCCGAGCGCGCGGATCGAGTCGGCGATCTGGAAGTGCACGGCCTCGACGGCCAGCGCCATGTTCGGATTGACGAGCCAGTCCACGCGGGCCTGCGCATACATCCCCGTGTACGAACCGCCCTTGCCGGCCGTGCCGGGCACCGCCGACATCCCCTGCCCGTAGATCGCGTCGGCCGTCGTCTCGCGCCACTGGAAACCGACCGCGGTCAGCACCGTCACGCTGCTCGACGGCTTGAACGTCAGCGACGGCTTCACGTGAATCAGGTTGCTGTAGCCGGTGTAGCCCGCGAGCGTGAAGTAATAACCGTTCGGGAACAGCGGGTTGAAGGTGCCCATGCGTCCGTCGCCGGGATGCTTGTCGCCCGATGCGCCGTCGACCTGGATGCCCACGCGCGGCGTGCCCGGCGTCTTCGCGAACGTGTAGCCGCCCAGCGCGCCGAATGCCCACGCGCCGATCGTGTCCTGGCCGATGTGCCCGGTCTGGAGCATCGCCTCGACGTCCCAGTCGAACCCGCTGGACTTGCCCGCGTAGCGCATGTCGAACACGTCGCGCCGCTCGGTGCCGGCCCCCGCGACATAGCGCGCGTTGTCGCGCGTATAACGCGACCAGTACGCCGACAGGTCGCCGGGGCCCGTGTTGGTGCGCTCGACACGCACGCCGTCGAACCGCAGGTGCCGGTTCGACACGTCGTCGAACGCCGCGTCGTTGCGATACTGCACCGGTCGCGTCACATAGCCGATCAGCCGCCACTTGCCGATTTCGTAATCCGCCCACAGCGCGTCGAACGCCTGGCGCACGTTCGGGCCGTCGCGCACCGACACGAACCGCTGCAGGTCGTACGCCATCTCCTGCCGGCCGATCCGCGCCTTGAACGTGCCGCCGCCGATCTGGTCGACATACGCGACGAACGCCTGCTCGATGTCGAACTGATCCTTGTCGACGGGCGACACCGTGTCCTTGCCGAACGGCCGCGCATCGACGAACTGGACGAATGCCTGGAAATGCCCGGCGTAACGCAGGTCCGCATGCACCGTCGCACGCTGGATCACGTAGTTGTCGTCGTGCGCGGCGCCGAGGCCGAACAGCGGCGCGTTGTTCAGCTCGAAGCGCTCGCGCAGGTTCGCGCCGAGCGACAGGTAGGTCGACGGGTCGCCGCCGAGCGGGATGTACTTCAGCGCATCGCCCGGCTGGCGCGGCACGCACGGGTTCGCGAGCACCGACCAGTCTTCCTGCCAGCGGTTGAACAGCACCGTGGGCCGCTTCGCGGTACACGTCGTGCCGGCGGCCGGGGCCGGCGAAGCTGTCGAAGCCGCCGAAGACGCCGAAGCGGCATCCTCGGCCCCGGCCGCCGTACCCGCATAGCCCGCGACGCCACCCGCCAGCACGGCGGCCGGCAGCACGCGGCGCCAGGCGCGCCCCATCGACCCGCGCTCCATCACTTCGACCGCGCGTGGATCTCGGCGACGTAGCCGCCCGGGAACTGCACGAGCGCCGCATCGCGCCCGTCCGACGTGAACGTCGGCACCAGCACGGTCACGCCCGCGGCCTGCGCCTGCTTCAGCGTCGCGGCCAGGTCCGGCACTTCGTAGCCCGTCATCTCGCGGCCGAACGGGTAAGGCAGATGGCCGTCGGTGGCGAGCACGGTCATCTTGCCGAAACCCGATTCGATGCGGATGCGGCGATACGTATCGTTCGGCCGGCCGATCTCGATGCCCGGCGCCTTGCGCACGTCGGACACCACCTTGCCGCGCGAGAACGCGACGAAGTCGTGCACCAGCTTGCTCGCGCTTTCCGGCGACACGTACACGCGGTTTTCCGGCACCGTCTGCAGCGGGTCGTATTTCGGCGCTTGCGTGTGCCAGTAGAGCTGCATGTTCACGCCGCCCGGCCAGCGGATGATCGCGTCGCGGCCGATCGGGTCGGGGAACGTGTCGACGACGACGTCCGCGCCGTGCGCGCGCGCCGATTTCATCGCGACGTCCATGTCGGTGACGAGGTAGCCGGTGCGCTCCTCGCAGAACGGATAGGGGATCGGCGTCTTGAAGCCGAACACCGAGATCGTGCCGGCCGGCGTGAACACGAGCTGCGACATCGTCTGGCTCGGCGTCGGCGTGACCTGGAACACGCCCTGCTTCGACTTGCTGCCGCCGAACGTCGCGACGAAGCTGTCGGTGAAGCGGTCGAAATCCTCCGGCGCGACGCACACGTGCGTCGTGTCGTACTGCGGGCCGACCGCGACAGCCGGCACCTTCGCGGACGTCGTCTCGAGCAGGCGCGTCTCGTCGGCATGGGCCGGCGCGGTGGCCAGCAATGCGCCGAGCACGGCCGCCGACGCGGCCGTCAGCCGCCATGCCTGTTGCAATTTCAGTGCGATCATCGGGTTCTCCTTGAAAGTGGCACGCGCGGCCACATGCCGCGCGCGCATTCAGCGTGACGTCGGCCGCTCGTCGGGCCGACCGGATTGATAGGCGAGGAAGCACAGCACCGCGAGCGGCAGCGCGAGCGCCCAGAACGCCGCGAACAGATAGGCCATCGCACCCGCGCCGGCGCCGAGCGCGAAGCCCGCGACCGGCGGCAGCGTGCGCCGCAGCCGCACGCGTGCGGCTTCGCGTTCGGCCGGCGCGGCGAGCGGCACCAGCCAGTCGAATGCATCGATCACCGCCTGCGTGACGTTGCCCGTCATCACCGTGTTGGCGACGACCGAGCGGGCCGTCAACCGCGCGTGCGCGTTCTGGACGCCCATCGCCGCGGCGCCGAGGAGACCGCACAGGATCGTCCTCGGCGCGTCGGCATCGGCGATCGGCGAGGCCATCACGCCGGCCAGCATGAAGCCGGCCAGCAGCACGGCCTGCAGCGCATACAGCGAACGCGCACGCACGCCGTGGCCCAGCTGGCGCATCCGGTGGTCGAGCACGCGCGCGACGACGATGCCCGCGATGAAGGACGGAAACGCGAGCCACTTGATCGCGAGCCCTTGCCCGACGCCGGCCAGGCCCGAGCCGATCAGGATGAAGTTGCCGGTGACGTGCGCGGTGAACAGGCCGAACAGCGCGACGAAGCCGAGCGTGTCGACATATCCCGCGATCGACGCGAGAAACACGTCCTCGCCGCGCACGCGGTCGGGCACGGCGCCCGCGGTTACCGGCTGCGACGGCATGACCCGGTTTCCTGGATGGTGGCGCCGGCGCCCGGCGAGATCTGATAACGCATGTTCCGCTCCGGTTGCGCCGACCGGCCCGGCTTGCCGACTGGCATCCGGCCCGTGCGGCGGTTCGGAAGCCAGACTAGTGAAGGCTGACCTTAATGTCATGGCGGCCGCCTGAATTTTTCTGAATCGGCGGCGGGCTCGCGTGGCCGGGGGGCCGGGCCCGCACGACGCGGATTGCGCGCCGCACCGGCCCCGCAGCGCGCCGAAAGCCCCGCCGCGCGCGGCATGCGGCCCGTCAATCGTGCTATTTTTCGATCGATAGTTAACGCAGGCGCACCATCGGGAGCCGATGCATGACCGAAAGAAAACGCAGCACGCCGGCCCGCGAGCGCGGGACGGACGCCGACGGCAACGCCGTCACGCCGGGCCGCCGGCTCGCGCCGGAAGCGCGCGAGCGGCAGATCGTCGAGAAGGCGATCGAGCACTTCGCGACGCACGGCTTTTCCGGCAGCACCCGCGAGCTCGCGCGGCAGATCGGCGTCACCCAGCCGCTGCTGTACCGCTACTTCCCGAGCAAGGAAGCGCTGATCGACCGCGTGTACGACGAGATCTACACGTGGAACCCCGACTGGGAAAAACTGATCGGCGACCGCACGGTGTCGCTGCAGGAGCGGCTCGTCGCGTTCTATCGCGACTATGCGCAAACCATCCTGCGGCGCGAATGGATCCGCACGTTCATCTTCGCGGGGCTCAGCCGCGAGGGATTCAACACGCGTTACCTGTCGCGGCTGCGCGAACGCGTGTTCCTGCCGGTGCTGCGCGAGCTACGGCACGAATACGACATCGCGACGCCCACCACCGAGGCCCAGCGCAATGCGGAAGTCGAGCTGGTCTGGAGCCTGCACGCGAGCATCTTCTATTTCGGCGTGCGCAAGTGGGTCTACGGCCTGCCGGTGCCCGACGATCTCGACACCGAGATCGAACGGCTGATCGACGCGTTCCTGCACGGCACGCCCGCCGCGCTGAAGCAGCTCACGTCGGACGCACCCGCGCGGCGGCGCCGGCGCGGCTGACACGGGTGGCGGGCATGCCGGTCGACGACGGTCGCATCGTCGTCCGGCATGTTCACGCTCGTGCGCCTTCGTCAGGCCCGCACGCGACGGGACGCCACCGGCCGAGCGAATCGCACGAGGATCGGCAACCGCCTGCCACGGCCGGCCCGTGACCAGGCAAGCCGGTTCCGGCCGTGCGCGCAATCACGCGAATTCAGAACAATTTATCCGGCGCGCCGCACGATTCGCCTATTCTCGAAAGGCATTTGCGGCCGCGCCGGTTTCGCGCGGGCCGAACCGAACAGCGACCGACCCATGACCCTCTCCATGCCCTCGATCACCCATCACACCGTCACCGCGAACGGCATCCGCCAGCACTACATCGACGCCGGCAGCGGGCCTGCCGTCGTGCTGCTGCACGGCTTCCCCGAGACCAGCTTCGCGTGGCGCTTCCAGATTCCCGCGCTCGCGCAGCGCTACCGCGTGATTGCGCCCGACCTGCGCGGTTACGGCGAAACCGACAAGCCGGCCGCCGGTTACGACAAGCGCAACATGGCGCGCGACGTCGCCGGGCTGCTCGACGCGCTCGGCATCGGCCGCATCGCGCTCGTCGGGCACGACCGCGGCGCGCGCGTCGCGACGCGTTTCGCGAAGGACTTCCCCGAGCGCGTCGACCGGCTCGTCGTGATGGACAACGTGCCGACGCGCATCGTCGCGCAGAACATGACCGCGCAAACGGCGCGCGCGTACTGGTTCTTCCTGTTCCACCAGGTTCCGGATCTGCCCGAGGCGCTGATCGCCGGCAAGGAAGCCGAGTGGCTCAGCCACTTCTTCTCCGACTGGTGCTACAACCCGCACGCGATCTCCGGCGACGCGTTCGACACCTACGTGCGCGCGTACCGGCGCCCGGGCGCCGTGCGCGGCGCGCTGGCCGACTATCGCGCGAACGCCGAGGACGTGCAGCAGGATCTCGTCGACGCGGACGTCAAGATCGCGTGCCCGACGATGGCGCTCTGGGGCGAGGATTTCTACGCGGTCGGCAAGATGTTCGACATGAAATCCGTGTGGGAAAGCATGGCGACGGACCTGCGCGCCGAGCCGATCGCACAGTGCGGGCACCTGCCGCAAGAGGAGCAGCCGGAGCGCGTGAACGCGCTGCTGCTCGACTTCCTGCAGCACTGGGAAGGCTGATTCGATGCGCACGCAACGAACCATCGGGAGGCAGGCAGCATGAGCGACGTTTCGGGCCCGCTGGCGGTCGTGATCGGCGGATCGGTGGGCGGGCTGTTCACCGCCACTTCACTGCGGGCGGCCGGCTGGCGCGTCAAGGTCTTCGAGCAATCGCCGAACGAGCTCGACAGCCGCGGCGGCGGCATCGTGCTGCAAACGCCGATCGAACGCGCGTTCGCGTTCGGCGGCGTGCCCGTGCCGCACGATGCGGGTGTCGATTCGGGCGACCGGATCTATCTCGACGCGCACGACCGGATCGTGCAGCGCCTGGCCATGCCGCAGACGCAGACCGCATGGAACGTGATCTACACGGCGCTGAAGCGCGCGCTGCCCGCCGGCGTCGTGCACGGCGGCGTGTCGTTCGAGCGCTTCGAGCAGGAGGGCGACCGCGTGATCGCGCACTTCGCGGACGGCCGCGTCGAGCCGGCCGACCTGCTGGTCGGCGCCGACGGCGGCCGCTCGAACGTGCGCGCGCAACTGCTGCCCGATGCGCGGCCCGCGTATGCGGGTTATGTCGCGTGGCGCGGGCTCGTCGACGAGCACTTGCTGCCGGCCCCGGTGCTCGACGTGCTGCGCGACCGCTTCACGTTCCAGCAAGGCGACGCGCACCTGTTCCTCACCTATCTGGTCCCCGGCCGCGACGGCGCGATCGAGCCGGGCAAGCGGCGCGTGAACTGGGTCTGGTACCGGCGGCTCGCACCGGCGAGCCTGCCGTCGCTGTTTCTCGCGCGGGACGGCACGCAGCGCGACGGTTCGCTGCCGCCCGGCGCGATGCGCGACGACAACCGGCTCGAACTCGTGGACGCGGGCCGCCGGTTGCTGGCGCCCACGCTCGCCGCGCTCGTCGACGCGACGCAGGCGCCGTTCGCGCAGGCGATCCTCGATCTTTCGGTCGAGCGCATGGCGTTCGGCCGCGCGGTGCTGCTCGGCGACGCGGCCTGCCTCGTTCGGCCGCATACGGCCGCGGGCGTCGCGAAAGCGGCGGAGAATGCGGTCGGGCTCGCCGAGGCGCTGCGCGGCGTCGTGCACGGCCCCGCGTTCGACGCCGCGCTGGCGGGCTGGGAAAGCCGTCAGCTCGCGACCAACGCATCGCTGTCCGACCTCGGCATCTCGCTCGGCACGCGGATCATGGGCCGCGCGTGACCGTCCGGCGGTGCGCGCCGCTCCGGTCGATCGCGCGTGCGGGCCGGGCCGTCACGCGTGGCGCACGACGATATCCCACGCGGTATGACACGCTTGCCCCGGCAGCGTCAGCGCGCGCAGCACCACCCGATCGCCCTGCTGCGTCGCGACGCTGAACTTATGCGGCGCCAGCAGCGCGACCGTCGCGCCGTTGTGCTCCAGTTGCAAGCCCGGCGCCGCAGGCTGGCCGCTCAGATGCGACAGCCAGATGTCCAGCACCATCCGGTCGCGCGTCACCGCGAATTCGACCGTGTGCGCCGCCCACGCATTCAGTGCATGGCCCTGCGGGTTGCGGAACGACGGCCCCGCGGCCAGACGCGGCACGTTCGCCAGTACGTCCTCGTGCGCGGCCAGCACCGACAACCCGCTCGCGACGAAGCGTTCGGGCTGAAGCAGGCCGGGATCGGCCGGCTGCGCGCGCTTGCCGGCTTCGGGCGCCAGCGCGAACGCCTGCCCGAGCGCGATCGCATGCTCGGCATGACGCGCCAGGTAGCGCCAGTGATTCAGGAAGCGCACGTCGCCCGTCATGTGCAGGCCACGGATCGGTTTGCCCTGATGCTCGAGCACGATGCGGACCGCGTCGAAATCGTGCCGCTCGTGCAGCCCCCATTTCGTGACGAAATTCTGCTCGCAGCCCACGAGCCGCACGTGGCCGCGGCCGCCCCACAGATGCAGGAAGGTCGTGTCCAGCCCGTAGATCGCCGCGAAGTCCCGGCCGATCCTGCCGGCCTGTTCGCGGACAAACCGCGCGAATCGCGCCCAGGGCTCGCGGCCGCCGACCACGAGCCCCGCCTGTAGCGGCTGCCCCAGCCGCTCGAGCACGTCCTGCACGCACTGGTGGATCAGCGCGTCGCGCCGTTCGCCGATGAGCGGCGTCATCACGAACGCGCAGAAGTGCGCATCGGGTGCGACGTGAAGGGCGTCGTCGTGCGGCACGACGTCGAAGATGTCGAACCGCGGCCCCGGGAACCAGATGTCGGCATCGTAGAGCGCGAGCGTCTGCAACGCCGGATCGATGTCGAAGATCGCGGCCGCGGAGATGTAGCGGTCCCAGGCAAGGTCGCCGACGCCCGCCGCCGCGTACACCTCGATCCCGTTCGCGCGCAGCCGCTGCTGCTTCTCGTCGGACAACCCGTAGCCGATGACGCCGATGCGCCCCCGGTAGTCCGTCGCGCGCAGCGAGACGATGAACGGGATGACCATTTCGTACCAGGCCTGCGTGTTGTCGTCGATCGCGAACGCGACGAGTTGATGGCGGTCGGTCTCGTTGTTGTCGGACGTGTTCATGCGTGTGGTGAGATTGGTCAGTCCGTCGTTCCGATCGGTCCGGCTGCCGGTGTTCCTTTACACGCGACGCCGATTATCGGAAGGCAGGCGAATACCCGTTATCGTCATACGATTGCGAGCGATATCCATTCGGCGGCGGCCCGTTCGCCGGGGCCGTTCTCCAGAAAATGGATGCACGATTTTTACCACGGCGCGATATTCCCGCGCGACCTGAAAATGCGTCGCGATCCGGAACATTTGTTAAATAGCTTGAATGACCGACAACCGGCCGGCAATTTGCCTTAACATCCGGCCGTCATCTCGACTGACGCCGATCACGGTTGACCGACCCTGGACTCCGGCCGTGGCTTTCATTTTTCAGGTGCCCGAACGCGGCGCCGATTTCATCCGGACGCTACGACCGATCATGTTCCAGACCCCGGGAGATTCATTCGTCAACGGCTCGTTGCTGGGCCTGTGCGTCGAGGTGCCGCTCGCCGCGCTGGTGTCGCTCGCCATGCACGGCGTCGACTGGAACGGGCAGCGCATCGCGATGCTGATCGCCACGCCGGTGCTGCTCGCCTGCATTGCGCTGCTGACCCGCCCGGTCGCATTCAGCACGGTGTGGAAGCACAAGCGCTCGCCGTTCGTGCTCGACGACAACGTGCGCGCGTCGATCTACGGCCGGCTCTGCGGGATCGCGCTCGGGCTCGTGTTCGGCATCATGGTCGCGACGACGTTCGCCTGATCCCGCCGAACCGGAGCGCCCGACGAAACCTGCGTCGGGCCTGAAGCCGCCGGGTCACGAGCGCGTCTTCCCGGCGCATCGCGTCACGCCGACGCCACCAGCGTGTTGAACGACGTATCCCACAACGGCGCGACATTCGCCGGCCCATCCAGCACGCCGATCCGCGCGAACACATCCGCGACCTGCTGATGCTGCGCCACCACGTCGGGCGTCACCGGCAGCAACGCATAGTCTTCGCTGCGCTGGTCGAACATCGCGACGAGATCGGCCACCGGCACGCGCGTCTCCTGGTTCTGCACCCGTGCGTAGTCGCCGAAATGCCCGTTCGCCCACGCATACGCGCGCCGGAACCGCAGCAGCAGATCGCCCGTCGCCGCACGACGGCGCGCATCGTCGAGCGTGCGCGGGTTCGCGTACACCGGGAAATTGCCCGACAGATAACCCTTCCCCGTCTTCAGCACGCGCGCCCCGTAGCGATTGCGCGCGAGCTGGCCGTTGTAGCCGTAGATCGCCCATGCGTCGATGTCGCCGCGATCGTAGGCCGACAACCCGTCGGTCGGCGACAGGTTGATCGGCTGGATGTCGTCGAAGCCCAGGCCCGCTTCCGTAAGCTGGCGATACAGGAAGTAGTGCGACGTCGTCGCGCGCACGTAGCCGACGCGCTTGCCCTTCAGGTCCGCGATGCTGCGGATCGGCGTGTCCTTGCGTGCGAGCGTGACCTGGTTGTTCAGGTCTTCGCGCACGCGGGTGATGAGCCGGACGCTGGCCTTCTGGCGCGCGGCGAACACGGCCGGAATTTCGCTGCCCGAACCGATATCGAGCGCATCTGCATTGAGCGCCTCGATGTGCAGCACGCCGTTGTTCAGTTCGCGCCAGTCGATCCGGTACGGTGTGTCGCCGAGGCCGGCCGCCTGCAGCAGTGCGCGCCAGCCGCCCTTGTAGGTCGCGACGCGCAACGTCGTGCCGGCGAGATCGGTGTTGACGGCCGGCGTGGCGAACGCGGCCTTCCCGGCGAACGGCGCCGCCACGGCCGCGGCGCCGGCAAGAATCAGGCGGCGGCGCGCCGCCGACGTTGACGCCATCGAATCCTCCTGTCGATCGGTTGCGAATTGAGCGGAAGCCTGCGCGGCTGCATCAATGCAGCACCGGGAACCCGTGGCGCTCGGCCAGCAGCTCGAGGATGCGGCGCGCGTCGGTGACGAACCGCACGTCGCCGAGCGTCTGCGCGTCGTCCGGCGCCGGCTGGTCGCGACCGAGCACGAGGACCGGCAAGCCCTGGTGCGCATCGTCGAGCGCCTCGATCACCGCGTGGCGCGGCCGCTCGAAGCCGACGCGCTTCACGTCGATGCGGCCGGCATGCTCGGGCGCGCTCGCCAGCAGCCCCTCGATCGACAAACCGTGCGGACAGACGAAACGCTGGCCCGGATGCTTCGGGTCGGCAAAACCCGGTTCCAGCAAAAACAGTACATCGCGACTCATGTCAAACGGCTCCCGTGTTCGTTGTTCAGCCGGGACGCATGCGCACGTCGGCGCCGTCATGGTCCCCGAGCAGGCCGGCCCGCGGCCGGATGCCCGACTCTACCGTTGCGCGTCGCACCGCCCTACCAACGTTTTGAGAAATCGATATGCCGGCGCGCATAGCGCATCGATCGTGCGCCGCACAGACGGCCGTTGCGTAAATGCATCGCCCGTTGCATCGCGGACATTGCGGATATCGAACCATTTCATCGATCGATATGACGGCGGCCGCGGGTAGCCGGCGCCCGACGTTCGCCGTTCGAGCGATGCGTTCGCCGCAGCAGGGGTGCCGGACGCGATCGCGACGCACATGCCGGACTTGCAGCAATGCACATTACAAATCGGCCGCGCAGCGATTTACAAACCACGGATCGACCGTTCGCCGGTTCAACCCGCGTCAATAGCATCGTGCTCCTTACAGTCTTACTCATAAAAACAGAGGAAAGTCATGATCAAAAAAACGATAGTCCTGGGTTTGGTTTCGATCGGTTCGGTCAGCGCGCATGCGCAGAGTTCGGTCACGTTGTACGGCGTCGTCGATGCCGGTTTCGCCTATACGAACAACCAGGGCGGCGCGAGCAACATCCAGCAGACGAGCGGCAAGCTGAGCGGCAGCCGCTGGGGCCTGAAAGGCGTGGAAGATCTCGGTGGCGGCCTGCAGGCGGTCTTCACGCTCGAAAGCGGGTTCCGGCCGAGCGACGGCGGGCTCGGCCAGGGCGGCCGGCTGTTCGGCCGTTCCGCGTACGTCGGCCTGGCCAAGTCCGGCATCGGCACGCTGACCTTCGGCCGCCAGTACGAGCCGATCACCGATCTCGTCGCGCAGTACTCGGGGTCCGGCTTCTGGTCGCCGGCCACGCACGTGGGCGACAACGACAACATGAACCAGAGCTTCCGCCTGAACAACGCGGTGAAGTTCCGCAGCGACACGATCGCCGGCTTCACGGCCGACCTGCTCTATGCGTTCAGCAACCAGGCGAACGGCGGCGCCGGCACCGGCTTCTCGAACAACAATGCGTGGGGCGTGTCGGCGAACTACGTGAACGGGCCGCTGTCGGTCGGCGGCGGTTACGTGCGACTCAATCACCCGAATGCGACGTCGAATACGACCGGCGCGGTGGGCGGCGCGACCTCGACCACCGGCAACGACTACAGCGGCGCGTTCTTCTACGGGCTGAACGGCGGTGTGCTCAAGCAGCAGATCGGCGTGGCGGGCGCGAACTACGCGCTCGGCCGCGCGACGCTCGGCTTCGCGTGGAGCCACACGCAGCTCAACTATCTCGACGGCTCGTCGCGCAAGTTCAACAACTACGACGTGAACGCGCGTTACCAGATCACGCCGGCGGCTACGCTGATCGGCGTCTATACGTTCACCGACGGGCGCGCGAGCGGCCTGCCGGGCACCGGCGGCCAGACGCTGAAGCCGCGCTGGCACCAGTTCACGCTCGGGTTCGACTATGCGCTGTCGAAGCGCACCGACATCTACGTGTCGGGCATCTACCAGCTCGCGGCCGGCGATGCGAGCACGGCGACGGCGGGCGGTTATCGCAGGATCGCGGCGATCTCGAACATCGGCAGCGCGTCGTCGACGAACCGCCAGGTCGCGCTCGTCAGCGGGCTGCGCGTGAAGTTCTGACGGCATGCGCAGCGGGTGCGGTGCGGTGCGGCGTGATAAGCAAAGCGGGAATCGTTGTTTGCCGCGCCGTGCCCGGTTGCCGAGAATGTGCGTTTCCCGTGCGCTGCCCGCAGGCGCGATACGCGTTCGACGATGACCGACTCCCTCCCCGCGAGCCGCGCAGCAGCCGGCTCGCCGGCGCATCGGGCATCGCACCCGGGCGATTCGCCGCCGCACGTACCCGCCATTGCCGTGCGGTGCGTGCCCAACCCGCAAGGAAGCCATCATGAGCGCCCCCTCCGTCGCTGCCCCGGTCGCGACGTCATCGTTCGTCGACGTCCGCTCGCCGGCGGACTTCCCCGACAGCCCCGTGTCGCGCGTGCTCGCGCAGCCGCTGATGCTCGGGCTGTTCCTGCCGATCCAGGCCGGCGGCTGGAGCGCGTCGACGCTGCCGCGCACGACCGACTGGACGTTCGACTACAACGCCGAGCTGGTCGCGCGCGCGGAAGCGCTCGGCTTCGATCTCGTGTTCGCGCTGTCGCAATGGCTGCCGAAAGGCGGTTACGGCGGCGTGTTCGACGGCCACGCGCTCGACTCGTTCATGACGCTGGCCGCACTGACCGCACGCACCGAGCGGATCATCCTGGTCGCGACGAGCCACGTGCTGTACGGGCCGTGGCATCCGCTGCATTTCGCGAAGTTCACCGCGACGCTCGATCACATCTCGCGCGGGCGCTGGGGCATCAACGTCGTGACCGGTCATCGCGCCATCGAGCACGAGATGTTCGGCTGGAACCGGATCGAGCACGACCGGCGCTACGAGATGGCCGCCGAATTCGTCGACGCGGTGCAGCAGTTGTGGGCGCAACCGGACAATTTCAGCTACACGCCCGCGCTGTCGGGCTGGCGGCTGGGCGGCGCGTTCGTCACGCCGAAGCCACGCTACGGCCGCCCGCTGCTGATCAACGCGACCGGCTCCGACGCGGGCATCGAGTTCGCGGCGCGCTATTCGGACATCGTGTTCGTCACGAGCCCGGCCGGCCCCGACGCCGAACGCGCGATCGACGCCCTGCCCGCGCATACCGCGCACGTGAAGGCGGCCGCCGCCGCGCGCGGCCGGACGATCCGCACGCTGCTCAACCCGCTCGTGATCTGCCGCGAAACGGCAGCCGAAGCGCGCGCGTATCGCGACGCGATCGTCGCGCATGCGGACGAAGGCAGCTTCCACCGTTTCGACAGCGACGCGCATGCGTGGCGAGGCGGCTTCGAACAACGCGCGCAGGCCGACGCGCGCGCGATCGGCGGCAATATCTCGATCACGGGTTCGCCGGAGGAAGTGGCGGACACCATCGTGCGGCTGCACCGTGCGGGCATCGACGGCATCCAGTTGAGCTTCTACGATTTCAAGCCCGATCTCGACTTCTTCGGCGAGCGCGTGCTGCCGCTGCTGCGCGACGCCGGCTTGCGGCGCTGACGCGGGCGGCGGACGCATCGCCCGCCGCGGCACTCACCGTTTCGACACGACGTGGTCAGAACACGCGGCCTTCGGTGAGGTGCGTCGTCACGCCGTTCAGGTCGTAGTCGCCGATCACGCGCGCCTTGTGCAGCAGCGGATTGTGGCTGAAGATCGTGCGCAGGTTGCGCCAGTGCCGGTCGAAGTTGTGTTCGCGCGCCGTCGCCGATGCCCCGCCGACTTCGAACAGCCGCTCGGCCGCGTGCAGCGCGAGCTTGCTGACGATGAGCTGCGTACGCGCGGTTGCGAGCGCGCTGTCGAGCACGCGTGCATCCGCATCGGCGTCGCCGGCCTCGATCGCGTCGGCGGAGCGGTCGAGCGCCCGCGCGTTTTCGCGCACGAGCGCGTCGATCGCGTGACTGTGCGCGGACAGTTCGCCGACGACCTGCTGGATGAAGTGATCGTCGCGCGCGGTCGGCGCCGGGCTGTGCAGCACCGGGCGGCCGTGCGCGAGCACGTAACGGCGCGCATCGGCAACCACGTTGCGCACGATGCCCGCACCCGTCGCGACGAGATGCAGCTGGCGCAGCGCGCCGCAATGGCGGCCGACGAGCGTCGAGCCGTCGCGCGGGGCCACTTCGTCCGCGAACACCTGCACGTCGTCGAGCAGCAGGCTGCCGCTCGCGGTCATGCGCTGGCCCATGCCGTCCCAGTCGTCGAGCACCCGCACGCCGTCGCGCGCGACGGGAATGATCACGGCGACCGCGTC
The DNA here is from genome assembly GCF_040545135.1 of Burkholderia sp. 572. Taxonomy (NCBI): domain Bacteria; kingdom Pseudomonadati; phylum Pseudomonadota; class Betaproteobacteria; order Burkholderiales; family Burkholderiaceae; genus Burkholderia; species Burkholderia sp. 572. The sequence continues at coordinate 18,794 of NZ_JBEPLH010000029.1, read as the reverse complement.
GCCCTGCTCGTTCTCCACGTTGATGCGTGCGAAATCGGCGAACGCGGTGCCGGTCGAATAGTATTTGCGCCCCGTCACGCGATAGTGCTCGCCGTGCCGGCGCAGCACGGTGGTGTTCTCGCCCGGCCGCGACGTGCCGCGCTCGGTCGACGCACCGCCGAAGATCGCGCCGGCCAGTGCCCGCTCGAGCTGCACGTCGTTGAACGGCGTGCGCGGCGACAGCCGCAGCGTCTCGGTCTGGTCGTAGTGGATCCGCAGCGCGTGCGCGAGGTTCGAATCGGCGGCGGCCAGCGTCGCGATCGTGTCGAACAGGTCGACCAGCGTGCCGCCGAGGCCGCCGCGCGCGACCGGAATCCGCAGCACGCCCAGCGCCGAGCGCCGGAAGCGTGCGAAGCCGTCGAACGGCAATTCGCGACGCGCCTCGCGTTGCGCGGCATCCTGCCCGATCGCGGTCGCGAGATCGGGCAGTGCGGCGAGCGCATCGCGCAACGCGTCGCGCGGATCGACGGCATCACGGGCGGTCATTCTGCGGTTCCTTGTACGAGAGGTTCGGGAATGCCGCTGCGCGGTGCGATCGCGACATCCGCGAACCGGCGCACATACGGCACCGCAAAGTATAGGGACGCCCCCGGTGTGCGTGAAAAGCCGATTTCAGCTTTTGTTATGCGTGTGCCGGGAATGGTCGAGCGACATCGCAGCGTCGCGCCATCGCGCGATACCCCGGCGCGGCGCGGTCGTGCGTGGCGACCGTCACGATTCCGTCGACGGGTCGGGTACGCGCACGATGCCCTCCGGATACCGGATGTCGATCAGCCCGTGCTTGTCGCGGATGCGGATCGGCGGCACGACCTCCACGCTCGCACGGTCGACGCCCTCGCACACGGCCAGGTTCGTATTGGTGCGGTAGTACACGCGCTGGTCGTCGACCGCAAAGGCCCAGTTCAGAAAGCGCAGGCTTCGTGCGTCGATCCCCGGCAACGGCTTGCGGTAGTTCTTCCCCCACAGCACGTGACCGTCGGCGTCGATCAGCATGTCGTGAAAGACGCCGCGCGCGGTCTCGACGTCGACGCGCCCCGGCTTCGTCACGATCTTGCCGTCGTAAAGGATCTGCGCGCCGAGCCGCGCATACCGGTAGCCGAGGCTCACCACGCCGGCCGGATCGTCGATGCCGCGCTTGCGCACACCGGCGCAGAACAGGTGCTTCGCATCCCGCGCGTACGCGCCGCCGATATGCGTCAGGCTGGCCACGTCGGCCTTGACGACGGTCAGGCGGCATGGGCCGCGATCGGGATCGTGGATGTCGCGCTCGACGTGGTAAGCCTGCCGTGCATCGCGATACCAGCCGCCGCCCAGGGGTTCCAGCGTGGCGGCATCGCCGTCGGCAACGAGCCCTTCGCCTGCGTCGTCGTAGCTGAACGCGGCGCCGCCCGCGTAGTAGCGCAGCCCCGACGCATCGACGGCAAAGTGGTCGACCAGGTGCCGGAAGCTGCCCAGATCGAAGTTGTTGAGCGCGCGATACTGATGCCCGCTGCCGGTGCGGGCCCAGACGCGTTCGCCATCGCTGTGGAACGGCCCGCCGAGCGGGGCAAGCGGCTCGTTGCGCGTGTCGCGCCGCCGCCGCGCTTCCGCCTCCTCACGGCGCTGTGCCTCCTCGGCGTCGTAGATGGCCTGCTGCTCCGGCGTGACCCGCGCCGCATCCTCGTACTGCTGCATGTGGCGCGCATGCAGCGACTGCACGGTCGCGATGCAGTACACCGAATGCGGAACCGAGCGCAGATACAGCGCCCAGTCCTCGTCGTCGCACCGGTAGAACCAGTGGATCGCCTCGCCGTCCCATCCGGCCGGGTCGGTGCGCGCGAGCAGCGCGGCCTTGACGTCCCGGACCTTGCCGGGCACGACGAAGGAAAGGCTGTAGCTGGTGTCACGGACGATGTCGAGGCTCTCATCCTCGAACAGGCTTCGCATCAGTTTTTCGAGTTCTTGCAAGGTCATGGGCGCGTGTCGACCCGGTGACGGGCCACGGAATGAACGGACGTGCGGCGGTCATTCTAACCATGGCGACGTGCGCTGCCCGGCCTCCTTCGGGACATTCGGTCGATCCATCGCGTATCCGCCCGGATACGAACACGTCGACGATCGTCATTTCACCGCATCCGGTTCCCGATCGGGAACGAAACGGGCATTCCGCTGCCGGCACGATCAATTCGTTTCCGTTCGGATACGAATTGATGCCTGCGCCAACGAGTTGTGCAATACTGTTCCCGATCAGATACGAAGCACGGAGGACGTCATGCACGAGATCCTGCCCGTCGGCACGATCGGCGCACTCGCCAACCTTATCCGCGCGGCACGGCTCCAGCAGGGATTTACGCGGGACGAACTCGCGAACGCCACGGGGCTTTCGCCGAAATTCATCAGCCAGGTGGAGGCCGGGAAACCCACCGCGCAGGTCGGCAAGATCCTGCTGCTGCTCGGCGAACTGGGCATCACCCTGCTCGCGCAATCGTCCATCGAGATTTCGGCGGCAAACGTGCTGAAGGCCGCGCAACGCCGCAGGAGCCGCCATGGCGAGTAGAACGCTGATCGCCTCCGCGAACGGGTTGCGCATGGGCGCGCTGACCGACGACAAAGGCGTCTGGTCGTTCACGTACGACGCACAGTGGCTGGCATCGCCACGCGCGTACCCGCTGTCCCCCGCTTTCCCGCTGCGCGCCGGCACCTTCATCGATACCTCGACCGATCGCCCGGTCCAGTGGTTCTTCGACAACCTGCTGCCGGAAGAAGGCATGCGCACGTCGCTTGCGCGCGAGGCCAGGGTCGACGCCGCCGACGCGTGGGGCCTGCTCGCGTACTTCGGGCGCGAATCGGCCGGCGCGCTCACGCTGCTCGCGCAAGGCGAGCAGGAAGCGGCCGGCAGCATGCAGCCGCTCCCGCTCGACGAACTCGAACGCCGCATCCAGGCGATGCCCGAGCGCGCGCTGACGGCCACCGCGCCCAAGCGCATGTCGGCGGCCGGCGCGCAGCAGAAGCTGCTGCTGATCCTGCGCGGCGACGCGCCGGACTACACGCTGTTCGAGCCGGTCGGCAGCGAACCGTCGATGCATCTGCTGAAACCGGACATGCGCGCCGCCGGCTATCCGCATTCGGCGATCAACGAGTTCTTCTGCATGAAGCTCGCGAAGCGGATGGGCCTCGACGTGCCCGACGTGCACTTTCTGCGCGCGCCGTCCGCATGCTACGTGATCGACCGTTTCGACCGCGATACCGCGTCGGAGCCGGCCGCACGGCTGCATACGATCGATGCGATGCAGTTGCTGAACTACGATCGCGGCTTCAAGTACCAGCGCGCGAACGCGGAAGAACTCGGCCGCGCGATCGGGCAGACCAGCACGCGCGCGCTGGCGCGCCTGTCGGTGTTCCGCTGGACGATCTTCAACGTGGTGGTCGGCAACGGCGACGCGCACCTGAAGAACCTGTCGTTCTTCGTCGACGCGCGCGGCTACCGGCTCGCGCCGTTTTACGACATCGTCAGCACGGTCGTCTATCTCACGCCCACGCACCGGCCCGATCATCGCGGCGATCATTGGCCGCACTGCGAGCTGACGATGCCGCTCGGCGCGGCGGCGCGCTTCGCCGACATCGACCTGGGCGCGCTGGTCGCGTTCGGCCACGCGCTCGGGCTCAGGGAGAAGGCAGCCGAAAACGAGCTGCGGCGCTTTCTCGAACCGCTCGATCGCAGCGTCGCGCAGACGCTCGACGAAGTGCGCGAGGTCGCGCGCCCCGACGCCGGGGAAATGCGCCTGCTGAACTCGATCGTCTCGATGCCGATCGCGGAGATGGGCCGCGCGCTGCGGCAGGGGCGCGGGTAAGCGGCCGCGCACGGGTCGCGTGCCGTCCGCTCACCGCGGCCGATGCCTGACGAACCGGCCCCGGCCCGTGGTGAATGCCCTTCACAGGCTCGTCACGCCGCGAGTCCGGTCGGCGACGCAACCGCGACATCCGGATTGAACCGGGTCATGCAGTTCAGGTCGAGTGCGCGTATCTGCTCGGTCATGAAGTCGACGAAGATACGAATGCGCGTCGGAAGATGCTGCCGGCTGAGATAGCAGATATAGTGGCCGCGATCTTCCGGCACATGCTGCGCCAGCGCGACGACGAGTTCGCTCGAAGCGATATGGTCGCGGATCTGGTAACCCGCCATCTGCGCGATGCCCGAACCGTTCAGGACCGCACGCAGCACCAGGTCCGCGTCGTTGAACGTCAGCCGCGACTTCGGCAGGTATTTCTGCACGCGGCCGTCGACGTTGAACTCCCATTCGAATATGCGGCCGCTCGCAAAACGAAAGTTGATGCACTCGTGCCGGCCCAGATCCTCCAGACTCTGCGGAAGGCCGTGCGCGGCCACATACGACGGCGACGCGCAGAGCGCCATCTGCATCGGGATCAGTTGCCGGGCGATGATGCTCGAATCCTCGATGCGTCCATTGCGGAACGACACGTCGATTCGTTCGGATACCAGATCGACCGGCCGGTCGTCGAGCAGCAGATCGATGACGATGTCGGGGTAGGCTTTCGCAAACGTTTCCAGCAGCGGCGCAACGATCTTCCGGCCGAAACCCACCGCCGAGCTGATCCGGATGAGGCCGCGCGGCGGCCCCTCCCGCAGTTCCAGCATGTCGTTCATGGCTTCGACGATCTGCGCCACGCCCTGGTGGCAGTTCTCGAAGAATCGCTGGCCTTCGCAGGTCAGTTCCGTCATGCGCGTGGTCCGCTGGAACAGCCGCGTACTCAACTGCGCCTCCAGCTTCTGGACGTTGCGGCTCACGGCCGGCCGGCCGACGCCGAGACGTTCGGCGGCCTTGGTAAAGCTCCCCTCGCTCGCCACCGCGACGAACGCAAGGATGCCCGCGTAGCTTGCACCGAAGCTGGCCGACAACGCGTCGGCGCGCCCTGGCAAGTCGCGACGAACGCCGTGCTCCGACGTATCCGATCGATTCATTTCCGCTGCCCCCAGACATCCCGCCCATCCCGATTGCCCGTCGCAGGCGTACGCCTGCACCCCCACCTTCGACACGCGAATCAGCTTCCTGCGAGCCACCGGTCCAGGCCGATGCTGCCGAGCCGCGCTGCCCCGAGCGGCACGAGCGATCGTTCCTCGACACGGCCGCCGTAATAGCGGGCCTCGCGATCGGTCACCACCGCACGCGTGTCGCCGACCGACTTCAGGTAGCGCGCGACGATCTCCGCGAACGGCGCGCGATCCGGTCCCGCGATCTCGACCGTGCCGTTCAGCGGCCCGGCCAGCGCGATCTGCGCGAGCAGCGCCGCGACGTCTTCCGCGGCAATCGGCTGAAACAGTCCGTCGCCGATGCGCACGGTCCCGTCTTCGGTGCCGGAATCCGCAATGCCGCCGATGAACTCCATGAATTGCGTGGCACGCACGATCGTGTACGGCACGCCGGCCGCCTCGATCGCCTGTTCCTGCGCGACCTTGGCCGCGAAATAGCCGTTCTCCGGCATCCGGTCGCAGCCGACGATCGACAGCGCGACGTGATGGCGCACGCCTGCGGCCACTTCGGCCTTGCCGAGATTGCGGGCCGACGTGCGGAAGAAATCCAGCACCGCCTGCGGTTCCCATGACGGCGCGTTCGCGACGTCCACGACGACGTCGGCGTCCGTCAATGCGTCGGTCAGGCCTTCGCCCGTGATGGAATTGACGCCGGTGCGCGGCGACGCCGCAAGCGCCTGGTGCCCTGCCTCGCCGAGCAACGTGACGACGCGTGAGCCGATCAGGCCCGAACCACCGATGACAACGATCTTCATCGCAAAATCTCCTGACGAAAGGGTTTTCCTGGAACGCGCGCGGCGTGTGACGCTCGCCGCCTCCGATGAAAACGGTCATGACCGTCGCATCGCATGGCGCAATTGTGGAAGAATCATGTCCTATCCATCAGTGCCAAGAATCGTCGATCGGACTGGTCCATGCCGTCCGCTCCCGTCGCCCACGAGACCGTGATGCCCGCCCAAACGCCCGCCCTGACCATCGAAATCGACCGGCACCATCAGTTGCCGATCTACCTGCAGATCTGCGAGCGATTCAGAACCGCGATCGCGGCGGGCCATCTGCGCCCCGGCGACCGCGTGCCCGCGCTGCGCGGCCTCGCGACGCAGCTGAACACGGCGCGCGGCACCGTCGAGCAGGCGTACACGATCCTGGTCGACGAGGGCTATCTGCAAATGCGCGGCGCGGCCGGCACGTTCGTCTCGCCGTCCCTGCCGAAATCGCTGACGCGGCCGACGCCCGCGCGCGGCGACGAGCAGGCATGGCGCCCCGACGACGCCCCTCTCCGGGTGCCGGGCGTGTCGCGCGAGATTCCGCCTCCGCGCCGCCCACAGCCGATCGCGGTCGCGCTGAGCGGCGAGCCGCGCCCGTTGCAACCGGGGCTCCCCGCACTGGACGCGTTTCCGCGCAAGGTGTGGCACCGGCTCGTGTCTCAACGTGCACGCAGCGCCGAACGCGCGTTGCTCGGCTACCCGAATCCGGCCGGCTACCGGCCGCTACGCGAGCACATCGCCACCTATCTCGGCTTGTCGCGCGGCGTCACCTGCGTGCCGGAACAGGTGTTCATCACCGGCGGTTATCGCGCCACGCTGGAACTCGTGCTGCGCAGCCTCGCGCGGCCGAACGATCGCGTATGGTTCGAGGATCCCGGCTACCTGCTGGCCCGCACCTTCCTGTCCGAGACCGGTGTGCAGCTCGTTCCGGTACCGGTGGACGCCGAGGGCATCGACGTCGAGCGCGGCAAGCAGCTCGACGCGCACGCGCGCTTCGCGCTGGTGACGCCGTCGCATCAGAGCCCGCTCGGGCACACCCTGTCGCTTGCCCGGCGCATCGCGCTGCTGGACTGGGCGGAAAAGACGTCGGGCTGGATCGTCGAGGACGACTACGACAGCGAGTTTCGCTATCTCGGCCGCCCGCTGCAGGCGCTGAAGAGTCTCGACCGCCGGGATCACGTGATCTATTGCAGTACCTTCAGCAAGGCGATGTATCCCGGTTTGCGGCTCGCCTACGCGGTCGTGCCCGAGCGCGCGGTAGAGCGTGTCGATCGCGTCGCATGCAGCATGAATGCCGGCTCGCCGACCCTGCTGCAGGCCGCCCTGGCGGATTTCATCGAACAGGGGCACTTTGCCCGGCACCTGAAGCGCATGCGTGCGTTGTACGGCGAGCGGCGCACGCTGATCGTGAACGCATTGCGGCAGGCATTCGGCGAGCGGCTGATCGTCGAGCTGCCGCCCGGCGGAATCCAGTTCGCGGTGCAGTTCCCGGACGGGCCCGACGGGCCGGTCGACGACGTCGCCGTCGCCGCGCGCGCCCGCGAAGCGGGCCTTGCGATCCTGCCGCTCTCGATCTGGTATACGAACAGCCACACGCGGCAGACGCCGCGCGGGCTCGTCATCGGGTTCGCGAACATCGTCGATGCGGCCGAAGCGCACCGTCACGCGCACACGCTGCGCGCGTGCCTGGACCGCTGACGCACGAATTCGCGGCTGCGCCCGTCGCGCCGGGTTCCGGATTGGTGTCCGACGGGAAACAGACAATCGCCCTGAACGGCTATACCGCCGCCATGTGCACGCCTCTAGCATGGAAACGTCGTTCTTTCGTGGACGAACCAGGAATCAGGCTGCACCGGGCGATTGCCGTATTCGTCATACGATCGCTCGACACCCACCATTCGCGGCAGACGCAATTCGCGTGGGGCGTGCAGCCCCCTTCGCAAGACGTTTCGACCGTCGAAGCGCGTCGCTGAACTCGAGCAAGCATCATGGATGACAAGAAGCTGCAGGCCCCCTCGCTGTCTCTCCTCGACAGGTATCGGGGCCGTGACTTTCAACCCCTTTACACGACGACCGTCACCGTTTCCGGCGGTGAGACGGGACACGGCCGCGCATCCGGCGTGGCCCGCTCCGACGACGGCAATCTCGCGGTCGACCTGCGCCTGCCCGCCGAGTTCGGCGGGCCCGGCAACGGGACCAATCCGGAGCAGTTGTTCGCGGCAGGGTTCGCCGCGTGCTTCCACGGCGCGCTCAATCTGCTCGGGAAACGCGCCGAAATGGAGGCCCCCGATACGGCCGTGGAAGTGCAGGTGTCGTTCGGCCGCGACCCGATGGACGGTGGCTTTGCATTGCTCGTCGACGTTCGGGTGCGGATGCCTGGCGTCGATCGCAGCCTCGCGGAGGAAATGGTCCGCACCGCCGAGCGCCTGTGCCCGTATGCAAAGATGGCGCGGCAAGGCACCGTCAACATCATGACCGTCGTCGACTGAATCGACGCCTTGCGTGCCGCGGCGGCGTCTTGTTCGCCGACACCCTTCAGCCGCCGCCGCGTGACTGCACGCCCCGCCGCGCATCTCGTGACACGCGCGGGGCGCCGACCGATCAGCCGAACGATGCCAGCGGATTACCCGCTGCCAGCGCGTCGGTACGATTCGGCGCCGGCGGGTAGATCCACTGCGTGTTGATCATCTGCTTGCGCGCCTTTCCTTCCGCGTGCGTCAGCTTGATCTGCCGATCCCAGCCTTCCGAGTAGACAGCGCCCCACTCGCCAAGGTCGACGCATGTCGCATAGAACGGCTGGCGGTACGTCAGCGTCGGCACACCGATCAGATCCGCGGCGACGTTGTGTCCGCCGAATTGCCCCATCACGATCGCGTGCTGGCACGACATCAATGCATCGTGCCCGTCGTCGTCGCACCGTGCCCGCGCCACGTCTCCCGCCACGAACACGTGCGGTGCGTCGGCGACCCGAAGATCGGCCGTGACCGCGACACGTCCGAGCGCGTCGAGATGCGACGAGACTTGCGCCGCCAGCGGGCTGGCACGCATTCCGCCTGCCCAGATCACGGTCATCGCCTCGATATGCGTGCCCGACGCGGTGCGAACGCCGTCGGCCGCGATCGACACGACGCGCGAACCGAGCACGGCTTCGACGCCCAGCGAATCGAAGGCTTCAGCGACGTACGGGCGAGGATTGGGCCCGAGATCGGGACCGATGTCGTCCTGCGCGCCGATCACGACGACACGGCTCTTCGCATCCGGGCCAAACCACTCGCGCAATCGCTTGGGCAACTCGGTGGCGACCTCGATACCCGTGAAGCCGCAGCCGACCACCGCGACCGTATTGCGTGCCGGCGATTCCGGCAGTTTCGCGAGCGTCGCGAAGTGCGCGTCGAGTTCGACCGCGTCCTCGATGCAGTCGACGGAGAACGCGTGTTCCGCGAGCCCCGGCACCGGCGGCCTGCTCAGCTTGCTGCCGCTGGTCAGCAACAGCCGGTCATACGCGATCAGGCGCTTCTCGCCGTCGGCGCAAGCAACACCGACCGTCTTCTCGCGAACGTCGATCTCCTCGACACTGCCCTCGATAAATTTCACGCCGACGGCATCGAGCAGCGGTAGCAGCGGCGCGGCCATTTGCTGCGGCCCGCTTTCGTACAACCGCGGCCGGATCTGCAATTCCGGCTTCGGGGAAACCAGCGTGATTTCAACGTCACTGCCCGTGACGCCGGCACTGTCCAGCACGCGAGCCGCGCCCAGTGCGCCCCACACGCCGGCAAAACCGGCACCCACTATCAGGATTTTCTGCGACATGATCATTGCCCTCGGTTGATGTCGACAGCGGCCATCCGCCGCGCGAAATCATCGTAGGGGGATGCTGCCGCGTGCAGTAGATCCGCAACCGTGCTCACGATGTTGCCTCTGCGGCACCAATCGATCGCATGTCACCGGAATCGATCACAGGCATGATGTGCGGCGAAGTTCGTGCGTTGCTGCCCCCCCTTCGTCACCCACCTGAATCGTCGATGAGGCAAATGAAATGCATCTCGGAAGATCGTACAAGCTATCGGAATTCCTGATCTGGACGCGCTGGAAGATCTACGAGCTGCTCATTTTCGGTTCCGTTCCGGTCGTGCTGTACAAGTTCTTTTCGATCACGTGGCTGTCGATCCCCCTGACGATCGTGGTGCTCCTCGGCACCGCGACGTCGTTCATCGTCGGCTTCAAGAACGTCCAGACGTACAACCGTGCAGCGGACGCGCTCGAAATCTGGACCGGCATCCTGGGCAAGAGCCGCCGCTGGGGACAAATTGCGCGCGACTTCGTCGCGGATGAAGAGGTTGCCCGAAAGCTGGTATACCGCCACCTCGCCTGGCTGACCGCGCTGCGATACGACCTGCGTCGCCCGCGGGTCTGGGAAAGCACGACCAAACGCTACAACGCGGAGTACCGCCGCTTCTATCGTGTTCCCGAATGGGAAAAGGACATCAGGGAATTGCTACCCCAATACCTGTCTCCCGCGGAAACGGCGCAGGCGCTGTCGTCCTCCTCCATCACGACATGCGTGCTGAGCCTTCAAGGTACGTCGCTCAAGACGCTTTACCTGGCCGGCCAGCTGAATTCGGGTTTTTACATGGAGCTTCAAAAGACGATCGGGGACTTCGTCGATCTCCAGTCGAGGTCGGAGCGATTCAAGAACTTCCCCTATCCGCGTCAGTACGCGACCGTCAGCTCGCTGTTCGTGCGGTTCTTCTGCCTTTCGCTTCCATTCGGTCTTCTGAACGAATTCAATCGGTTGAACGACAGCGTGAGCGGCTTCATGCACGGCAACATGGTATGGCTGGTCGTGCCGTGCAGCGTCGCCGTTTCATGGATGTATACGTCGCTCGAACAGGTGGGCGAAAGCACCGAGAATCCGTTTGAAGGCGGCGCGAACGATGTGCCCATTTCAACGCTGTGCAGCACGATCGAGCGCGACCTGAAGGCGATGCTCGGAGAACACGAAAGCGAATCGTCGAGCCGCACGATCATCGCACTATAGGGCGTTCAGCGTCTTTCCGACGCCGCTCGGCACGAATTCACGCTGCACGTGCCGCCGTCGATGCCGTCGTTCGGGCCGCACCGCGTGCCCTGCCGGGCAATCCTCCTTTCGTCGATTGTTGTCGCCGAGACAACATGGTGAGGTCCTTCGCGGCGCTACTGCCGCGCGACCGCATCGCCTACGCTTGGCGCTGACGGTGGCCGTACATGCTGCCCGGTGCGTTCCGGGACACAGGAACGACACCGCAAGCGCAACGCGCGAAACCATGCGGCGAATCCGCGCCGCGTCGCGTCTTCACGCGTCATTGGCCGCGACGGTAAACGCCGTCGCGACGGGTGCCCCCGGCACCTCACCTACCGAGGAACGATCCGTGACAGAAGAAGATATCCGCAGCAAAGCGTTCGCGATGCCCGTCCCCAACCCGGCGTATCCGCGTCCGCCCTTCCGCTTCGTCAATCGGGAGTACTTCATCATCTCGTATGAGACGGACCTGGATGCCCTCCGTGCCGTCGTGCCGGCACCGCTGACGGTCGACCATGCCGTCGTTCACTACGAGTTCATCCGCATGCCCGATTCGTCGGGATTCGGCGACTACACGGAAAGCGGTCAGGTGATCTCCGTTCTGGACGCGGACGGCAACCGGGCCAACTTCACGCACTCGATGTACCTCGACGACGAAGGCCCGATCGCAGCCGGACGGGAGATCTGGGGATTTCCGAAGAAACTGGCCTCGCCCAGGCTCTGCATCGACGGCAAGGACACGCTGCTCGGCACGCTCGACTACGGCACGCAGCGCATCGCCACCGGCACGATGGGCTACAAGTACCGCGCGCTCGACACGGCAGCGGAGCGGCGCAAGCTCGCCGACACGCCCAACTATCTGCTCAAGGTCATTCCGCACGTCGACGGCTCGGCGCGCATCTGCGAACTGGTGCGTTTCTTCCTGCGCGACGTCGACGTGATCGGCGCATGGGAGGGGCCCGCCGCGCTCGAGCTGCGTCCGCATGCGCTCGCATCGGTTGCCGATCTGCCGGTTCGCAAGGTGATCGGCGCGCGTCACGTCATGGCGAATCTCACACTCGATATCGGCGAAGTCGCCCATGACTACCTCGCCCCCGCCGAGCCGTTGAAGCTCGCGGTCAACCAGTAAGCTCCCGGAGGACATATGGCACTGAATGACAAGGTCGCGCTCGTAACGGGCGCAGCAAGCGGTATCGGCGAAATGTGCGCGCGCAAGCTCGCGGCGGACGGCGCGACGGTCGTGATCGCCGACCTGAATCTCGCGGCAGCGCGACAGGTCGCCGACGACATCGTCGCCGGCGGCGGGAAAGCATCGGCGGTCGCGATGGACGTCACCCGCGAGGAAGCCGTCGATGCGGGCGTGGCCGACACCGTGAACCGGCTGGGCGGCATCGACGTGCTCGTGTCGAATGCGGGCATCCAGATCGTCAACCGGATCGAGGACTACACGTTCTCCGACTGGAAGAAAATGCTGGCCATTCACCTCGACGGGGCATTCCTGACGACCCGCGCCGCGCTGCGGCACATGTACGCGTCGAACAAGGGCGGCTCGGTGATCTACATGGGCTCGGTGCATTCGCACGAAGCGTCGCCGCTGAAGTCCGCCTATGTGACCGCGAAGCACGGGTTGCTCGGCCTCGCGCGCGTCGTCGCGAAAGAAGGCGGGGCGCGCGGCATCCGCGCGAACGTCGTGTGTCCGGGCTTCGTCAGGACCCCGCTGGTCGACAAGCAGATTCCCGAGCAGGCGAAAGTCCTGGGCATCTCGGAACAGCAGGTCGTCAAGGACGTAATGCTGAAGGAAACGGTCGACGGCGAATTCACGTCGGTGGCCGACGTCGCGAACACGGTTGCGTTCCTGGCCGGCTTCGAGTCGAACGCACTCACCGGACAATCGATCGTGGTCAGCCACGGCTGGTTCATGCAGTAAGGAGAACACCATGCAACCGAGCCAGCGAAACAAGCTGAAGCAGCCCCATCGGATCGAGCTCCCCGCCTATGACGAAATCGGGCTCGTGCTGCAGGGCGGCGGCGCCCTGGGCGCATACCAGGCCGGCGTCTATGAAGGCATGGCCGAGGTCGGCGTGGAACCGACGCAAATCGCCGGCGTCTCGATCGGCGCGCTGAATACCGCGATCATCGCGGGCAACGCGCCTGCCGATCGCACGGAAGCGTTGCGCGGCTTCTGGAACACCGTCAGCCAGCCGACCGACCCGCTCTCGCACGTCGGCGCGTACCTGTCGGCTTGGCCGGGGCTTGAAGACGTGGGGCGCAGGTGGTCGAGCGCATGGGCCGCCACGCGCACACTGATCGAAGGCCAGGGCGGATTCTTCGCTCCGCGCATGCATGCGCCTTTCGGCGGATTCGGCAGGAAGCGTCCCGACCAGGTCAGCTATTACGACACGTCGGCTTTGCGCGACACGCTTCTGCGGTACGCGAACTTCGATCGCATCAACGACGGGAACATTCGCGTCTCCGTCGGCGCGGTCAACGTGCGGACGGGCAATCTCGTCTATTTCGACAATTCGAAAATGCGTCTGGCGCCGGAGCATTTCATCGCGTCAGGCGCATTGCCGCCGGGCTTTCCCGCCGTCGAGATCGACGGCGAGTTTTACTGGGACGGCGGCCTGGTGTCCAACACGCCGCTCACCGAGATCATCCGGGAAAGCCAGCACAAGGACACGCTCGTGTTCCAGCTCGACCTGTGGAGCGCGCGAGGCAAGCTGCCGGGCGACTTTCTCGACGTCAGCGAGCGCACCAAGGACATTCAGTATTCGAGCCGCACGCGCGCCATCACCGCGTTCATGTCGCAGAACCAAAAGCACGCCCAGATGATCAAGGCGTTGCTCGAACACATTCCCGAACACGTTCGGCTTGCCCACCCGCTGCTGCGCGACGCGCAGAAAACGGCGGACGGCAGCGCCGTGAACGTCGTGCACCTGATCTACAAGAACAAGACGTTCGAGGGGCACTACAAGGACTACGAGTTCAGCAAGGACACGATGCGCGAGCATTGGGCAAGCGGCCTCGAGGACATTCGCCGTACCTTCGGGCACCCGGAGTGGTTCGAGATTCCGAGCCGGGAAATCGGCTTCGTCACGCGGGACGTGCACCGCTATCGGCAGGACGTCGACGAACCAGGCTGGTCGGGCAAGGATGCGTTGCCGGCACGGCAACATTCGCCGGAGCAGGAATCGTCCGTCGCCAGGTAACGCGCGTCCACACTCGCCACGGGGCAGCAAGGCGGTCGTTCAAGTTCAAGCGCCGCATCGCGTGACGGGCGGCCCGGCCGGTACTGCCCCCGACTCGACGCATCCGCCCTGCAAGACCGGATCAGGCGGCGCCAAGGCCGGCCCTCGGGGCCGGCTACGCGGCAGCCTCAAGGAGAGCATCATGATGTCGCATGAATTGATCGCGCGGTACGGCACATGGGTCGTATTCCTGAACGTGCTCGGGTCTTCGCTCGGCCTCCCGTTGCCTGCCATACCGACGTTGATCACGGTAGGTGCGGGCACCGCGCTCGTCACGCATGTCGGGTCGTCGACGCTGCTGCATTTCCTGACGATACTGGGTGCCGCGGTGATCGGCGGCCTGCTCGGCGATCTGGTCTGGTTCCAGGGAGGCAAACGGTATGGCAAGCGCACGCTTCACACCGTCTGCGGCCTGTCGCCGTCGCGCGAAGCGTGCGTCACGACGACCGAGCGCTTTTTCGGGCGCTGGGGCGTTCGCGTGCTCGTCGTTGCGCGGTTCGTACCCGGCCTTTCGCTCGTTGCCGTTCCGCTCTGCGGTGCGATGGCCGTCCGGGTGCGCGCCTTCGTCCTGCACGATTGCGCCGGCATTGCACTGTGGGCGTCGATCGGCCTCGCCATCGGCACGCTGTTCGCGTCGCAGATCGATGCGATCTTCGCGACTGTCGCCCGTCTCGGCTGGCAAGCGCTCGTCGTGATCGGCATCGCCCCGGTGCTGTACTTTCTGTATGGCTACTGCCGCAGGCAGATGATGGCAAATGCGCTCGGGAAGGCGCGGATCAGCGCGGGCGAATTGCATGCGCTGCTCGCGAACAAGCCGCGGCCGGCCGTGATCGATATCCGTTCCGCCGAATGGAGAACGCGCGATCCGTTTGTCATTCCGGGCGCGCTGATCGCCGATGAACGCCAGCCCCGCCAGATCATGGAGCGTTATGGAACGAACCGGACGCTGGTCATCTATTGTGCGTGTCCGCACGAAGCGTCTGCTGCGTCGGTGGCCAGGCAGTTGCGGCTGTCCGGCGTCAAGCTCGCATTGCCGCTCACCGGCGGCATCGAGGCATGGCGTGTCGCGGGTTTCGACGTGGAACCGATGATCGCGATGAACGACACGGCAATCGGCGCCGCCGGGCAGCAGCTTTTCACGCAATGACTGCCATGGCGCCTTCATGCGCCGAAGCAGCGCGTATCGCCCGGCTCGTGCGGCGGACGACCGAATCGGCATCACGACTCTTGCTGCCCCGGCTTCGCGCGTCCTCCCACCCCGATCCTCGACGAGCCGGGCCTTGCGCTCCCGCGACTGCGCGCCTCGCGACAACCGGGCCGGTACTTTGCTCGGGTACACTCATGCCTCCGTTAAACGCGCCGTCACAGCATGGACAGTCAGCTTTGGATCATTTGCGGGCTTACATTCGTCATCCATGTGATCGCGACACTGGCCTATGCGGTGCGGATCGCCGGCGTTCGAACGCGCCGGATCGCCCTGTCGTTTTCCTTGTTCGGGATCATCGCGCTGGTTTCCCGGACGGCCAACTCCTTTCAGGGGCCGTTCATCGCGAAACGGGTCGAAATGGATATTGCGCATCGGATGGGCAGCGGGCTGCTCACCGATTTTCGGCTCTTCCTGCTGAGCGCCACCGTGGCGAGCATTGCCGGCGCATTCCTGATCCCGACTTTCCAGCGTTATTTCAGCCGCGCCGTCGAACACTTTCAGGTGAACCGTTCGATTCCGCGGCTGCTGGTGGACGCCTGCAGTCGCGCCGGCGTCAACTATCTTCGCGTGGGCGCACGACTGCCTTCCCGCCACAACGTCACGCAACTGACCGCGAGCACCGGCGTGTCCTGGAAAGTCATCGTGCTGAACGTGGCAGCCATGGCGATCTGGACGGTCGGTGTGTTCGCGTCGCTGTATGCGGGTTACCTGAAACCCGACCTGAGGGTGACATGCGCGAACCTGTCGTCCGTCATCAACGGCTTCGCGACCGTGGTGCTGGCCGTCGTCATCGACCCGCAGGTTTCTGTCATGACCGACGATGTCATCGAAGGCCGGATATCGGAAAACAGCTTCCGGCGGGCCATCACGACGCTCGCCGGTGCGCGGGTTCTCGGCACGCTGTGCGCTCAGGCGGCGCTCGTTCCGGCGGCGTTGGTCATTGTCCGTGTTGCGGAAATCATTTAACCAGGAATAGTCGTCTGCAGATGCTGTATCGTAAGCACCCTCACAGTCAGACGGGCCCCACAATCTCCGCCGAGATGTCCCAGATGATTCCACTCCATCGCGATCCAGCGTTCTATCAGCTCCTTGCCGACAGCTACGCCCGGCTGCTTGGCCGCCCCCTGGTGCCTCAAGCCATGCCCGTGGACGAAGCTACCGAATGGCTCTATGAGCGTGCGCCGTTCGCGGTACTCGCGCACAACAC
The DNA here is from genome assembly GCF_040545135.1 of Burkholderia sp. 572. Lineage (NCBI taxonomy): Bacteria > Pseudomonadati > Pseudomonadota > Betaproteobacteria > Burkholderiales > Burkholderiaceae > Burkholderia > Burkholderia sp. 572. The sequence goes on along the minus strand of NZ_JBEPLH010000029.1, from coordinate 2,238 downwards.
CGATCCCGACCCGGTCTTCATTTACGGCAACAAGGCCGCGCAGCGCCGGTTCGGGTACAGCTGGGATGAAATCACCCGACTGCCGTCCCGACTCTCAGCAGAAGCCCCGAATCGCGAGGAGCGGCAGCAATTCCTCGCACGCGTACAGCGGCTCGGCTACGAGGCGGGCTACAAGGGCGTGCGGGTCACCAAGTCAGGCCAGCGCTTCATGATCGAGGAAGCCACGCTGTGGCAACTGCTCGACGCCAACGGCACACTGCACGGCCAGGCGGTTGTCATCCCGCGCACGCGTGACATCTGATCGGACGACCCGGTGTCTGGACCAGGGTCTGGCCGCCCTGCACGCCCTACCCTTCCATCGACTGCATTGGTGCGGACCGGGCAACACCATGCATCCCGAGTCGATCTGGTGCGTCGGCTCGTCTTTGCCTAGCATGCAAGTACGTGTGGTCCATCGACGGGATGGCGCTCGTGGGGATTGACTGGCAGGCAAGCGCTGCGCCGTTGCGCTGATTCGCTTCGAAGAACAACGCATCGCCTCGATACCCAAGGTTCGAGAGCCGCTCGCGTTGGCCATACCGGCAACCGGGAGGCATATGGAGAACGAGAGGTTGCAACCTCCGCCGCTGACACTGCTCGACAAATATCGCGGGAAGGAATTCTCCCCGCTCTACACGACCACGGTCACGGTCTCTGGCGGCACGTCCAGGCACGGCCGTGCATCGGGCGTCGCGAAATCCGACGACGGCAGTCTCGTCCTCGATCTGCGCTTGCCCGCCGAACTGGGCGGCCCGGGCGGCGGCACCAATCCCGAGCAGCTTTTTGCCGCCGGTTACGCCGCGTGCTTTCACGGCGCGCTGAGCCTGCTGGCGCAACGCGCGCGGGTCGATGTCCGGGAAACGACCGTCACCGTCGAAGTCTCGTTCGGCCGCGATCCGGTAGATGGCGGATATGCGCTGGTTGCCAACGTCACCGTCCGCATGCCGGGTGTCGAGTTGCCCGTCGCGGAAGGTCTCGTACGCGACACCGAACGTCTCTGTCCTTATACGAAGATGGCACGACAAGGCATATGCGGCTTCATCGCCGTGTCGGCATGATGGGCGATTGGTTCGGAAGCGGCAACAGAGTGCGCACCTTGCCGGCACTACTAGCTCCCGGGACGCACGATTACGATGGTTGCCGGGCAGGTGCTGCGGCGAATCGCCATCCGACGCGCCCACGGCACCGCTTCAACCGATCAGGAGAACAGATCATGACGCAACGTATCAACTACTTTCAGCAATCGCCGGAACTGGTCAGGAAGCTCATCGAGCTGGACGGCTTGTTTCAGAAGACGACGATCGAGGCGCCGGTCCGCGAGCTCGTCGAGATCCGGGCATCGCAGCTCAACGGCTGCGCATTCTGCGTCGACATGCACATCAAGATGGCAAAGATTCATGGCGAGCGTGAATTGCGCCTGCATCACGTCGCGATCTGGCTCGAATCGACGCTGTTTTCACCCCGCGAGCGCGCCGCGCTGGAATGGACCGAGGTACTGACCCGCCTCCCTGCGCATGGCGTGCCGGACGATCTCTACGCACGCGTACGGGAACACTATTCCGAGCAGGAATTGTCGGATCTCACCGTCCTCGTGGGCGCCATCAATAGCTGGAACCGGCTGAATGTCGCATTCCGCATCGCGCCGGGATCGTTCGACAAGATGTTCGGGCTCGACAAGGCCAACCTGGAGTGACGACATGAAACGCATCATGCTCGTACTCGCGCCGCTGGTATCGTCGCTGCTGATGGCCGTTCAGCCGGCCGTCGCCGCACCGCAAGCGAAGGTCACGCCGCTGACCACGGAGCCGTTGCCCGAGTATCCGGGCAAGGAAGTCCAGATGATCGTCGTGGACTATCCGCCCGGCAGCGTCGACCCCGTTCATCGTCACGACGCGCACGCGTTCGTCTACGTGCTCGACGGCAGCATCGTGATGGGCCTGAACGGCGGCAAGGAGGTCACGCTCCACGCCGGCGACACGTTCCACGAAGGCCCGGAGGACGTCCACACGGTCGGGCGGAATGCCAGCAGCACGAAGCCGGCAAAATTCGTCGTGTTCCTGATCAAGAACAAAGGCGCGCCGGTCCTCACCCCCGTGAAGTAAGGTAATCGTCGTCGCGGGGGCGGCCGGGCCGGGGCGCCGGGGGCCGCGGCCCGCGTGAAGCACCAGCAGGAGGGGCGGCGACCCGGCCCCCCGCCCC
>NZ_JBEPLH010000028.1:0-89309 GCF_040545135.1 Burkholderia sp. 572 | reverse complement strand
CCGAGATCGATTCCTAACGTGACCGAGTTCATGGCAGCCTCCATGGGTGGTAGCGCCACTACGATAGAAGAAGCGGGTGGACCATACCATTAGTTGCAGATGCCCTGTTTGATGGGCGACGTCTTCGGACACTGACCGTCGTCGACAATTACACACAGGAATGCCTGGCCATCGAGGTCGGCCAGAGTCTGAAGGGGGGAACACGTGGTCGAAGCGCTGACGCGTATCACCGCCATGCGCGGGTACCTTGCCACGGTCAAGGTCGACAACGGCAGCGAGTTCATCTCGAAGGCAATGGATCGCTGGGCCTATGAACACGGCGTTGAACGGGGGTTCGGCCGACCGGGCACACCAACTGACAACGCCAATGTCGAAAGCTTTAACGAACACTTCCGCGCAGAAATGCCTGAACGTGCATTGGTTCTTTTCATTGGCCGACACGCGGAGCAAAATCGACGACTGGCGAACCTACTATTACGAGGTTCGTCCCCACTCCGCATTACAGTGGATGACGCCTGCCGAATTCTCCCGTCAGGCAAGGAAATCCGTCTCGCCCGATCACTCAATCAAGCCGGAAATCTCTACTTCCGAACGAGAATAATTCTGATTCTGGATTAGAGGGGGAAAATACGGAAGTAGCTTTCCATTCCTTCTTCATTGTCTGGCGTCGCGATAGCGACGCAAATAGATACTGGTTCATCAATGAAATGAACCGCTGCTGGCTCGAATCGGTCATATTCGAAAACTGAAGAATGAGATGAAGTACTTCTTGTTGAAAATTGGCTGACATAATTCTCCGCTATTCAAGATATAGAGATGGTAAGGTTGCCACAGAGCACCGTTTAGATCTATTTGACTGGTCAAAAATATAACGAATTGTCGTTTCCGTTGAAGTAATTTTCCAGATTTTCGCGCATTCGATACGAAGCGAGGCATCAGCCATAGATCGGTAGTGCCAGAAAAAACTTGATCACTATCGCATTCGCGATGTCGATGAAGAACGCGCTGACCATCGGCACAACGACGAAAGTCATGTGTGATGGCCCGAAGCGCGCGGTCACCGCCTGCATATTCGCAATCGCGCTGGGTGTCGCGCCGAGCCCGAAGCCGCAATGACCGGCCGCGAGCACGGCGGCATCGTAGTTTCTCCCCATCAAGCGGAACGTCACGAAGATTGAATAGACCACCATCAACACGACTTGCCCACCGAGCAGCGTGAGCATCGGCAGCACGAGCGACGCGAGCTCCCATAACCGCAGAGTCATCAGCGCCATCACAAGGAACAACGACAGGCTGACGTTGCCTAGCAGCGCGACGTGTTCAGAGACGCACCAGCGGATCAGCGCGAGACCGTTGCGCAACGGCACGCCGACAAACAGTACACACACGAAGGTCGGTAGCTCGAAAACCGTGCCGCGGATCAGCGATTCGAGCGCCGTGCCCCGACAGCGCGATCGCGAGCAGCGCGAGGGTGTTGATGAACGCCGACGGCGTCATCGACTGCAGTTCCTTCGGATGCTCGAAGCTACCGATGTCGCCGGCGGTGACTTGCAGCGCATGCGGTGCCGTGACGCCGGGTGTTGCCAGGTTGCGCGCCAGCAGATTCGCGATCGGGCCACCGAGCAGGCAAGCCAACACGAGTCCGAAGGTTGCGCACGCGATCGCGACTTCGGTTGCCGACTGCAGGCCATGATGTTCGCTGAATACCTTGCTACACGCGGCGCCTGTGCCATGCCCGCCCGACAGCGTGACCGACCCGGCCAGCAGCCTGAGTAGCGAGTCGAGGCCGATCGCTTTCGCGAGCTCAATGCCGATCGCATCCTGCAGGATCAGCAGGCCCGACACAACAAGCAGGAAGCGCACCAGAATCGGGCCGCTAGACTTGAGGCTCGACAGTTTCGCGTTGAGGCCGATCGATGCAAAGAACGCGAGCAACAGTGGCGTTTGCATCGCCGTGCCGAAACGAACTTCGACGCCGCTGACACCACGCAGCGCGGTGAGCACCAACGCGACGATCAGCCCGCCCGCGACAGCCTCTGGGATCGTGTAGGCACGGAGCAGGCCGATGCGTGTGACTAGCCATTGACCAAGCAGCAAATCGAGAGACGCCGCGACGAGTGTGCCGTAGGTGTCGATTTGCATGAGCGTATCCAGATCATTCAGTGATGCGATATTATCCGCGAACATTACCACCACGAAATGGCGGCATGCAATTATTCACAAGTGCTTTCTCGCTCGCTTCATGGTGCGGTGCAAAATTAGAAGCGCTGTTGTCGTACTGGAACGATGTGCTTTCGTACACGGATGGCAGTCGCAAGACGCTTTCCTGTTTACAATCGTCCGCAGATTATCCGAGAAATTTTCTTTCCTTTTCCATCGCTCTTCCGGAAGAGATAGGCGCATGCCGACACGATTCCTTGGGTGGCGGCCAGAAAGTCTAGTCCTTACCGTGTAACGGTCGGTCGTACGAGCTTTTTTCTTTAACCGGACCAACGCGCAGGTCCATTCGTGGGAATCCGCCATGCCTCACATCGTCGAAATAGTTGGCGCGGTCATCTTCGGTCTTGCGCTGCTGCATACGTTCCTCGCAAAGCGCTTCGAAGTGCTCGCGCATCGCCACCCGCGCCACGCGGGGCTGTTCCACTTCCTCGGCGAGGTCGAGGTAGTATTCGGCTTCTGGGCGCTCGTGCTGCTGATCGCGATAACTGTGTTCGCTGGCCCGAAGCTCGCGCTTGATTATGCGGAGTCGCGCGAATTCGCCGAGCCGCTGTTCGTGTTCACGATCATGGTAATCGCCGCGAGCAAGCCGATCCTCGACGCCGTCACGGATCTCGTGCTGCGGATTGCCCGCGTGATTCCTGTTGATACGACCGTGGCCGTGGTCTGGCTGTCGCTGACATTGATTCCGCTGCTCGGGTCGCTCATCACCGAGCCGGCTGCAATGACGCTCGCCGCACTGATCCTGCGCGGCCGGTTGTTCCGAACGCCGATCGCGGAACGCTGGAAGTACCTCGCGCTTGGCGTGCTGTTCGTCAATGTGTCGATCGGCGGTACGCTGACGGCTTACGCGGCGCCGCCCGTGTTGATGGTTGCATCCGCGTGGGGTTGGGACAGCACGTTCATGGCGGCGCAGTTCGGCTGGAAGGCCGTGGTGGCGGTAGTGGTCAACGCGACGGTACTGACGGCGCTGATGCGCGGCGCGCTCGCCAAGGCCCCGGCAGCCGCCGGGGACGCGGGCGGCGTGCAGGTGCCGGCCGGGGTGACGCTGATCCATCTTGGCTTCCTGGTCGGTGTCGTGCTCGGCGCACATCATCCTGTCGTGTTCATCGGCTTGCTGCTGTTCTTCCTCGGCTTCACGGCCGCGTACGAGCGTTACCAGTCGCCGCTGATGCTGCGCGAGAGTCTGCTCGTCGCGTTCTTCCTCGGCGGGCTCGTTGTGCTCGGCGGGCTACAGCAGTGGTGGCTGCAACCGATCGTCAGTTCGATGGATGCCTATGCGCTGTATGCGGGCGCGCTCGGCCTGACCGCCGTCATGGACAACGCGGCGATCACCTATCTCGGCTCGTTGATCACGGGCATGCCGGACGAGGCGAAGTACATGCTCGTAGCCGGAGCGGTGGCTGGCGGCGGGCTGACGGTGATCGCCAATGCACCGAACCCGGCCGGCCTCGCCATCGTTCGTAGCGGCTTCGAGGACGAATCGGTGAGTGTGATCGGGTTGCTTGCGGCGACCATTGTGCCGACCTGCGTCGCGTCTGCCGCGTTGTTGCTCCTCTGAAGCGCATCATCCTGATCCGAAGGCGAGCGCGGGACGGTGGCTTGAGAATCGCTTTCATCAGCGTTCAGTTTTCGTTGACTGGTGGGCGGTCACGCTTTCGCACGCGGCTCCGATCTTCTGAATGTGCGCGACAACCTGCGGCACTTGTTGATTGCGACGACGTCAATGTAGCTTCGTGGCGGCGACCTCAAGAAAGCCCGCCAGTTTTACCGAGGCCTTCGGTTTTATCAATTACTGGGTATCCGGCACAAATTTACACGGGCGTATCGTCCGCAGACCAACGGTAAGGCTGAGCGTTTCATCCAATCGGCCTTGCGCGAGTGGGCATACGCCTGGACATACCAAAGCTCCGCCCACCGCAGCGATGCCTTGGCAAGCTGGCAGCATCACTACAACTGGCATCGTGCCCACAGCGCCATCGGAGGAATTGCGCCGATGGCCAGACTTCCCGCGTCGAGAAACAACCTCTTGACGCTTCACAGCTAGTCCCGGCAGATAGGCGACGAGTATGCCTTCAGCGCGGGCGACGGCCACTGGGAGCGCGCCGATGGTGGAGGGTTGGTTGGCGATGAACAGGAGTCGGCCGTGAGTCTTGAGTTCAGCGATGAGGGCACGCGGCTTGGCTGCGTCGTTGGGTAGTGCCTTTTTGTACAGACGTTCGCCGTTTCGATCGAGTGCGACGGCGTGATGCTGGCCTATACCGATATCGACGCCGACGAAGACAGCGACTGCATCACATTGTTGTGTGTCTTGCATCGCAGTTTGCGCAGAGTGAACGGATTGGCCTGCAACAACGGTGGCAAGTCACGGCATCCACGTTCCGGACGGTGTCGGGATATCCCGGCCGGACCCCTATCAGCGATCACCAGGCACCCACCAGGCCCGGCCCCCTCCCGGGATCACGACTGCGACTGGGGGCGGGAATCATGCCGGGCTTGGCTGGCCAAAACCCCGATTATCGAGACGGGAAAATAGTAATGGGCTCTTGCCCGCAGCCTCCGCGTTACCAGCCGACAGCATCCAGCCGGCGTCATCGACATACGTTGGTTCGGCCGGCTCTCGGTCTCGGGTGTTCATCGCGCACGGTCATGACGAAGCTGACCCTACCCGAATCTCACGTACATCAGGGAGTGACGTTTCGCCAGTCGGATCGAGCCAAGCACCTCCATCAGATGTGCTTGAACGACTTGTCGTCGAAGCTCCTCGCGGCACTTCGCCATGACAAATGCCCCAAAACGTCAGACCGGAGAAATCCGACTTTGAAGGTGCAGTTCATCATGAGATTTTTGAGTTGATATTCTAAACGATATAAATTGAAATTGACATGTAAGCAAAATGTAATATATCGTCGAGTTTCCCAAATAACTGGAGACAAGTCAAATGCCAATAGCCAAGAATTCTCGCAAAACCTTTCGTTGGTCCGCTGTTGTCACAATGTCAGTATTCGCGGCTCTGATTGGATCGGCGTGGGCCAATACGCTGCCGACGCAGCAAAAGCAGGCGCTCATGCCGCGCGTGCCGCAGAATCTGCCAGTCTCGCCGGAACAGGCCGCGTACAACCTGCCGCTCAGCGAGCAGGACCGCACTGCATTGACTAAGCCGTTGCAACAATTGCAGCCGGCCAAGCGCAGCAAACGCAGCGCACCAGGTGCAGATTGTCGCGACATGTCAGTGATGACTCAGTATCGCGGCACAGCACTGGCCGACTACATCGCGAATCTTCCCGATTACGAATGCCACTACGGTCTGTTCTCAGTCGACCAAACGTTGGCCGCGCGGGTTTTTAATGCCGAAAATGTAAATGCCGTCGCGAATCGTTTCGTGCGAGAGGTATATCGATATGATGCGAGCAATTTGATATTGGCAAATTTGTTGATTTATCTGCGTTCCGCTTATTACCAATATGATGTATCAGGCATCGCCAACCCGATTCCGAATCTTGCGGTGTCGCTGCGTCCGTATATCAAGCGAAGCCTCGACGGTGATGCACTATATCGTGAGAATTCGCGTGCACCGAGCACCGCGAACGAATTGATGAAGCTCATCACGAACATGAAGGACGAGGCATACTATCTGCCGACGCTGATGAACCGCGTTGCGCTCTATACGTCGAGCGCGACGAATCCGCAGGCAGCGGCGCCGCTGCTGCAGCGGAGTGCGGCAGATGGCTTCACCGGTTTGCTGACGGTGTTCTTCTACGCGCATCAGCGCAGCGACGCGCAGCAGATGCTCGACAGCGATGCGACACTGCCGGAGACGCTCAATCGCTTCGCCGCGGCGAACCGCGCGAGCCTTTCGAACACGAGCGCCGCCTACCAGCTAGCCGACGCGACGCGCGAAGCATTTCGCTTTCTCCGCTATCCGACACAGAAGCCGCGGGTGAAGAGGATGGTCCAGGACATGCTCGCTTCGACGAGTATGACGGGCGCGGACAGCGATCAGTGGCTCACGGCGGCTGAAGCGGCCGACTATGACGATCCTGGCAACTGCGCGGACTACGGCACTTGCGACTACAAGAGGCGGCTGACCGACGCGGTACTCACGCATCGTTACGCGTGTAGCACGAGCGTGCGTATTCTCGCACAGGACATGACGGTGCCGCAGCTGCAGTCAGTATGCGCGGCGGTCGCGCAGCAGGGCGATTACTTCCATCGGATGATGAAGACCGGACGCAAGCCGGTTGTGGGCGATCGCAACGACACGATCGAGCTTGTCGTCTTCGATGACTACGCGAACTATCGCAAGTATGCTTCGGCAATTTACGGAGTCAGCACGGACAACGGCGGCATCTATCTCGAAGGTGATCCGACTGTGCCCGGCAATCAGGCGCGATTCGTCGCTCACGAGGCATCGTGGCTGCGACCAGATTTCAAGGTGTGGAATCTCGAGCACGAGTTTACACATTACCTTGACGGTCGCTACAATTTGGCGGGCGACTTCGTATCGAGCACCGCGAAGCCGACTGTCTGGTGGATCGAGGGAGCTGCCGAATATCTGTCTAGAAAGAACGGCAACCAGGAATCGATCGACGCCGCGCAGACGGGTGCATACCGGTTCTCGGATGTGCTCGAGACGCGTTACTCCTCGAGCGACTACGTCGCGCGTGCATATCGATGGAGTTACATGGCGACGCGCTTCATGTTCGAGCGCCATCGCGCCGATGTCGACACAATCGTGTCACGCTTCCGTGCTGGCGATTACGACGGTTACGAGAACTATGTCGCGTACATCGGTCGCCGCTACGACAGAGAATTCGCCGATTGGGCACGCAACGCAACGACGGCAGGTGAGCCCCCGCTGCCGACGGTGAGATAAGCAAGCGCGGTCGCGTGAATGCAAGTGTGGAGCGACATAGGCGCGTCTCACGCGGCCGGCACCGCACGCCATCGGCCTGGCGTATCAATCAATCACTTAGAAGGGCTTGGTCGGCAAGTACTTCCCGTCGAACGTGACCACAGCGCGTAAGCCGCCTTCCGGATCTTCGACCTTCTTTACGTCGAGCTTGAAGTTGATCGCGCTGATGATGCCGTCGCCGAATTTCTCGTGAACGAGCGCCTTCAGCGTCGTGCCGTAAACCTGGATCATCTCGTAGAAGCGACAGATGGTCGGGTCTGTCGGCACTCGCTCTTCAATGCAGCCACGCAGCGGGATGGCTTGCAACAGCAGCATCGCGTCCTCCTCGAGACCGAGCTTGTCGGCGACAACGCGGGCGGCGTTGGCCGGCAGCGCATGCTGGCCGAGCAGCGCGGCAGTGACGAATGCTTCGCTCAGGTTTGTGCCTTCGGCGAGTTGAGCGAACGACAGGTTCTTGCGCACCTTTGCTTCGATGAGGGTTTCGGAAAGGACTTGACGGGTGGTTTGGCTAAGTTGGGACTGAATCATTGAGATACCTCGTTAGGTTGAGAAGAAAAGATCAGGCAGTGATATGGCGCTGGCCAAGGGGCGCGCAGACTCCGGGATGGTCCGCGAGAGAAGCGAACTGTCTGGTCGCACCGTCGTACGCGTCGATACGGCCGGACTCTATGTCATAGACCCATCCGTGCAGTGCGAGGCGCCCTTCTTCGAGCGCGAGACGAACGGACGGATGAGTGCTGATGTTCGCCAGCTGCGCGATCACGTTCTCGCGGCCCATCGAGTCGAGTCGATCGTGCTCGCTCTGGTGCGTGCGTGCCCCGTTCGCGACACGCGCGGAATCGGCGTAGCGCAGCCAGTGGCCAACGGCCGGCAGGTGCTCCATGCACTGGCAGGTCGCAATCGCGGTCATCGCACCGAGATCGGAGTGTCCGCAGATCACGACGTCTGACACGCGCAAAGCGGCGACCGCATATTCGACGGATGCCGATACACCGCCCGGCTCCGGGCCATACGACGGAACGATGTTGCCGCATTCCGGACTACGAACAGATCGCCCGGTTCGCGCTGCGTGACGAGTTCGGGCACGAGCCGGCTGTCCGAACAGGAGATGAACAACGCGCGCGGATTCTGCTGGTTGGCGAGACCCTTGAACAGACCGGCGCGTTCGGGAAAGGCTTCACGCTGGAATTTGAGAAAGCCTTCGATGATGTCCTGCATGGTATGTCCTCCGTGTTGATTGGCGACTCAATGGAGCGAAGATTACGCCTCGCTTTCAATTGGATAAAGGACTGATTTTTATCGAGTCCATAAGACAGACTTATAGGAATGGACATGCTGCTGCGACACATCCGCTACTTTTTGGCCGTGGCCGAACACCGCAGCTTCACGCGCGCCGCGAATGCCCTATACGTTTCGCAGCCCGCACTGTCGCAACAGATTCGGCAACTGGAAGAGACACTCGGTGCGCAGTTATTCGACCGGACGGGACGCGTGACGCGACTGACGGATGCAGGCGCAGTGTATTCCCGCTATGCGCGGCAGGCGTTGCACGATCTGGAGGAGGGGCATCGTGCCATCCACGACGTTCACGATCTGAGCCGCGGCTCGCTGCGGATCGCGGTCACGCCGACGTTTGCAACCTATCTCGTCGGGCCGCTCGTCGAGGACTACCACAGTCGCTATCCGGAGATCGCACTCTCATTGAAGGAGATGTCGCAGGAGCGCATGGAGACGTTGCTTGTCGACGACGAACTGGACGTCGGTATCGCGTTTGAGGACGTGAGCGCCGCGGATATCGACGTGCAAAAATTGCTGGTGGAGACGCTCGCGCTGGTCGTGAACCGGGAGCACGCGTTCGCGAAAATGCACTCGGTAGGCCTGCTCACGCTGAACGATGTGTCGCTGGTACTGCTCACTGCCGAGTTTGTGACACGCGGGCAGATCGATCGCTATTGCCGGCAGCACGACGTTCGGCCACGCGTGCTAATGGAGTCGAACTCCCTGAGCACCGTGATCGAGATCGTGCGGCGCACGAACCTAGCGACGCTGCTACCGGCGAAGATTGCCGGTGACGAAGGTGATCTGGTCTCGATTGCGTTAGAACCATCGCCGCTGCGCAGAACGGCGGTTCTGCTGCAGCGCAAGGGCGCGTACCGGACAGCGGCGGCATTGGCATTTGTCGAATTGGCGCTTGTGCACGGAGCGGCGAAGGTTGTGCGTGGGGGGTGACGGGGATGCGGTTTTGTTGCATCCTCGCTCGCCTTTAGGCCTGAGCCCTACCCACAAGTTACGAACCTGAATTAGAGATGCGGAACATCTCAGTGATTTCGTGCAAGACGCGGAAGCCATCGCCAGATGGTAGTGGCGCCGGGCGGTGGATCATGGCGACAATTCAGGTAGCCGCCAAGGGTGGCAATCGGTCGTATCGTCTGGTGCAGCGACGGCACCGAGTCCGGTGGCCTGAGCCAACGAGATACGCAAGCTGGCGAGCACGTTTTTCGCCCAGGCAGAGGCCGACCACCGTTTCAAGTCCTGAAGGCTTTCATTGATCAGCATCGCGACATCTTCGGGGCGAGCTGATCAGCAAGATCTTGCGGATTGCCCCGTCGGGCTGCCGACGCTTTGCGATCCATCGAAGCGCTGTGCTCACGCAAAATGCAATGAGCTTTTGCAACCGGGGATCAGGCGTATTTCGCCGGCCAACATGCAAGGCTACGGAGTGCCGAAGGTCTGTAAACGGATGAACCGGGAAGGCATTGCAGTGGCACGCTGCTCGATCGGACGGTTGATGAACCTGCAGGGTTTGCGCGGCGCAGTTCGCGGTAGGCGAGGTCGCACAAGGATTTCCGATGCGATCGCATCATGCCTACTCGACCGAGTCAACGGCAGTTCAAGGCCGACTGGTCGAACCAGTTCTGGGTGTTGGATTTTGCGTATGTCTCGACATGGCAAGGCTGACTGTATGTGGCATTCGTGATCCACGTGTTCACGTGTCGTATCGCTGGCTGGCGCGTCAGATCGTCGATGACCGCGGACTTTGTTCTGGACGCACTCGACTGGGCGCTGTACGCGCACCAACCGGTTGAATCCGCCGAATACGTCCGCATTCGCTACAACGAGCAGCCGGCCGAGGCTGGCATCGAGCCGTTGGTCAGCAGTCGAGGCGACAGCTACGCCAGCGCGCTGGCTGAAACGATCAACAGCCTGTATAAGACGGAACTGATTCATCCGCGCGCCCCGTGGAAAACGAGGGAATCCGTCGAACTGGCGACGCTGGAATGGGTGGCCTGGTACAGCCATCATCGGCTGATGGAACCGCTCGGCTATATCCCGCCCGCTGAGGCTGAGGCAAACTCCTACAGGCAACTCAGAAATGCCGCTGACGTGCCTGCATTAACTTAAACCAACCAGCCTCCACGATTCCCGGTGCGGTTCAATCAGGTGTCGCACGAGACTATCTATCGGAGCCTCTACATCCAGGCCCGTGGTGCGCTGAAAAGAGAGCTGTTGGAACACCTGCGCCGTTCTCGGGCCATGCGTCGATCGCGTCAACACACACTGAAGACCGAGGACCGCACGAACATCCGCGATGCCATATCAATCAGTGAACGCCCGGGCACAGCCGAGGATCGAGCCATACCCGGGCACTGGGAAGGCGATCTGCTGTTCGGCAACGCCAACAGTCAGATTGCAACACTCGTCGAACGCCAGACCCGGTTCGTGATGTTGGTAAAGATTGCCAGCAAGGACTCTGAGGCTGTCGTCAATGCTCTGATAAGACACGCCGGCAAGCTTCCACAGGAATTGGATAAATCGCTGACGTGGGATCGGGGCACGGAGATGGCTGGCCACAAGCGCTTCACTGTCGCGACGGACATCAAGGTCTACTTCTGCGATCCCCTGCATCCCTGGCAACGCGGCACGAACAATAACACGAATGGGCTTCTGAGACAGTACCTCCCAAAAGGAACGGACCTCTCTGCCTACTCGCAAGCCAAGCTTAACGCCATTGCCCGGTGGCTCAACGAACGTCCACGCAAAACACTAAACTTCGATACACCGGCTGAACGATTCCATCAAGCTGTTGCATCGACCGGTTGAATCCGCCGAGCGCTTCGTACTTCCGCTGAGCGATCCCGCAGCAGGATCTGGCGGCTCCGGTCACACGTTCGAGCATCCAAGCGCTGCTCGAAGCCATCGCGTGTCAGCTTGACGATGTCGACGTCAAGATGCTCGGTCGCGTCGAGCAGCACCGCGCCGTCATCTCCAGACGTGTCAGGCGTCGGCCGCGTCGCCGCGACGACCTTGATTGCGGAATTGCCTGAACTGGGCCATCTCAATCGGCGCCAAATCTGCGCCCTTGTTGGCGTGGCACTCTATGCCAAGGATTCTGGTTCCATCAGAGGTCGTAGGCGCATCGCCGGCGGGCGCTTCGAGCCATTTAGATTCTCGCGATCAGAGGTCTTCCGTACAATTTATGATCATTCGATTCCTACCAGATCCAGGAATCGTTTCGTTGGCGCCGGCAGATACCCCTTCCGTACGGCCACGCCAAGTTCCCATTTTCGTCTGCTCGCAGGAACGAATCGCAGGCGTAATCCCTCAATTGACAGGTTGACTGCAGATGCAGGCATCAACGAAACGCCCAGCCCAGCCATAACCAACGCTTGAACCGAATAAAACTCGTTAGCCTCCTGAATCAGATGCGGGTGAATCTCGTAGCGCTCGAACAGCATCATGGCTGTCCTATGAAAGTCCGGTGCTCTGTCACGGGCGATCAAGACAAACGGTTGATCGAAAAGTGTTTTCATGGAAACCATACTGTCAGCCATCGGGAAGTCATGTGGCAAGACAAATACGGGATAATCTGTAGTCAAACAAGATTGTTGCAACGTCCTGTCCTTCGTCAGTCGCATAAACGCGATATCGAGCGATCCGTCCGTCAGCCCCTTGGCCTGATCGGCAGATGACAGATCGCTAAGTTGAACCCGGACGTCCGGATACAAGTGTCGAAAACGCAGTACTGACTTGGTGACAATGTTGATCGCCCAGAATCCAAATCCGATACGAAGCTCGCCCACTTCTCCGGTGGCTATGCGACGTCCACGCTTGAGAAGCGTATCGTGCTGGTCTACGAGTTGTCTCGATTCGACTACGAAAATCTGGCCAAGCTCGGTCAACTGAGCTCCTCTTCGCCCCCTGGTAAACAGACGCCCCCCGAGCTCCTCTTCGAGTTTGCTGATCTGCCGGCTGAGCGCCGGTTGGGAAAGGTTCAAGATAACCGCTGCCTTGCCGAAATTCGGCGTCGACGCAAGTACGAGAAATGAACGAAGTAGAGAGATTTCCATGTGTGAAACGTATCACTGCACCCACTAAATGTCATTGGACACATGATCGTCGACGGCGTTTAATTTGCTCCATTCCATTTTTCTGACGAGAGGATCTGGCAAATCGAATGAAGAACATCCTGACATCGACAGGCTGGGCGTTCGGAACGCTTGAATCCGGCGCCGACGGCACCATCACCGGAATCCACGCAGAGTCATGCGATTCCCCCGTCCCGGGACAAGGATATATCTTGCCAGGGTTCATCGACCTGCACGTTCACGGTGCTGGCGGCTTCGATTTCATGGAAGGTGAGCACGCCGCAGATGTGATCGCCACAACGCATGCAAGGACTGGTACAACCGCCTTTCTTGCAACAACAATGACTGCGCCAGAAGACAAGCTTCGCGGTGCGATGGCGGCACTCGGGGCGGTGG
Source organism: Burkholderia sp. 572 (assembly GCF_040545135.1). Classification (NCBI taxonomy): domain Bacteria; kingdom Pseudomonadati; phylum Pseudomonadota; class Betaproteobacteria; order Burkholderiales; family Burkholderiaceae; genus Burkholderia; species Burkholderia sp. 572. The sequence goes on along the minus strand of NZ_JBEPLH010000028.1, from coordinate 76,415 downwards.
AAAACAAGGTCCGCCCACCCCAATGCGCAAGGTTGCTCGGGATACACCTGGAGGGACCCTTTCTCAATCCGGACAAGTTGGGCGCCCAGCCACGACACGCACGACCGGCAGTTCTGGTGGAAATCGAAGAGCTTCTCAAGCTCGCCACAGTGCGGGTGGTTACGCTCGCGCCCGAAATCGAAGGGCATCTCGAAACCATCCACACTCTCGTAAAGCGCGGAATCCGGGTCCAGCTGGGACATTCGAAGGGGACCTACGAACAAGGAGTTGCGGCCATTCAATGCGGCGCCAGCGGGTTTGCGCATCTGTTCAATGCCATGAGCTCCCTGCATCATCGCTCTCCAGGACTTGTCGGGACGGCATTGGCTCACGCCGAGTACGCTGAGCTTATTCCCGACCTGCTCCACGTCCATCCCGCAGCTGTCAGGGCAGCTTTCCGCGCTATTCCGAAGCTGTATTGCGTCACTGATTCATGCTCAGCCGTTGGCATGCCCGAAGGCGAATACTCGCTGGGAGCGCAGCGCGTATTCTTACAGCGCTGCCTCCAGGGGGTTCGGCTAGCGGATGGGACTCTGGCCGCAAGCACACTGACGATGGATGTGGCACTGAGAAATCTCGTGTCTCTTGGCATGCCTATTAATGATGCATCCAACCGCGTTTCCAGATATCCGGCGGACTTTCTGGGGCTGCAGGATCGTGGGCGGCTTACTCCTGGCGCATGGGCCGACTACGTCGTGCTCGACCAGAAACTGAATATCGAGGAAGTCTGGATCGAAGGGCGTTCGATAGATACTGGACCCCGCAATTGACGGATTGAGATTGGTTCTTGATATTCCGGACATCTGTTTGAAGCCGACGACGGGCCGCAAGCAATACCGAACGATAGCACCTCACCAAAAAACTTGGTTCATTGCAAAATTCCGGGAAACTCGGCGCGAATCTTGAGGAAGAAGTATTCCCCGTCGCAGTACCCAAAGGCCCTGCGCTTGATGACCTTGATGGTGTTATTGATGCCTTCGACGACGCTAGTATTGAGCGGATGGCGGCAGCGGTCCAGCTGACGCCGCACGCCAGCCATCGGGCATGCCAATCAAACTCTTAGAAGGGCTTGGTCGGTAAGTACTTTCCATCGAGCGTGATCACCGCCCGTGCCCCCCCTTCCCGATCGTCGACCTTCTTCACGTCCAGCTTGAAATTGATAGCGCTGATGATGCCGTCGCCGAATTTCTCGTGAACGAGCGCCTTCAGCGTCGTACCGTACACTTGGATCATCTCGTAGAAGCGATAGATGGTCGGGTCGGTCGGCACTCGGTCTTCAATGCAGCCGCGCAGCGGGATAGTCTGCAGCAGCAGCACCGCAGCGGCGTCGAGATCGAGCTTGTCGGCGACGACGCGGGCGGCGTCGGCCGGCAGCGCATGCTGGCCGAGCAGCGCGGCGGTGACGAATGCTTCGCTCAGGCTCGTGCCTTCGGCGAGCTCAGCGAACGACAGGTTCTTGCGCATCTTTGCAGCGATGACGGTTTCGGAAAGAGCTTGACGGGCAGTCTGACTGTGTTGGAACTGGATCATGGGGATACCTCGTTAGGTTGAGAGGAAAAGATCAGGCAGCGATAGGGCGCTGGCCAGGGGTCGCGCAGGCTCCAGGATGGTCCGCGAGAGAAATGAACCGTCTGGTCGCACCGTCGTACGCGTCGATACGGCCGGACTCTATGTCATAGACCCATCCGTGCAGTGCGAGGCGCCCTTCTTCGAGCGCGAGGCGCACGGACGGGTGTGTCTTGATATTCGCGAGCTGTGCGATCACGTTCTCGCGCACCATCGCGTCGATTCGGTCGACTTCGCTCTGATGCATGCGCACCTCGTTCACGACGCGCGCGGAGTCTGCGTAGCGCAGCCAGTTGCCGACGGCCGGCATTTGCTCCATGCACTTGCAGGTCGCGATCGCGGTCATCGCGCCGCAATCGGAGTGACCGCAGATCACGACGTCCGACACGCGCAGCGCGGCGACCGCGTATTCGATGGATGCCGATACACCGCCCGGCTCCGGGCCATAAGGCGGCACGATATTGCCGGCATTGCGGATCACGAAAAGGTCGCCCGGCTCGCGCTGCGTCACGAGTTCCGGTACGAGGCGGCTGTCTGAACAAGAGATAAACAACGCACGCGGGTTCTGTTGGTTGGCTAGATCCTTAAACAGTCCGGCGCGCTCAGGAAAGGCTTCACGCTGGAATTTGAGAAAGCCTTCAATGATGTCCTGCATTGCAAATCCTCCGTGCTGGTTGGTGAATCGATGGAGTGAAGGTTACGCAGGACTTTCGATAAGGTAAAAGTCTGATTTGTGATCGCATTAATAAGAGAAATTTATAGGAGAAGACATGCAACTGCGTCGCATCCGCTACTTTCTGGCCGTGGCCGAACACCGCAGCTTCACGCGTGCCGGGAACATACTGTACGTTTCGCAGCCCGCGCTATCACAACAGATGCGGCAACTGGAGGAGACGCTCGGCACACAGTTGTTCGACCGGACAGGGCGTGTGACGCGACTGACAGATGCGGGGGAGGTGTATTACCACTATGCGCGACAGGCATTACACGATTTGGATCAATCGCTACTTCCGGCAGCACAACGTGCGACCGCGTGTTCTGATGGAGTCCAACTCGCTCAGCACGGTGATCGAGATCGTGCAGCGCACGAACCTTGTGACTCTGCTACCGACGAAGATTGCCGGCGATCGGGACGCTCTGGTCTCGATTGAGCTCGAACCATCGCGGCTGCGACGAACGGCGGTTCTGCTGCAGCGCAAGGGCGCGTACCGGACGGCGGCGGCTCTGGCGTTTGTCAAATTGGCGCTCGCGTACGGGGCGGCTCATTGAATTCCGACCGACCGCAGCAGCTCTCAGCATGCATAGTGTGTCGTCCTTTCGCACCCGATCGCCGTCAACGGTGATCCATTCGATCCGGGCACCGTCGTCGGGACGCGGTCACCACGCCCAGCGCACGCCCGCATTGCCGGTAATCGTGCGCTGATGCTCGCCGCCGAGGTTCGTCAGGTAGCTGACCGTCGCATACACGCTGCCGCGCTTCGTCAACTGCGCGACCAGCCCCGCACCGATCTGCCCGGCCGTCTGCCCGACCTGCGTGCCGATCGTCGTCGAGCCGCCGAACGTGGTCTTGTCGTCGGCACCGAACGAGCGCAGCACGTTCACGCGCAGGTAAGGCTTCCAGCTCACGCCGTTCGCGTCGAACGCCCATTGCAGCCGTGCGCCGATCCGGCCGACGAACGTGTTGCCGTTGTTCCACGTCACGTCCGACACCCCGTCGTTGAACCTGCCGAGCGACAGGTACTGCCATACGAGTTGCGCCTGCGGCTCCAGCGTCAGCCCGTAGCCGAGCGCGACCGGAAAGCCGGCCTCCACCGAACCCGTGAACGCGTTGCCGTCCGTCGAGCCGTTCACGTTGTCGTTCGAGTGCGTGCGCACCGTCAGCGCACTGCCCATCACGACGGCGTCCGTGTACCAGCCGCCCGGGCCGATATGCGTCCAGTAGCCGCCGAGGTTGTACGAATTGATCTGCAGCGTGCCGACGCCCAGATCGGGCTGCGCGAGCGCGAAGCCGTTCACGTCGCCGACCGCGCGCGCGAAACCGACGAAAAAGCCGTAGTGATTGCGATGACCGCTCGGGCTGTTGTCCGCATACAGATCCTGGCCGACCTGCATCCCCCACACCGTGCCGTCGAACGACGGCGTCGCGTCGCCCTTCTGCTTGATGTTGCTGTTGCCGCCCCACACGCGCGCCCACGACGCAGGCATCGGGCCACTCTCGCTCAGCAGCCCCTGTTCGCCCTGCCGGTCATGGAACGTGTCGATCTGCAGCAGGCCGAGTTGCCGCGCGACGGCCGGTGCCTCTGCATACAGCGGCACTTCGGGGCGGAAGATCGGCTCCGGGCTGCCGCCGGTGCCGGCATCGGCGACGGCTTCGACGATCGATTCGGGCGTGCCTTCCGCCGGCGTGACCGGCGTCGCGGGCGGCGGCGCCGGCTGCCCAGGTTCAACGACCCGCGGCTGCGGCTTCGGCGGCACCGTGTTGCGCAGGTACCAGCTGTCGCCGGTGCCGGCCGCCGCGCCGCCTTTCGCGAGGAAGTATGAATACGCACCGGCGCTCACCGTGCCGCCCGACAACGTGAACGCACCCGCGCTCGACGTCGCGCCGTTGGTCGCCTGCACGACCTGGATGCCGTCGCCGGTCGTCAGTGCGCCCGCGCCGCCGACGTTCGTCACCTTCAGCATGCTCGCGCCGCTCGCCGTGCCGCCGCTGACGACCAGCTTGTCCGACGGCGCGCCGTCGCCGGCGAGCGTCGTGTTCAATGCGATCGTCGCGTTCTGGCCGACATAGTTGCCGGCCACCGTCAGCGCGTTGCCCACGCCGCTGCCGCCGAGCTGCACGAGCCCCGCGTTGGTCAGGTTGCCGTTGATCCGGAAATTGCCGGTCGCGCCGCTCGCGAGGCTTGCCAGCGCATTCGCGGCCGAGATCGTGCCGTCGCTGGTCACGTTGCCCGTCACGCTGCCGTAGCCGCCGAGCGTCGCGCCCGATGCAACCGTCACCGGCCCGCCGCCGCCCAGCGCCGCCGACGCGCTCGTACCGTCGCCGACGATCACCGTGCCGGCGTTCACGTTCGTGCCGCCCGAGTAGCTGCTCGCTCCGTTCAGCGTCAGCGTGCCGCTGCCGAGCTTCGTCAGCGAACCCGCACCGGCGATGCCCTGCGTCAACGTCGAATTGAAGCCCTGCGTATCGATCGTGCCGTTGTTCGACGTGATCGACACCGCGCGGCCCGATGCCAGATTGAACGAACTGCCGAGCTGCAGCGTGCCGCCGTTGAACGTCAGGCTTCCTGACGATGCACCAAGCGCATTGTCGGCCGCGACCGTCAACGTGCCCTGCGTGATCGTCGTGCCGCCCGAATACGTGTTGCCGCCGGCCGACGAAGGCGCGACCGTCAGCGTGCCCGCGCCGGTTTTCTCCACCGCGCCCGAGCCGCCGATCGTGCCCGTGTACGTGCCGGCGCTGTCCTGCTGGAAGCGCACGAGGCCGTTGTCGGTCACGGACAGCGGAAGGTTCGACGCATTCGCCTGCAGCGTCGCGCCCGCGTTCACGGTCGCGACGACCGACGCCGTCGTCGTGCCGAGCGTGCCGGTTAGATTCAGCGTGCCGCTCTGCACGAGCGCGGTCGAGAACGTGCCGGTGCCGGCCCATGTCCAGTCCGTGCCGGCCATCGTCAGGCTCTGGAAATTCGTGAACGCGTTCGACGCGGTGCCCGTGCCCTGCAGCGTCACGGTGTTGGCGCCGCCGCCGCCGTTCGCCGCGCCGACGATCTGCGAGCCCGTCTGCAGGATCAGCGTCACGTTGCCGCTGCCGCCCTGGATCGCGGTGCCGCCGCCGCCCTGGATCAGCCCCGCGTTGGTGATCGTCGTCGCGCCGTTGGTCGAGCGCACGCCGATGCCGTTGTTGCTGATGATCCTGCCGCCGGCCTGGTTCGTGATCGTTGCGGTGAACGAGCTGCCGAGCGTGTTCGACACGACCGCGTCGACGCTGCCGCCGCTCGTTGCGGTGCCCGTCGTCTGGATCGTGCCGCTGTTGACCAGCGTGTCGTTGTTGCCCTGCATGTAGACGGCCGGCGCATCGCGGCCGTTCGACGTCAGCGTGCCGCTGTTGGTGATCGTGCCGTTGCCGCCGAGCAGCGACGCCGCGCGCGCGTTGTTGCCGGACGTCGTCACGGTGCCGGTGTTGACGATCTGGTTGCCCGACGCGCCGGGATTACTCTGCCCCCACGCGGCCGTCATCCCGTACGCATTGTTGCCGCTGGTCGTGATCGTGCCGTTGTTGACGAGCGTGTTGTTGTTGCCGTTCGCGGCCATCCCGTCGTTGTACTGACCAGTCGTCGAAATCACGCCGGTCGCGGCATTGGTGAGCGTATTGCCGTTGTTCACGCCGAGCAGCACCGCGCCGCGGTTCGCGACGCCCGTGCCGTTGCCGGACATCGACAGGTTGCCGTTGTTGGTGATTGCACTCGACGTGTCGACGGAAAACGGCGTCGGCGTGGACGTCAGCACATAGCTGCCCGTCACGGTCGAATCGAGGTTGACCGTCACGTTGGTGCTGCCGGCCGTGGCCACGACCGACGGCGCATTGGCGCCGGAACACGTGACCGTCGTGCCGCTGCCCGGCGCGGTGGCCGAGCATGCCGCATGGGCGCCCACCGGCATCGCGCCGGTCAGGATCGCCATCCCACCCAAACCCAGGTTCCGCGCTTTTCTTTTCATCGTTCCGCTCGCATTTATTGGTGACGTTATTGCTGCAAATCGGTGCGTGGAACGGGTTATATCATTTATCTCGAAATAATCGCAAGTCTATTTACGGTTACGGCATCCATCAGCGGGCGTAGGATGAGGTCCTTTTCAGGCGGCGGCACAAGGCCTTCCGGGCGATGGTGCAGCGCGTTCAACCCAATTCGTAAACTCTCCTTGCAAACGTGCGAACATAGCGTCGTCACTACGAATCGGTCTTTCCCATCACGCTGATATGCAGGCCGCGCGACTGCGCCGACAATCGAATGCATTCCGAATTGCTGCAATGCGCAATGACTCAATGGCACAGTAGATCGCCATCGCCGGATACATGTGTGGTGCGCGACCGCACAACCACGATGACCTGAGACGGAATTTTGTGACCAATCAGGCAGTGAGTCTCGTGTCGATATTATCGGAATCCAGCCAGGCTCGACGGACCGTAGCGGGAGGTTGATGTAGCAGTTCACAATCAATGCTAGCCGTGCCCAAAGTAGTGCTAGCAATGTTCACTAATACTGCTAGCGTAGTGTTTTGCTCAGCCTAAGCGGTGGGCATCGATAACGTGATATCGCCCGCAGCGCGGCGTCGAAATTCGGAGCTCTGGCGAAAATCGATTGCGGAACAGTCTCGAGCAGGCTGTGGTGCACCCGGCAGTAGTCGGCTGACGGATCGAGCCACTCCCTCTTCCACCGTGATGCAGTGACATCGGCGTCGTTCAGAACAAGACATCTGAAGCAATACACCAAGTACTTCTGGTCGAAGACCCACTCATGCGGCGTCTGGATCATGCTCAGAATGCCATCGTTGAGCCGCGCTACGCGAGATAGACGGCTCAGAGTTGCGGATGGAACTGGGGGAAAGAGGATCCAGCCGGCCTTGGTCAGGCTAGGCATCGCTACGCCTGTGCCCGATTCCCAGATCAGGTCTACGCTCGTCTGATACCGCGCCGCGATTCGACCCAACCAGCTACCAAACGCCTCTTCCAGGAAGGGGCGAGGTGCGATGGGCCACGGCCGGTGGGTGTCAGACATACGCGCGGGCAACTCGTTCTAGGTGAGCGATATCGATGCACTCGTCACCGTTCCTGATCGCCAACTCTGCTGCTTCGTTGAGGATCGTAGATATGGCGCCAGTCAGCCCTCCGCTTATCTCGAGAACGAGCTGGACAATCTCACGTCGCGACAGATTCGATGGTTTTCGTAGCGGCAAGACTTTCTCGAACGCAGCCATGAGCCTGCGAAGACTTTCACTTTCCCTCCACCTTGGGATCTCGAATGGTCTGTAGCGGCTGATCATCTGTGAATCGGTCTGAAGCCCTAGAACGGCATCGCGCGTACCGACAAGGACCATGCTAATCTGCAGGTCGTTGGCTAGGTATTTTAGAAGGTTCAAAGAGGCGCGTTGCTCACGGTAGGTTCCGGCGAGCAGGTGATGGACCTCGTCTACGATTAGCATCTGCGGCGACATCCGCCGCAAGATGTCGCGAGCGAGCCGCTCGAGTGTGGCAAGCCCTGCAGCGGGGTTATGTGGCGCACCGAGCTCAAAGAGCAAGGCGGCGTAAAAGCGGTGCTGATCGGGGGTGGGAGGCATCTGTACGCTCACGACCGGACACCGCTCTACCCCGGTTCTCTCGTCGAACTCGCTGGGGTGCGCTCGCCTGAACTTGGCCGTTATCTTGGTTTTCCCGATGTTCGAGTCGCCGTGCAGCAGAAGACACGGCATGCGCTCACGTCTCGGCGTGTCATAGAGCCGCTGCAGTAGCTGTAAGGCTTCAGTCGCTCGGGGATAGTCGATCCACCGGTCACGTAGCAGACTCTTTATGCGATCCTCTTTTCCGAGTAGGACCTGATCTCTTGCTGCGGGTAGCAGATGCGCGAAATCATCTTGCTTCATGCTGGCCCCCTACCACTGTTCAACGTCATACGCGGTAACTGGTGCGTCGTAGTTTACCTGCTCGACCTGCCGCTGTTCAGTGAGTGAGAGATCTTCGATGCTGCTCTTCGGAACCAAACCGCCAGCTTGACGTGCCATGCGGCGTCGCGCTCGAGTAGCCCGCTGGGAAGTGACGACCAGTTGTCGCTGCTGCTCAACAGTCTCGAATATCTCCCTCTCCGATACTGCCCGTTGTCCCCTAGCCCGGATAGCTCGCAAAGCTGCTCGCTGTTCGAACAGCGAGATGGGAGGCCGACGCAAGTCCGCGTATCGCACTTCAACGAAACTGCCTCTGCCAGCGCTTACGAAGATGCGCGAGAGGTCTTCTGGGTGATAGCGGACCGTCACGGACCGGCGTGTTTCCCGCCATGCCGCGAACAAGGGATGCCAATAGCGGATCAGGAAGAGCTTGAGGCCGTCCCGCTGAATGGTCCGGGATGCGACTGGCAGGAACCGGATCAGAAACTTCAGTTCGGCATCCGGTTGAGCTGGCAAGCATCGTGAATCCGCTGCTCGCCATGTTTCCTGCCACTTTTGCGCGGGCTGAAGTCCCAACAAACCGCGGTGGGGGCCGCAGTGATAACGCCTACCGATCTCGACAGCCAGCCACTGCTCGAACTGCTTCAACGTAAGCGAAGCTGTCTTTTCGGCCTGGCGCGCCTTGCGCCCTTTGACTGACGATCCAGTCGAACCAGGGAGGCCACGTACGCGCTCCATCAAGGTCCTGTTCAGCCGCTCGATGTGGCCACCAAAGTGCGGCTTGCCCACCGGTCGGTACATCAGTTCAATGCCGTACTCGCGGCATCCACTGCGAAGGGCACGGCTTTTGAATTCGGCCGCGTTATCAAGATGCAGCGTTCGAGGGATACCGCGCATCGGCCAGTCAGCCTCAACGCCTAGTCTTTCGAGCCACGGCTCTTTGCGCAGAACTACGCGCGAGAGGAGCAAGCTTACCGTCGCAGCCCCCGGCCTCTCCATTGCGACATAAAAGCCAAGCACACATCTCGTAGCAACGTCGAGAGCCACAGACAGCCACGGTCGACCGATAATCTGTCCGTCCAGTTCGCTAACGAGCAGGATGTCCGCTTGCGTGTGATCAACCTGCACGATATCTAACGGATGTCGGACCTGGAATGTGCCAGGGGCAACTGCAGCGTTCGGGAGCGCAGCTCGTGCCAAAGCATCCTGCTCGCGATAGGAGAGCCACCGTCGAGCAATTGTTGACCTGCTTGGAGGCGATAGACCTGCAACGCTGCAGCGACGTTTCACCTCAAGTACAAGATCAGTTGCAGGATGCGCAAGGTGTCGCTGATCAGGGAGCCATTCGTGCACGGCCTCGTCGATGACGCATTCGACGGCGGCGTCCAGTCTGCCCCCGGTCGCCCTACCCGGCTGCCTTGGCTCTAATGTGCTGGCGACCGGATCTGCGAGGAAACGTCGACGCAGGCGATATACGGTGGTGCAGTGAACGCCTAATAGCTGTGCTGCTCGTTCAGCCTGCTGTCGGGAAAGCACGCCGTTGCCAAGCGGTCGAAGCACGGACGCAATCTTCGCTGCTCGAGCGGCCCGCTCTTCGATCGAAGCCATATGGATCCCTATCAATCCACGCGACACGTGCGCTAGCAGTATTAAAGAACACGTGCAACGTGCTAGCAACGTTAGTGAACATTGGCCAAGTTTCCGTTGCAGAAACGCAACGGCTAAGCAGCCGCCAGAAAGCTTCAAAAAGTCCCTGTTCGCCGAGGCTTCTTTGAGAATTTCCGCTAGCAACGTTTCTGAACACGGCTAGCGCTAATAATGAACGCCTACACCAGGTCATCGCTCTACATCGGAAGACCGGCTATTTGTATAACGCCGGGGCAGCCCACCATCGACTTCCATCGTCCCGGTGTAGCTCTCGTCCTTTGCTGACTACGCCACCGCAAACGCACCCATCAGCAGTATCGGCGGACACTGTCAGCAGAAACTTCGAACGGCAACAATCGGCCTGGCCTTGTGGTCGCTGGGGAACGGCCGCGCCGTGTCACGCATGCTGCTGCGGCAGCCGATGATAAGCGCGCCCGTGATAGACGAGGCCCGTACACGCGGAGCCGAGATGTAGCGCCTGCACGGCGCAGAAAAAGACCGTATGTGTGCCGATGTCGATGCTCCGGTCCACCGTGCAGTCGAGACTCGCGGCCGCTGTGGCCAGCACCGGCGCACCCGTGACGAGACGGATCCACTCGCCGTACGTGAAGCGCTCGGTCATCTGGACATCGCCCTTGCCCGCGAAGATCGGTGCAAGCATCTCGTGCTCATGGGAAAGAACGTTGACGCAGATGATGCCCGCCTTGCTGAAGTGTCCATATTGACGGCTGGACCGGTCTATGCAAACGAGCACCGTAGCAGGATCGTCGGTGACGGAGCACACCGCGGACACCGTCATGCCGACATCGCCGGAAGGTGTCGTGGTGGTGATGATATTCACCGCTGCGCCGATACGGGACATGGCTTCGCGGAAGGTCGTGCGGTCGGGGGAAAGTGCTATCACGGCGGTACCTCTCTCGGTGGACGGAACGGCGGTGCGGCTTCGTGGCGGCGCGCCACGGGTCCTTGCATGAAGCATGCGTGGTGAAGTACCCGTGGCGTTGCACCGTTCATCACCCACGCCGCACCGTCGACGGGTTCTCGTGGCCAATTGCGCTGCCGGCGATTCCTATTGCCGGTGAACGGACGCTGCTGTCCCTGAACCGACGAGCTGCTCCTTGATCAACTGCTCTTCGGCATCGTCGTAAAGGCCGGCAATAATGTGCGCGTAGCGTGCCATCAATGCCTTGCGGCGTTTCTTGCGCGTGGCGGTCATCACGCCGTTTTCCGGTGTGAGTTCCTCGGGGAATATCCTGAACGCCTTGATCTGCTCCGCGCGCGCCAACCTCGCATTTGCCTTTTCCACTTCTTCACGGATCAGGTCGATAACGGGCTGCGAACTGGCCAGATCGGCGTACTGCGTGACCGACGGGTCGTGCGTCCTGGCCCAGTCCATGGCGAGCGTGCCGTCGACTTCGATCAACGCCGTCAGATACTTGCGCCCTTCGCCGATCACGAGTGCCTCGGTAATGTACGGACTCTGGCGCAGTTCGTTTTCGACCTGCACCGGGCTGATCGATTTGCCGGCGGCCGTATTGATGAGCTCCTTCTTTCGATCGATCAGCTTGTACGACCCGTCCGCGCCGACGTCGACGATATCGCCGGTGTACAGCCAGCCGTCCCGCAGCGCGGCCTTCGTTTCGGCTTCCTTGTTCCAGTAGCCGATGAACAGCCCCGGCCCCCGAACGATCATTTCGCCGTCCGGCAACACGCGGGTTTCCCAGGCGGGGTCGTCGAGCGGGACGCCGGAGTTGCCGGGCCTCGACCAGTCGGTCACCTGCGCGAGGTTGCCGCCGACCATCTCCGTTTGCCCGTAATTCTCTTTCAGGTTGACGCCCCACAACTGAAACAGCGTGACGACCTCGGGCGGCACCGGAGCGGAGGCCGTGTACGGATAGCGCAAATCGTCGAAGCCGATTCTGGCCAGCAACGGCTTGAACACGTGCTCACGGCAGATGGCGTAGAGCTGTTCCTTGAACGGGTCGCCCGTGCCTGCATCCTGGCGATCGGCCAGCACTTCCCGCGCGATGCCGAGCGCGAGCGTGTAGTTTCTCCGCTCGGCTTCGCTGCTGCCGTTCACGTGGTTGATGATCTGGGTCGCGAACTTCTGATAGAAGCGCGGCGGCGCCATATAGGACGTCGGTCTGACTTCCTGAATGCACTTCGCGAAATCGGCCGACACGTCGACGAAGTAAGGTACCGTCTTCGCGATCAACGGCAGCGTCGTCGCCTGAATGCGCGCGACCGTGTGCGAAAGCGGCAGATGGATCACCATGCGCTGCGGTTCGGACAATATCGCCGGACAGAAGGTCGGCCACGTGAACGCGCCCGCGAGCATCGACACGTGCGTCAGCATCGCGCCTTTCGGCGCCCCCGTGGTTCCCGAGGTGTAACCCAGGCTCACCAGGTCCGTCGGCCGCGCAAGCTCTGACTGCTCACGCAGATAAGCGACTTCGTCGCCGTCAAAATGCGACGCGAACTCGGCGAGTGAAACGACATTCATGCCGGTTTCGTCAGGCGAGCGCTTCCAGTCCGGATCGAGCACCACGATCTTGAGGAGCCGGCTGGACGTATCGGCCGCTTTCATGACCCGAAGCTGTTCGGCACTTCCGGCAAAAGCGAGTGTCGCCCCTGAATCCTCCAGGTAGTAGCGCACCTCTTCGACCGACGCGGTGAAATAGACGCCTACCGTCACCGCGCCCGAGCAGATCGTCGCCATGTCGGCAATCAGCCACTCCTGCGATACGTCGCCCATGATGGCAATCCGATCGCCTCGTGCGACACCGGCCGCGCCGAGGGCTGCGGATACGGAACAGACTGCGTTCGCATAGCCCTTCCAGGTGGTGGGCACCCACGCTCCGGCACGCCTCTGAAAGAACGCGTTTGCGTCGGCGTCGTTCTTCACGCGCTCGATCAGCAAGGCCGGAATGGTGGTGGTCGCGAATTGATTGCCGGAAGTCCACGGTGCCGCGCTCATTTCCAGTTGTCTCCAAAGCGCTTGCGCCTTTCGGTAAACGAAGCCACCGCTTCGCGGCGCTCGGGGGAATTGAACGTGATCGTCTCCAGAGCGATCGACGTGTCGAGAAGCAGATGGGCATTCTGCTTGACGAGCTTGTTGACGCAGTACTTCGTCCAGACGATCGCGTCGCGCGGGCCGCTCGCGAGCAGTTCCGCGTAATCGATCGCCGCCTCCAGCAGCTTGTCGCTTTCGACGATCTTGTTGATCATCCCCATCGTCAGCGCTTCCTCCGCGCTGACGAAGTCGCCCGTCATCAGATAGTGCCGCGCGCGGACCGGCCCGAGCAGAAGCGGCCAGATCACCGCACCGCCGTCGCCCGCGACGACACCGGCATTGACGTGCGTATCGGCGAACCGTGCGGTCGGGCTCGCATAAATCATGTCGCAGAACAGCGCGAGCGTCGCGCCCAGGCCCACGGCCACGCCATTGACCGCCGCCACGATCGGCACCTCGACCTCCAGCATGTTTCTTATGAGGTGACGGCCACCACGCGTCGCCGACGGGATATTGCCGTTGTCGATCGACTTCTGGTCGCCGCCCGAGCAGAACCCGCGACCGGCGCCGGTCAACACGATCGCCTTGACCGCTTTGTCGTGATCCAGCTCGACGAATACCCGTTCGAGTTCGTCGTGCATGTCCCAATTGATGGCGTTCAGGATTTCCGGGCGATTCATCGTAACGATCGCGACACCGGAGGACCGTTGTTCGACATTCAGATACTGATAGCGCGAAGACGTATTCATAGGTTCATCCTTGACTTTGCTTCGGGTTGGCGGCCTGCGGACGCATGGCGCGAATCTTCTCGAGCAACTCGTCGGTCGGGCGGACGATATTGTTGCGATCGTTGAAATGCGGAATCACGTAACGGCCCACCATGTCGATCGTCGACATGATCTGCTCGTGCGGCACCGAGTCGATATGCAGCAGCACCTCGTCGATTCCGAGCTTCTCGTATTGCTCCAACTGACGGATGACGGTATCGGGGCTTCCGCACACCGTGGTGGCGGATTCGTTCAGCAGGTAGTCCCAATCTTCGGCGGCGCGCTGCATCGCGGGCACGCTTTCGGCCATGTATGCGTAGTTGTCGGCGAGTTTGGCGAGCCGCGGATACGCATCGGTCGAGATGCGCGCATAGTTCATGATCGCGCCGGCGTAAATGTCCTTCGCTTCCTGGTCGGTCTTGCCGATACCGATGAAGATCGGCATGCCGGCGCGCGGCTTGTGCAACGGCCCGGTCTCATCGCGCTTCCAGCTGTTCCAGTAGGTGTCCAGCAGCCCCTTCTGTTTCTCCCATCCCTGATAAATCGCATGGCTCATCACCGCGAGACCTTCCGAGCCGGCCCAGGCATGGCTGTTCGCACTGGTGGCTGCAACGCCGAGGACGGGATACGGTTTTTGCAACGGCTTCGGCACGAGCGACCGGGGCGGCACCTGGTAATACTTTCCCTCGAAGGTGAACACGTCCTCACGCATCGCTTTGCGCAACAGCGCCATGCCCTCTTCCATTTGCGGCAGGGTTTCCTCCGGCGATACGTTGAACGCGCGCATTGCGATCGTCGTGTTCGCGCGCCCGCAATACATCTCCATCCGGCCTTCGGAGAGGATGTCGGTGGCCGCCAGCCGTTCCGCGGTACGCAGCGCGTGATTGATGGCCTTCGGCATCAGCGCCACGGCAGGACGCAGCTTGATTCGCGAAGTGACGGCCGCGAGATAACCGAACACCACTTCAGGCGCCGAACTCGACACGCCGCCAAGCGCAAAGTGCTGCTCCGACAACGCAACAAAGTCGAAACCCATTTGCTCGGCGAAGCGCGCTTCGCGAACCAGCTCGCGAAGCCTGTTCGAGTAGCTATGCCCGACCTGCGTCTCCTGCTCGGACCAAAAACCGAATTTCAATGGCATTTTCTTTTCCTTGACAGTCGTAATTCGAAAATTCACGGCGCGCGCGAACGGCTGCCGAGGTTCGGGCAGTGTCACGCCGCCAACCAATTAACATCGTCGTTTAACTTGATTTAGAAACAGCCCATCCAGATTGGATAGCGATACTCATCCATCCGGATGCCTTTTCTGCCTTGATGTCTCTTTTGTTTCCGTGAATAAATATTGCCGCACATCCCGCAGCATTTTTTATTCTTTTCATGCCGCAACCTTGCCGATACCGGCAGATCATGCTGCCGGCTCTCCGTCTTTTTCTAGGTCGACGATTCGGCCGCAAATGCCGACGCGAGAAGCCTCGCGGTCGCACGCAAACAGGCCTCGCCGATCTCGCGTGACGATCCTCGCGCATCGCCCAGCACGCCGTTTCGGGAGATCGACGCCACGCCTTCCTTCCACATCCGGTTCAATTGCTCGGTCGTCATGGCGCCCACGTGGCCGGCCGTGAGTCGAGCGAGTCGCACACTGTCCGGATCAAGGTGGATCATCAGGGAGGTTTCGGCGATGTCTGCGTGTCCGCCCACGGATTCCGGATCGCCGCCGGCTTCCTCGACGGCCAGTCGCCATTCGCGCAGCCACGCCTGATGATCCGTATAGGCAAGCACCTGGACGTCTGGCCCGACGGCCTGTCGCAATTCCGGCAACATCGCATGAAGGGCATTGAAGTTACCGACATGCGCCGAGAACAGATAGATGCACTTGAATCCATGTGCCGCGAGGCTCACGCAGTAATCGTGGCAGAGCGCGGCATACGTGTGCTCCTGCAACGAGATCGTGCCCGGGAAGGCCATGTGGTGCTTCGAGCATCCCACTCGTATCGTCGGCGCGATCAGGGTTCGCCCCAGCAACGTGGCGATTTCCACGGCCAGCGCGTCAGCATGATCGGCATCCATGCTCAGCGGCAGATGGGGGCCGTGCTGCTCGATTGCGCCGCAAGGAATGATGACGCGATCGAACTGCGTGGCCAATGCGGCCGCCACGCCCTCATACGTCATGCGCGCAAGATGCAGCGTTTCCGGCAGTTTGAGATTGCTCACGATCAGGCCTTCTTATTGCGGTTCAGAAATCTGGATCTTGCGTCCGCGGTCCGCGCGTTGCCGAGATATCCACGCAGGTCATCGAGCGTCATCTGCAGCAGAGCTTCGTCGTTCATCCGTGGACTCTCGCGCAGCGTTCGCTTGATGGCGGCGAACAGCTGGCGATCTTTGGCGCAAAGCGCGCGGCATTTGGCCAGCGCGTCTCTCAGCGTTTCATCGTGCGCGGAGATCGCGTCCACCGCGCCTATCGCCAACGCTTCTCCGGCCGTGATCAGTTCACCGGAGAAAAGCAGCGAACGCGCGGCACGCCGACCCAGCAGGGCCGCTGCGTGGCGCATGCCTTTTGCCGCGGGCAACAGGCCGTGATTGATCTCGGGAAATCCTAGCCGGGATTCAGCGGACGCGACGACGTAGTCCGCATGCAGCGCCATTTCGAATCCGGCACCCACTGCATAGCCGTTGACCGCGCACACGAGCGGGCTCGGATACTGCTCGAGTTGCGCCAGGAACGCGTGGAACGCTTCCATGCGCGACAGGGCGAGCTCATGGTCCGCCACTTCATTGATATCGCCGCCGGCACAAAAGAACTTCTCTCCCGCCCCGGTGAACACGATGCCGGGTGGCACGTCGTGTCGAGCGAAGTCGCGGAAGACGGACATCAATGCGGTGATGAGCGGTTCGTTCAGTGCGTTCGCCGGCGGCCGGTCGATCGTCAGTTGCACGACGTCCGCGTCGATCCGTGTGCAAATCAATTCGTCGGTTTTCATACCTGATGTCTCGTGAATTTACATCGAGTCAGTGTAGGTCCGACGGGGCCAAATTTAATTTTGATTTGCCGGCGCCATCGTTGATTCGGCGGATTAAAATCGCGTCAGTCGGATGGCCCACCGTATGTTGCACCGAGGGCGGCGATACATGAATTCACCGAGGCCAGGCAGGCGCAGAAAGCGAGTGAACCGTGGAACCCAACAATCCTGAAATCGGCATGTCCGCTTCGCGAGCCATGACAGACCCGGTGAAGATCAACTATCAGCCGTTCGATCCGGACTCCGTCGATTTGCCGGTCATTTCCGTTCTCCTGGAGACGAGCGGAAAAGAGGATGAGCTGCCGATGCACGTTCATCGCAAGGGGCAATTGGTCGTCGCATTGAGCGGGTCGGTCATGTGCCGATCGCCGAGCGGATGGTGGATCGTCCCGCCCAACGGCGCGGTGTGGATTCCGGGCGGCATTCCGCACAGCAATCATGCTTCCGATTTCGCCAAGCTGTACGTCATCTTCATTCCGCCCGACGAGGCCGGCCTGCCCACCGACTGCCGCAGCTTTACGATCACGCCGCTCATCCGCGAGTTGATCCGTTCACTGGCCAGGTTTCCGCCCGACTATCCGAAGGACGGCCCGGTGGGCCGGCTCGCCAGAGTGCTGCTGGATCAGCTCGCGCTGCTGGCGCCCGACGACGTCTTTCTCCCGATCTCCGACAATCCCCGGCTTCAACAGATCGCTTCGGCGTTGCTCGACAACCCCGCCGACCGCAGCACGATCGCGGAATGGGGGCGCCGATATGCGATGAGCGAACGTACGCTCGCGCGGCTGGTACGCAGCGAAACCGGCATGACCTTCGGGCGCTGGCGCGAGCGTCTGCATATCATCATTGCGCTTCAGCGATTGTCGGCAGGCGCGTCGGTTCACGCAGTGGCGCTCGAGCTCGGCTATGAAGGTCCGAACTCGTTCATCACCATGTTCAAGAAGACCATGGGACAAAGTCCCGGCAAGTTTCGCGTGGACCAGAAGGAGGCGTCCTCGCGCTGATCGAAACGCGGCGGCTGGCGCTACGCCGCCGCCCCTTTCACAGCTGGCGCGCCCGCTCCCTCAAGTGGAACTTCTGGATCTTGCCGGTCGCTGTCTTCGGCAGCGGCGAGAACACGATGGTCTTGGGCACCTTGAAATGTGCCAGCCGCTCGCGGCAAAACGCGATGATGTCCGCTTCGGTCACCGCCGAATCGTCTTTGAGCGCGATGAAAGCACAAGGTGTCTCGCCCCACTTGTCGTCGGGACGCGCGACGATTGCCGCCTCCAGAACGGCGGGATGGGAATACAGTATGTCCTCGATCTCGATCGACGAAATGTTTTCGCCTCCCGAGATGATGATGTCCTTCGAGCGATCCTTGATTTCCAGGTAGCCATCGGGATGCCATACCGCGAGATCGCCCGTGTGAAACCACCCGCCGGAAAATGCCTCCACGGTGGCGTCCGAATTCTTCAGGTAGCCCTTCATCACGTTGTTGCCGCGCAGAAATACCTCGCCGAGCGTTTGCCCGTCTTTTGGAACAGGCTCCAGCGTATCGGGGCTGGCTACCATCACTGCCTCGAGAGCGGGGCCGCGCACTCCCTGGCGGGCCTTGAGCCGCGCTTTCGCATCGAGATCGAGTGCATTCCACGAGTCGCGCCACACGCATTGCACGACCGGCCCATAGGACTCGGTCAACCCGTAGGCGTGCGTCACGTCCCAGCCCATGCGCTCCATGCCGGCGATCACCGAAGCGGGCGGCGGCGCACCGCCGGTCATGACCTTGACTCCATGACGGATGCCGGCTTTCAGCTCCGGCGCGGCGTTATTGATCATGTTCAACACTACGGACGCCGCACAAAAATGCGTGACCGCCTCGGTGCGGATGGCGGCGAGAATCCGCTCGGCCCGCGTATGGCGCAGAAAAACACTGGTGCCGGCCACCAACGCCATGGTCCACGGAAAGCACCAGCCATTGCAGTGAAACATCGGCAAGGTCCATAGATAGGTCGTGTCCTCGTCCAGATGCCACGATAGTGCGTTCGATACTGCGTTCAGATATGCGCCGCGATGGTGATACACGACGCCCTTGGGATTGCCCGTCGTGCCGGATGTGTAGTTCAGCGATATGGCCTGCCATTCGTCTTCCGGCATCGCGACAGAAAATTCTGTGTGCGCGGCCTCCTGCAGCAACGCCTCGTAGTCTTTTTCGCCGAGCAGATCGCCTTCTCCGAACTGTGGGTCGTCGATGTCGATGACCTGAATGGCGCGGCCGAGCCGTGCCAGGGCCTTCTTCACCGTCGAGGAGAATTCGCGGTCGGTGATCAGCAGCTTCGCGTCGCCGTGGCCGAGAATGAACGCGATCGTGTCGGCATCGAGCCGTGTGTTGATGGTGTTCAGGACAGCGCCGCAAAGCGGTACACCGAAATGTGCCTCGAACAGTTCGGGCGTATTGGCCGCGATCATCGCCACCGTATCGCCGTTGCCGATGCCGCGCCCGCGCAGCGCGCCGGCGAGCATCCGGCACCGCCGGTAGGTTTCGGCCCAGTCGCGGCGTATCGTGCCGTGCACGATGGCCGTGCGCTCCGGCCAGACGGACGCGGCGCGTTCGAGAAACGTCAGCGGCGACAAGGCAATGAAGTTCGCCGGGTCGCGCTCGAGTCCGATCGTATAGGGATTTTCCGCCGTCGTTTTCATGCGGGCCGCCCCGCGGCCACGGCGCTCGCGCGCGCGCCGACGATGTCGGGGTTTTCTGCGTGTCTCATCTCTCCTCCAGTTGCTTTTATGGTCACGAAACGCCCTGCGATGAGCGTCACGACTTCATCCGGAACAACGCTCCCGCGATCGGAACGGGACGACCCGATTTCTGCATCGGCACGGCGGCGCGACCGGATGGCGTCAAACTTCCTGATCGTCGTGAATTCGCTCTATTTTTCTCTGCTCGACCATGTTCAAACCGTAGCCCTCCAGGCCCACGATCGTTCTTTCATGATTGGAGAGCAGGATCATGTTCTTCACGCCGAGTTCGGTGAGAATTTGCGCGCCTATTCCGTAATCGCGCAGTTCCGGCTCGGCAGGCTTGGGATGCATCATGGCACGCACCCGCTCGGACACGGCCGTCGGGCGGGATTCGCGGATCACCACGATGACGCCGCGATTCTCGTTCTCCAGCAAACGCGCCGCGCCGCGCAGGGACGCGAGGTGGTGACCGCCGATGACGTCGTTCATGGTATCCATCGCATGCATGCGCACGAGAACGGGGTCGGCGCCCCGTAGATCGCCCATGACGAAGGCGATATGCTCGACCTGATCGATCCGGTTCCGGTAGACCACGATCCGCCAATGCCGTCCATTCGGCTCGGTGAAGCTCCCGTGTTCAACGGCCTCGACGAGCCGTTCCGTTCGTCGGCGATACGCGATGAGATCGGCGATCGTGCCCAGCTTCAGCTGATGCCGCCGTGAAAAGGCGATGAGGTCCGGCAGCCTCGCCATGGTGCCGTCGTCGTTCATGATTTCGCAGATCGCACCGGCCGGTGCGAGCCCGGCCAGCCGGGCGATATCTACCGCCGCCTCGGTGTGGCCCGCGCGCACGAGCGTGCCGCCGTCGCGCGCCATGAGCGGAAAGACGTGTCCGGGAGAAACGAGCTCGTCTCGCCCCGTTTCCGGATTGATCGCCAGCGAAATCGTGCGGGAGCGGTCGGCCGCCGAGATGCCGGTGCTCACACCGTCACGCGCCTCGATCGACACCGTGAAGGCCGTCTCGTGCCGCGAACCGTTGATTCGGCTCATCAAATGCAAACCCAGCGATTCGCAGCGCGAGCGAGTCATCGCGAGACAGATCAAGCCGCGCGCATGCGTCGCCATGAAGTTGACGGCGTCGGGCGTGGCGAATTGCGCGGGAATGACGAGGTCGCCTTCGTTCTCACGGTCCTCGTCGTCGACCAGAATGAACATCCGCCCGGCGCGCGCTTCTTCGATAATCTCCAACGCCGTTGCGATGTCGGCGCGCGAATCTGCCGGCCGGCCGGCGGACATTGCGTTACTCATGAGAGCACCTTACGCGATGTGATCACGACGCCTGCGCCAGTCCATGAATCTGGATAGGCCGCGTCTTGTCGATGGGAAGCGTCGTCTTGTTGGCAAGCCGTTTCAGGACGACGTTCGAGCGAACGCTGGCCACACCGGGAAGCGACGTCAGCTTGTGCGTGATGATGTGTTCGAGTTCGACGAGATCTCTCGCCACCACCCGCAGCAGATAGTCGGTTTGCCCGGTCATCATGAAGCAGTCCATGACTTCGGTGATGCCTCTGACCGTGTCGGCAAAACTCTCCCGCGCCTGCATGCCCTGCCGCTCCAGACTGATCTCGACGATGGCCATGATGCCCAGGCCGAGCAGGGACGCATTGAGCACGGCGACGCGTCGGCTGATTACACCGAGACGCTCCAGATTTCTGACCCTGACGAGACAGGGAGAGGGCGACAGGTTGACTCGAGCCGCCAGTTCGAGATTCGTCAAACTTGAGTCCTCCTGAAGTTCACTCAGGATGCTAAGGTCTATCCTGTCCAGCGCAACGTTCATAGCCCGCGTCTCCTCTTTGCACAAGGCTCCGGTGCCCTGAAGTTCGAACGCTCGCTTGCGCGGCAGAACATCGATTTCCGCTCCAGCAGGCATTCGAACAACATCACCTGATGAACAAGTTTATGCCTGGCAGCTCCGCGGAAAATTCTGATAAAAAGTCGAGTTATCACCAAAAACGGTCATTGTCGCCGCACGCTCGGGAAAACCCGCAACTCGTCATACTTGCGACACGCAAGCCGAGATGGCGATCAGGCCTTTCTGGGCGGCGGCAAGTCCGTGCAGACGCCTTCATACAATTCGGCGGCCATGCCGACCGATTCGCCGAGCGTCGGGTGCGGGTGAATCGTCTTGCCGATGTCTTCGGCGTCCGCGCCCATTTCGACTGCGAGACACACTTCGCTGATCAGGTCGCCCGCGTTCAGGCCCACGATGCCGCCGCCGATCACGCGATGAGTTTCCTCGTCGAAGATCAGCTTCGTGAAGCCTTCGTCGCGGCCGTTCGCGATCGCGCGGCCCGATGCGGCCCACGGGAACACCGCCTCGCCGTACTTGATGCCTTCGGCCTTGCACTGATCTTCCGTCTTGCCGGCCCATGCCACTTCCGGATCGGTGTATGCCACCGACGGAATCTGCAGCGCGTCGAAGTACGCCTTTTCGCCGTGCGCGGCTTCGGCTGCGACGTGGCCTTCATGCACGGCCTTGTGCGCGAGCATCGGCTGGCCGACGATATCGCCGATCGCGAAGATGTGCGGCACGTTCGTGCGCATCTGCTTGTCGACGTCGATGAAGCCGCGCTCGGTGACCGCGACGCCCGCCTTGTCCGCGCCGATCTTCTTGCCGTTCGGGCTGCGGCCTACCGCGACGAGCACAAGGTCGTAGCGCTGCGCTTCCGCGGGTGCCTTCTCGCCTTCGAACTTCACGTAGATACCGTCTTCCTTCGCTTCCGCGCCGACCGTCTTGGTCTTCAGCATCACGTTGCCGAAGCGCTTCGCGTTGAACTTTTCCCAGACCTTCACGAGATCGCGGTCGGCGCCCATCATCAGGCCGTCCATCATTTCGACGACGTCGATCTCGGCGCCGAGCGTCGAGTACACCGTCGCCATTTCGAGGCCGATGATGCCGCCGCCGATCACGAGCATCCGCTTGGGCAGCTGGCGCAGCTCGAGTGCACCGGTCGAATCGACGACGCGCGGGTCTTCCGGCATGAACGGCAGCTTCACTGCTTGAGAGCCGGCGGCGATGATGGCCTGCTTGAACTTGACGATCTTCTTGCCGTTGTCGCCCTGCACTTCCATGTGGAACGGGTCGACGAATGCGCCGATGCCGGTCACGACTTCGACCTTGCGCGCCCTCGCCATGCCGGCGAGGCCGCTGGTCAGCTTCTTGACGACGCCGCCCTTGAAGTCGCGCAGCTTGTCGAGGTCGACTTGGGGCTTGCCGAACGTGATGCCGTGCGACGCGAGCGCTGCGGCTTCCTCGACGACCAGCGCCGTGTGCAGCAGCGCTTTCGACGGGATGCAGCCGACGTTCAGGCATACGCCGCCGAGTGTCGAATAGCGTTCGATGAGCACCGTCTTCATGCCGAGGTCGGCGGCGCGGAACGCGGCCGAGTAGCCGCCGGGGCCGGCGCCGAGCACGAGCATGTCGCACTCGATGTCGGCTGAGCCGCCGTAGCTGCCGGCTTGCGGCGCCGGAGCGGCAGCGGCTGCGGCTGCGGCCTGTGCCGGAGCCGCAGCCGGTGCCGCGGCCGCGACGGGCTTGGCGGGCTCTGGTGCTTTCGCCGGTGCGGTGGCGTTTGCGGACGCTTCGACGAGTGCGATCACGGTGCCTTGGGAGACTTTGTCGCCGGCTTTGACTTTGATTTCCTTGATGGTGCCTGCGATGTGGCTGGGCACTTCCATGGATGCCTTATCGGATTCGAGCGTGAGGAGCGTTTGCTCTTTTTCGATCACGTCGCCGGGTTTGATGTTGACTTCGATGACATCGATGCCGTTGAAATCGCTGATATCTGGAACTTTGACTTCGATGAGACTCATGTACGTCCCCTTCTTGTTGGCTACGGAGAGAGGGAATGGAAACTCGCGCGATGAACCGGCCACGGCCTGACAAGAGAACGCGAACCTGGGCAGAACCACCTTTGCTGTCCGCCCAAGGACGCGCCTTTCTTTTGGTTACTTTTCTTTGGAAGACAAAGAAAAGTAACCGCCGCCCCGCGCAGGGGCGACGCTAGCAGACCGTATGCAAAACAGGTTCAACGACAGTACGGGGCGCACCGACAAAAACGCACGCCCCCGCGAGCCCCTCTTCTCATCAAAGAATGATGCGACGGAAATCCGCGAGCAACGCGCCAAGATAAGCATTGAACCGCGCGGCTTCGGCGCCATCGATCACGCGATGATCGAACGCCAGGGAAAGCGGCATCGTCAACCGCGGCACGAACTGCTTGCCGTCCCACACCGGCTTCATCTGCCCGCGCGACAACCCGAGGATCGCCACTTCCGGCGCGTTGATGATCGGCGTGAAGTGCGTGCCGCCGATCCCGCCGAGCGACGAGATCGAGAAGCAGCCACCCAGCATCTGATCGGGCTTGAGCTTGCCGTCGCGCGCGGCCTTCGACAGCTCGGCCATTTCCTTCGCGATGTCGACGAGGCCCTTCTTGTCCGCATCGCGGATCACCGGCACGACCAGACCGTTCGGCGTGTCGGCCGCGAACCCGATGTGGTAGTACTGCTTGAACACCAGGTTGTCGCCGTCGAGGCTCGCGTTGAAGGTCGGGAATTTCTTCAGCGCGGCCACCACCGCCTTGATCACGAACGCGAGCATCGTGAACTTCACGCCCGCCTTTTCGTGCTCCTTGTTCAGCTGCACGCGCAGCGCTTCGAGCTCGGTGATGTCCGCTTCGTCGTTGTTCGTGACGTGCGGGATCATCACCCAGTTGCGATGCAGGTTCGCGCCCGAGATCTTCTTGATGCGCGACAGCGGCTTCGGCTCGAACGGGCCGAACTTCGCGAAGTCGACCTTCGGCCACGGCAGCAGGTTCAGCTCGCCGCCGCCTGCCGGCGCGGCTGCCGCGCCCGGCGCCGCGCGCTGGCCCGACATCACGCCCTTCACGAAGCCCGTGATGTCGTCCTTGGTGATGCGGCCCTTCGGGCCGCTGCCCGACACGCGCGCGACGTCGACGCCGAGCTCGCGCGCGAACTTGCGCACCGACGGCGATGCGTGGCTGGCGCGAGACGGCTCGCCTTCGCGCGCCGGCGCGTGATGCAATGGCGCGGATGCGGAGTTCAGTTCGGGCGCCGGCGCAAGCGCCGGCACCAGCCCTGTCGCGACATTCGCCGACGGACACGCGAGATCGCGCGCAGCCGAGGCGGCCGCAGGCACAGGCGCCGCGTCGTCCTGCCGCTCGCCGTCGCTGTCGAGCAGCGCGATCAACGTGCCTTGCGACACCGTCTCGCCGACGGCGACCTTCATCTCCTTGATCACGCCAGCGGTGGGACTGGGCACATCCATCGTCGCCTTGTCCGACTCGAGCACGACGAGCGACTGCTCCCGTTCGACGCGTTGTCCGACTCCCACCAGAACTTCGATCACGGGGATGTTCTTGTAATCGCCGATATCCGGCACTTCTATTCGTGTCACCCGCACATTCGTCTCCAACAGCAAGCATTTCAACAGTCAACGCCCCCTCTTCATCAGGTCGGACGCACTTGATTCGATCGGATTTCCCGCGATGGACCGATGGACGCGCAAGGCCTTCGAGCAGCCACTTCGCGCGCCGCTCGCACGACGCTCACCGGTCAACGGGTGCTAGACCAGCCAGGGTTCGGTCAGCCCGGTTCCGCTTCGCCCGTATCGGTCGATCGCCTGACGCACGACGTCAGGGTCCTGCCGGCCCTCGTCGACGAGTGCTTTCAGCGCGGCGATCACGATCGACGCACGGTCCACTTCGAAGAACGCACGCAACGCCGCACGTGTATCGCTGCGCCCGAAGCCGTCGGTGCCGAGCACGACGTAGCGGGACGGTACATACGCGCGGATCAGCTCGGGCACGGCGCGCACATAGTCGGTCGCGGCGATCACCGGTCCACGTGCGGCGCCCAGGGCGGCCGTCACGTAGGGCACCGCAGGCTCGCCGTGATCCAGTAGCCGCTGCGCACGCTCCGCGGACACGCCGTCGCGATGCAATTCGGTAAAGCTCGTCACGCTCCAGACGGCCGCGTCGATATTCCAGTCGTCTTTCAACATCCGTGCCGCGGCCTGGACCTCACCGAGAATCGCGCCCGAGCCGAGCAACTGCACCTGCGCGATCTCGATCTGCGCGGGCTCCAGCACGTACATCCCCTTGAGCACGCCGCTACGGACGCGATCGAGATCCGCTTCAGTCAACGAACGTTGTGCGTAGTTTTCGTTGGTGACCGTCATGTAGTAAAAGACGTCGCGCTGACGCGCGATCATCTCCTGCATGCCCTCGTCGACGATCATCGCCACTTCGTACGCGAAGGCCGGATCGTACGCGCGGCAGTTCGGTATCGTCGAGGCCGCGAGGTGGCTCGTGCCGTCTTGATGCTGCAGACCTTCACCGCCGAGCGTCGTCTTGCCGGCCGTCGCGCCGATCAGGAAACCGCGCGCGCGCTGATCGGCAGCCGCCCAGATCAGGTCGCCGATGCGCTGGAAACCGAACATCGAGTAGTAGATATAGAACGGCAGCATCGTCAGATCGTGCACGCTGTATGACGTCGCCGCGGCAATCCACGACGACACCGCGCCCGCCTCGGAGATGCCCTCTTCCAGAATCTGGCCGCCGGTATCCTCACGGTAATAAAGCATCGAACCCATGTCTTCCGGCTCGTACAGTTGACCGAGCGGAGAATAGATGCCGATTTGCCGGAACAGATTCGCCATGCCGAAGGTGCGCGCCTCGTCGGCGACGACGGGCACCACACGCGGCCCCAGCTCGGCGTCCTTCAACAGGTTGCCGAGCATGCGCACGAACGCCATCGTGGTCGACATTTCCTTGTCGTTGGTATCGAGCGCGAATCGTCCCCACGACGACATCGCGGGCACGGCCGGCGCGTGCGACGCCGCTGTGCGCCTGCGCGGAAGGTAGCCGCCCAGCGCCGCACGGCGCGCGTGCAGATACTGCATGACGGCACTGCTTTCGTCCGGCTTGTAGAACTTGAGTTGTTCGACATCGTCGTCGGAGAGCGGCAGGCGAAAGCGGTCGCGAAACGCCTTCAACTGTTCGATGTCGAGCTTCTTCTGCTGATGTGTGGTCATGCGCCCCTGGCCGATCGAGCCCATGCCGAAGCCCTTCATCGTCTTCGCGAGAATCACCGTAGGTTGCCCGCTGTGTTTCGACGCCTTGTCGTAGGCAGCGTGCAATTTGCGCACATCGTGGCCGCCGCGCCGCAGGCGGTCGATATCGTCGTTGCTCAGATGCGCGGCGAGTGCGGCCAGTTCGGCGTTCTGACCGAAAAAGCGGTCACGATTGTAGGCACCGTCGTTGGCGGAAAAAGTCTGGAACTGGCCGTCCACGGTGTGCGCGAACGCGCGCAACAGCGCCCCACTGCGATCGCGTGCGAACAGGGGATCCCAGTCCGAACCCCACAACACCTTGATGACGTTCCAGCCCGCCCCCGTAAACTGCGCCTCGAGTTCGTCGATGATGCGGCCATTGCTGCGCACCGGTCCGTCGAGCCGCTGCAAATTGCAGTTGATCACGAACACGAGATTGTCGAGCCGCTCGCGCGCGGCCAGCGACAGCGCGCCGATCGCCTCGGGTTCGTCCATTTCGCCATCGCCGAAATAGCCCCACACCTTGCGGCCTTCCGTGCGTTGCAGTCCGCGGTTCTGCAGATAGCGCATGAAGCGCGCCTGGTAGATCGAGTTGATCGGCCCAATGCCCATCGAGCCGGTCGGGAACTGCCAGAAGTCCGGCATCAGCCACGGATGCGGGTAGGAACACAGGCCCGCACCGGTGATTTCCTGTCGGTAATGCTCGAGATGCGCTTCGTCGAGAAAACCTTCGAGGTAAGCCCGCGCGTAAACGCCCGGCGCGGAATGGGGTTGAAAATAGACGAGATCGCCACCGTTGGCATCGTTCGCGCCGCGAAAGAAATGATTGAAGCCCACTTCGAACAGGTCGGCCGCCGACGCATAGCTGGCAATATGCCCGCCGAGTTCACCGTAGGCGCGATTGGCCCGCACGACCATGGCCAGCGCATTCCAGCGCAGCGCGGCGGCAAGCTTTTCTTCGATATCGAAGTCTCCCGGATACGGCGGCTGCTGAGCGACGGCGATCGTATTCACGTAGGGCGTGACATTGAGGCGCGCCGTTGCGATACCGTTGGACGACGCGTGGGCCGCGAGCCGATCGAACAGGTACTGAGCCCGTTCGGCACCGGCATGCCGAACCACGCCATCGAGCGCATCGAGCCATTCGGCGGTTTCGAGTGGGTCGTCGTCGACTTTCGTCTGGCCCAGGGAAAGGATCGAGGGTGTCCCCGTCGATAAGTCGGTCATCTTGCAACTCCGTAAAAGCAATGCGAGTTCAGTGGCGAGTGCGCAAAGATTACGGGGGATGCCGCAGAATGTGTGGTCGTATTGAAGGCCGCCAAAGCGGTATCGGCTGCAGTGTCTTCTGCGGAATGCGCGATCTACAGCATTTCTATTCGATGCGCGCGGTCTCGCATGGAGAACCCGGCGTCACGGGCGGGAAAATGGGCGAAGGCGCGGCTTCATGCATCGCCCACAACGTCCGCTGCGCCATCCGCTCGGTCGTCCATCTCGGTCGCAGCCGCCGGCGCGAGCCCGGCCTCCGATTGCGTGCGAGCCAGCGCGGCGAAATAGCGGCCTGGCGAATGCCCGAGCGCTTTCTTGAACATGGTGATGAAGGCGGTTACCGACTCATAGCCGAGCTCGTCCGACACGCGTTGCACGGAAGCGCCGCCGGCAAGCTCGCGCACCGCAACGAGCAGTTGCAACTGCTGCCGCCAGCGGCCGAAGGTCAGTCCCGTTTCACTGACGACGAGTCTTGCCAGCGAACGCTCGCTCATGGCGAGACGCTTCGCCCATTGCGCGACGGTGCTGCGATCGCCGGGATTGGCGTTCAATGCGTCCGCCATCTGCCGGATGCGCGGATGATCCGTAACCGGCAGATAGAGGCGCTCGACCGGCATCAACGTCAGCTCATGCAACAGCACGCGCGCAAGCCGGTCGGTATGGCCGCCCTGCTCGTAGTCGAGCGGCGCACCGGCCAGATGCAGAATCATTTCGCGCAGCATCGGCGAAATGGACAGCGTGCAGCACTCCGTCGGCAAGTCGACGACACCGGGCTCGGCGAACAGATAGCAAAGCCGGGCATTGGGTGTCGCATGGTTACTGTGCGGCATCTCGCCGGGAATCCAGACGCCGCATTGCGGCGGGACGATCCAGAACGCGCCCGCGACCCGGCAGGTCACGGCGCCGTGCAACGCCAGCACCAGCTGCCCCTTCTGATGCTTGTGAACCGGAATTTCGGCAGCATGCTCGTCGACGTGCATGCACATCGCTACCGCCGGCCGATCGATCGCGTCCGGATCCGCAAAATCAGGAAGGCTAACGTAACGGTTCATATCGGGCATTCTAGCGACATGTTGAAATTGTGGCGAACGATGCGAAGCATAAGCAGGCACAGCCGCATCACGTGCCACGCTGGAATGGCGCCACGACTTCATTGCGCGAGACCGCCCCTTCCCGGACGCCCGACGTCCGGGCTCGCGCGTGAGCGGTTCGACGGTGTCGATGCCCATGCAGTCCGGTTCGGCCCCGATTGTGCTTCGTACATGGGCTGTGGCGCGTCACGTGCACGCTCGACGAGCCGGGCGAACCCCACGATGGCGTCGAGCAGATCGGCGTGGACGGCACCGCGAAGTTCAGCGGGCCACCGACCGCGAATTACGCTTCGATCGACCGCTCTCACCGCACAATCTGCCGAACGGAGCACCGCCGCGGCAACACAAGAATAATAAATACTGCCTGGACTGCGGCAATATTTCTCCGTGCAATCAAGATGACTTCACGATCCCGGCGCCCCGGATTTCTTCAAACGCAATGAAATACGGAGCGACGGAATAATAAATCAAGCGAGACAGTTTTTTCACACCAATACCGAACGGACGATGGCGCCGCACCATTGTGCATGGCGCTCGCCCCGTTCGGGACGGGACGGCACGGTCGTCGATCGAATCCGCCGGGCCGCCGCATTTGCATCAACAATCAGCTTCGTAAATTTATCAAGTATTCGTCGCATTAATCGTCGATTCTTCAATCCCATTTTAATGGCACCGAATGCTCGCCCATTCGCGCCACCACCTTTAACCCGGCAAGAAAATGCAATACCCGAAGTAAAACCTTTTCTTTTAACGCGAGGAGAACGATGTGGAAATACGGAAAATCAACGTCTACGACATCATCGACAGTCGCAGAATCGGCAGGAGGCAGTATTTCATCGTCGCCTTCTGCGCGCTGCTGATGCTTTTCGACGGCTTCGACACCCAGGTCATCAGCTTCATCGTGCCCGTTCTCGCGAAAGAATGGCAACTGCCCAAGGCGGTATTCGGCGCGATTTTTTCAGCGGTGTTCTTCGGGTTGCTGATCGGCAATTTCGGCATTCCGTTCGCGACCCGACGCTTCAGCACGAAGAAGATCGCTTTCGTGGCAACCGCTGCTTTCGGCCTGTTCACCGTCCTGACCGTCTTTGCCACCAGCGTGCCGCAGCTGATCGCCTTGAGGTTCCTCACCGGCATCGGGCTCGGAGCGGCCACGCCTTGCGCGGTGGGCCTCGTTTCGGAATTCAGCCCGAAGAGAACCCGCGCGACTTTCGTCATTCTCGTCTACATGGGATATGCGCTGGGGTTCATCTTCGCGGGCATCTGCAGCAGCGCGTTGATCCCGCGGTTCGGCTGGGAAGGCCCACTGTGGCTGGGCGGGCTCGCGGCAGTCGGCTTGACGGTGTTGCTCGTCCCGCTGCTGCCGGAATCCGTGGCCTACCTGTCGGCGAACGCGCAGCCCGGTGAATTGCTTCGTGCAACCAAGCGCCTCTTTCCCGATTTCACGCTGCAAGCGGACAGCGAACTGGTCACTCACGAAGAGAAGCCGGCAGACGCAAGTGTGCTCGGGTTGTTCTCCGCACAATTCCGCGTGGGGACATTCCTGCTGTGGGCCGTATTCGCCATCAACCTGGCCGCGTTCTATTTTCTGCAGAGCTGGCTGCCGACCGTTCTCGCGTCCATCTCGTTCCCACCCGCGCTCGTGGTCTGGGCGACCATCACCGTGATCATCGGCGGCATGGTGGCCAGTCTGCTGATGGGACCCAT
Organism: Burkholderia sp. 572; assembly: GCF_040545135.1. NCBI lineage: Bacteria > Pseudomonadati > Pseudomonadota > Betaproteobacteria > Burkholderiales > Burkholderiaceae > Burkholderia > Burkholderia sp. 572. Next base: position 45,801 of record NZ_JBEPLH010000028.1, on the reverse strand, counting down.
CATGGATCGCACGAGCCCTTACAGAATTCTGTCCGCGGTCTACGTCGGCGGCGCCGTGTCGATGTACGCAATCTCCATCGCGATCGGCTCATCGCATCTCGCTTTACTCACGACGATCTTCTTTTGCGGCTTTTGCATCAGCGGCGGACAAACCTGCGCGATCGCGTTGTGCACGCTGTTCTATAGCCCGGAATTGCGCGCCCCGGGCGTCGCGTGGGCCTACGGATTCGGTCGGCTCGGCGCCGCGGGCGGCACTTACCTCGCGGGCGTCCTGTACGCGAACAACTGGAGCGTCGACGCGATGTTTCGCGTGGCAGCCGCGCCAATCCTCATTGCAGCGGCTTGCGTGGCGCTGATGGGCGCTTGCTATGGCCTGACGAAGAACGGCCTGAAGAAATCCTTTTCGGCCTGACCGGTACCGCTCGCTGAATCGATGAACGTCAAGTGAACCGTTCTTTTGTATGGCCTTTTGATTGCGGAGATCTCATGAAAACCAAAAAAATCGAAATCATTGTCGGCTCGCTCGTGGGGCTGGCCAGTTCCGTCGCGCATAGCCAGAGCAGCGTCACACTCTATGGCGAGATCGACAACGGCATTCATTACCAGACCAACGTAGGCGGCGGCAAAGCCGTCTACATGGACTCGCTGGACGGCATCGACGGCAGCCGCTGGGGGCTGACCGGCAAGGAAGACCTGGGTGGCGGTCTCAAGGCGATTTTTACGCTCGAGTCCGGCATCAACGTGAACAACGGACAGTTTGCCCAGGGCGGCACGGCGTTCGGCCGGCAGGCTTTCGTCGGACTGAGCAGCGACACTTACGGCTCTCTCACCGCCGGCCGTCAATACGACATGGTGTGGTATTTCCCCGAGTTTCTTGCCGGATCCGCGGCGGTTGGCGACCTGCCGAGCGCGCATCCGGGAGATTTCGACAACACCAGCAACAGCGTGCGATTCAACAACTCCGTGCGCTACATGAGCCCGGACTTCCGCGGCTTCTCCTTTGGCGTCGAATATAGCCTTGGCGGCGTACCCGGCGACTTCACGTCGATGTCGGGCTATTCGCTTGGAGTCGGTTACACACACGGTCCGCTTCAGATCGGCGCGGCGTTCGATTACTTCAAACACCCGACCTCGACGCCAGGCAACGGATGGTTCACCAACTATGCAAGCGGCTTCAATCTGCTGGCCTCCTCTCTGAACTCGGCCTATCAGGTCGCGCAGGCCTATCAGGACGCCGTCATCGCGGCGGCCTACACGATCGGAAACGCGACGATCAGCGCATCGTATTCGAACGTTCAATACGCCAATCTCGGTGCGGGGTTCATGAACGGTACCGCCGTCTTCAACAACTACGACATCGGGTTGAACTACCGTGTCACGCCGGTCTTTTTCGTCGGCGTCGCGTACGACTACATGAACGCGCGGAGCGTCACGACGGCACAAGGCAATGCCGTCGGCAACCAGCACTACAATCAGGTGGCGTTCACGCTGGATTATCTGCTGTCGAAGCGTACCGACGTGTACTTCTCCGGCGGCTGGCAGCGCGCTTCGGGCACATCGTCGACGGGCGCGCCAGCCGTCGCCAACATCGGCGGCTCCGGAGATTCGTCGAATAACCACCAGATGGTTTATCGGCTCGCTATACGACATAAGTTCTGAGCGTGGCTCGCCCTGGAGCCTACATGACGATGCAGCGATATTGCAGCGCCAGCATGCGGACGCCAGGGTCATTGTTCAAGGCTGCTGGTTCGACGCCTGCAAGGATGGCGTCGCCACCGCGCCTGCATCGCGGACATCCCGATTCCGGCGAGCCTGCGCCATATCGGGCGGATAGGTCCGCTGCCTGGGCGAGTGAGTCGAAATCCAGCCGTCGCGTTCTGCCTGAACGAGTTCGGCCCGCACTTCGGCGCGCGTCTTTCCGCTCGTGACCACGGCCGCGGCGCAGCCCGCATCGACTACACCGGCGCTCGCGGCAAACGGGATGCACGTGACGAACCAGAGTATCGCTGCAATTGTCGTGCGCATGAGAATCTCCTTCCTTGTGAGGCCGTGGCGCCGCGCTCAGACGAAGCCATACATGGTGAACAACATGACGTACGGGATCTGCTGTCCCGCCGAATTGCAGACCATGACGTCGGCCCTCTGAATGGCGCACGCGGACACGATTGCCTTTGCGACTTTCGAAATGACAAGTTTCATGATGATTAACTCCCCAATCTGACCCGACCTTACGGTCGATCTCTCGGCAATCCGTCGATGGTGCTGAGCAGCGCTCGAAGCGCTGCATCATGGGTTCATGACGCATCGCGGCCATCGACATCGCACAACGCTTGTTCACTACCGGGTCGAAGCACGGGAACCCGGCACGTCGGTGCTTTGAAGCGTCTGCGTGATGCGTACTTTATCGACATCCAGCCAGCATGAATTTGTGGAAGATGACAACGCATCTGCAAAAACTGCCAGAGTTTTGCTGATGCACGATGTCCTGTCGGCGGTCCATTGCCGAACCGCGCGCCGATTCGAGGCGGTCGTTCGGAGACAGCGCCAAATGCCGGACGATCGGATCGGGATCGACTTTCATCTGCTTCGCCTGATCGTCGTCGAGCCGTCGGCCAAAGCAAAGTCGTCAACGTTCGCGAAGTAAAAATGTCACTTCAGACGTCGATACGGGGCATGCAGATTGCATGGACGAGCCTGACCGAGGCCCCACACGATGCACCTCGCACGCGCGAAAGCGCGGCGACGTGCATACTGGCGTGGCTCGCTCCACCCGCCGCTTGCGGCCGTATCGCAAGAGCATCACCACGAGGAGGCTCACGCATGACGACGCCGTTCGAACCGGGCGACCATGTCCGCTGGAATTCCGAAGCCGGTTACGTGACCGGCACGATCATCGCGGTGCACACGCAGGATTTCGACTACAAGGGCCATCGTCATCGCGCGTCGCCCGACGATCCCCAATACGAAATCAAAAGCGATCGCACCGACCACATCGCCGCGCATCGCGGCCGCGTGCTCGAACGCGTCGCCGGCAAGGAGCGCACGTGACGCTCCCGTTCTACACGATCGGCCATTCGAACCGCACGCTCGACGAACTCGTCGCGATGCTGCGGGCCGTCGACATCACGCTGCTCGTCGATATCCGCAAGATGACGCGCTCGCGCACCAACCCGCAGTTCAACGAGGCAACGCTGCCCGACGCGCTGGCCGCTGCCGACATCGGCTACGAGCACATCGCCGAGCTCGGCGGGCTGCGCGGCAAGTCGCGCGACGTGCCCGACGCACTCAACGGCTTCTGGACGAACCGCAGCTTCCATCGGTACGCCGACTACGCGCTGTCGCCGGAATTCCGCGCCGGCCTCGCGCGGCTGATCGCGCTCGGGGAGCAGCAGCGCTGCGCGCTCATGTGTTCGGAGGCCGTCTGGTGGCGCTGTCACCGGCGTATCGTGTCCGACTACCTGCTCGCGCGCGGCGAGACGGTGCTGCACATCATGGGCCTGAATCGTGTGGAGCCGGCGCGCATCACGGCCGGCGCGACGGTCCGCGATGACGGTGCGATCGTCTATCCGGACGCCGACGGCGATACGCAGGAAGATGCCGCGGCGCAATCGAACGAATGACCGGGCGTCGGCGCTGCCCGCGCCGGCTGGTTGACGCCGTTGGTTGACGCCGTTGGGTGACGCCGTTGGGTGACGCGGTTGGTTGATGCGACGGGTTGACACGACCGGTTGACGCAGCCGGCCGATGCGCCGCCGCACGGCGGCCGCCCGTGCGCGTCTGAAACGGAGCGCACGCACCGCCTTTGCGCGGACGCGATCCTGCATTACCATCGGGCCACCTTCGCGCTCGCGCTCGCCGCCGGCGCGCCCTGCCACGCTACCCTTCCTGCGCACCGATGCTCGTCCTCATCATCCTCGCCGGCCTGTGGGCCGGTCTCCAGAATGCCCTCGCGGGTGGCGGTTCATTCGTCACGCTACCGGCGCTGATCGTATCGGGGATGTCGCCGCTCGCGGCCAACATCACGTCGACGGTCGCGCTGTTTCCCGGCCAGGTCACGACCGGCTGGGCAAGCCGCAAGATGGTCCGCGGCGCAGGCACGCTGTCGTTTCGCGCGCTGTTCGTGATCAGCGTGATCGGCGGCGCGCTCGGCGGGCTGCTGCTGCTCAAAACGCCGTCGTCGATCTTCTCGCAGCTGGTGCCGTGGCTCGTGCTGTTCGCAACCGTCGTGTTCGCATGGGGCAGCTTCTTCCGCAAGCCGACCGAGGCCGCGCAGCATCTCGGCCCGATGGCGGCCGGGATCTCGCAGTTCCTGATCGCGATCTACGGCGGCTATTTCGGCGGCGGCATCGGCTTCCTGATGATGGCCGCGCTCACGATGGCCGGCCTGTCGCCGCGTCACGCGATGTCGACCAAGAACGCTCTCGCGGGCGTGATGAACGCGTCGGCGGTCCTGCTGTTCGTCACCTCGCCGCAATTGCACTGGGGCGCGGCGCTTGCGCTCGGCAGCGGCGCGATCGTCGGCGGCCTGCTCGGCGCATGGGCGCTGCACCGCGTGAACGAGCGCGTGCTGCGGATCGCGATCGTCTGTATCGGCGCGGCACTGACGGTCGGGCTGTTCGTCAGGCCGATCTGACGCGCGCGCCGCGAGCGTCGTCGCTATGCGCTCGCGTCGATGCGCGGGCGAACTCGCCAGCCGCCGCGCGATCGTGCCCGCCGTCGGTCAATGCTGCCGCCGATCTGCAATGCGTCGGCCGGTAGGCCGGGCGATGCCTGCCGCTCGCGCGCCGGGCCGCGGCCGATCAGCGTGACGCGGTCGCCGAGCCTGCGTACGCGGAACGTTCAACCGAACGGCCGCACGCCGATCAACGGGTCGTGCAGGAACAGCGCAAACACCGCCCACCCGACGACGCCGGCCGCGATCGCCGACACATCGCCCGACTGTAGTGGTCTAATGAATCCGGACACTGATTTAGGCGAGAATGGTCGCCATGAAGAGGTGTCTGATGAGCAAGCAACGACGTACGTTTTCCCCGGAGTTCAAACAGCAAGCCGCCTGTCTGGTGCTCGACCAGGGTTATAGCCATATGGAAGCAAGCCGCTCGGTCGGCGTCGGCGAGACGGTGCTGCGCCGCTGGGTGCAGCAACTTCAGATGGAACGCCAGGGCGTCACGCCGCAGGGCAAGGCAATCACGCCGGATCAACAGCGTATTCAGGAACTCGAGGCGCGTATCGAACGCCTCGAGCGTGAGAAGGCCATTTTAAAAAAGGCTACCGCGCTCTTGATGTCGGAAGGCATCGAACGTACGAAGTAATTGATCAGATTGGCGCAAGCGAATCGGTCGAGCTGATCTGCGCGGTATTCGACGTGTCGCGGTCCTGCCTGTATGCACACCGAGGGCGAGCCCGACGCGTTGATACCGAGCGCATGGTACTGCGTAGCCGGGTACACGAGCTGTTCATCGAGAGTCGAAGCTCTGCTGGCAGTCGCAGCATCATGGGCATGATGCGCGAGGAAGGTACGGCGATTGGACGCTTCAAGGTCAGCCGCTTGATGGAAGAACTCGGGTTGATCTGCAAGCAGCCGGGTCGCCATGCCTACAAGCAGGCCACGGTCGAGCGGATCGATATCCCGAACCATCTCAATCGCGAATTCGAGGTTGGTACGCCGAATCAGGTGTGGTGTGGTGTGGTGACATCACGTATGTCTGGGCGCAGGGACGTTGGCATTATCTGGCCGTAGTACTCGACCTGTTCACGCGTCGGGTTGTTGGCTGGGCGTTCTCGACACGCCCTGATGCCGATCTGGTCGTGCAGGCGTTGGAGATGGCCTATGAGCAACGTGGTCGACCGCAAGGCTTGCTGTTTCACTCGGATCAAGGCGGCCAAGGCGCATTCAACCGGTCGTCGCAACACTGCATTTTTGAACAGATTTTAGGTACTCGTCCAGTGCTTCCGCAGGCGTCTTCCAGCCGAGAGTTTTCCGGGGCCTGGTGTTCAGTGTATTGGCAACTGCGTGGATCTCTTGAGCACTCCATCGGGATAGGTCAGTGCCCTTCGGGAAGTATTGTCGTAGAAGGCCATTCGTGTTTTCGTTCGTGCCACGCTGCCATGGACTATGCGGGTCGGCGAAGAAGACTTTCACGCCGGACTCAATCGTGAAGCGGGCGTGATCGGACAACTCCTTACCGCGATCCCAGGTCAATGATCGCCACAGCTGGGCAGGCAGGTCCGCCACGGTCTTCTTGAGCGCGTTGGCCATCGTGACAGCTCCGTAGCCGGCCAGCGGAGGCCCATTTTTCGTGCGCGGAATCTGCCCATAGCCTTTTTCCCGAGGCAGGTGCACGAGCATCGTGAAACGGCTTGATCTTTCCACCAGCGTCCCAATGGCTGATCGGTTCAGGCCAATGAGCAGGTCGCCTTCCCAATGGCCCGGCACCGCACGATCCTCCGCCTCTGCAGGCCGGCTGGAAATCATCACATCCTCGCTGACATGCGCCCAAGCCTTCGCACGCGCTCTCGCTCGAGGAACGCGCAACGCGCGCCCGGTGCGCAGGCAGCCCACCAACTCACGCTTGAGTGCACCGCGCCCTTGAATATAGAGCGCTTGGTAAATCGCTTCGTGAGAGATGCGCATAGATTCATCGTCCGGGAAATCTACCTGCAATCGATTGGCAATTTGCTCGGGTGACCAGCCGTTGACCCACATTCGGTCACCGCGATGCGGTTTATTTCGTCCCTTGAACGGTGCCTGCCTCGGCCCGGAAATTTCACGTCCATCAGCGCCATATACTTTACCCTCCAAGCGTTCCTGTACATATTGACGCAGCCGTGCATTAGTCGCCAGCTTCGATGGCTTTGGTCGTTTGGCGAATCGTTCCGCCTTCCACTGCGCGACCGAAGCACGATACTCGAGGTACCCGCCACGTGTCGCAGCATTGCGCGTGAGTTCTCGCGAAACGGTTGATGGACTGCGTCCGATACGGCGGGCAATTTCGCGCACTCCGAGGCCTTGGACAGAAAGCAATGCTATCTCTTCTCGTTCAGCGAACGACAAGTATCGACCCGCAATAGGTTTCGACATGAATAGTGGCATGCCGCCACGATAGCGGAACCAGCGCGAACCTACCGCTTGAGACACGCTGACCGCCTCCGCTGCTTTCTCACTTGTAATGCCAGTCGCGATCTGTTGCCAAAACCGACGCTCGATCTCATGTCCAAGTGATGGCGCGCCCGGAGAGTACATCGCCTCACGCCCAGTCAACCGATACACCTGCTTCGCACTGCGTCTCATGCAACACCTCCTCGATCAAAGGTGTTGCGACGACCGGTTGAATGCGCCCAATATGCAAGCCGGAAATTCCGTCAGCGCCTCTGGCGCTATCGGATACAGCAGAGCATGAGCCGTCGAGGAAATTGTTGGGATAACTCCCCGATGGAGAGGCTGTTCCGCAGCTTCAAGACCGAATGGCTACCGTCAGTGGGCTACATGTCGGCGCAGGAGGCACACCGGGACATCAGCCACTACCTGATGCACCGGTACAACTGGATACGGCCGCATCAGTTCAATGACGGACTGGCGCCGGCGGTTGCGGAAGAAAAACTTAACGCAGTGTCCGGGATTAGTTGACCACTACACACTACCTCGTCAATTCATCAATGTCCGGCGCAGAAATTTCCTTCCTGCTGGGTTTCGAAGATCCCAACTCCTTCGCGCGGGCATTTCAGGCATGGACCGGAAAAACCCCGCAAGCGGTGCGCTCGGCGCTCAGGCAAGACGGCCCCTGAATCCCTTCGCATGAGGTGCCTGGGTTCTGGCACTTGTCGCTGCTGGCGTCCACGTCGCTGTCACGGACTACCGAGCGGATGTCAGCGTTTCCCCTCTCGAATCAGCAGCTTAGCACCAGACTCGGCGGAATTTGCGAATCCCGAACGCCCCTCGTATATGACCGGCCCGTAACCGACCTCGCCGCCGAGCTTTTCAGAGACAGGAAGTGACGACAAAAGGGTGAACGCTTTCTAGAACGTGTGCCGAATGCCGACGGCAAAGGTGTTGCCGATGGGATGATCGCTCAGCTTGTCGATAGAGTAAATTGCGTAAATGTCCGTCCGCTTGGACAGCAGATGGTCGTAACCGAGTGCGGCAGTATTGCGAAGGCTGTTGGTCGTATGCGTAGGACCGGACCGTTGCGTACGCGCCCACTCAGCAAGCAGGAAATCGGCCGGTGTGAACGGGATCGAAAAACCCGCCTCGTACGTGTGGCTGCCTGTCGGCGTACTCACGTCACTTGTCATCGCCCACGCGCCATAAAGTGTCACGAGCTTGAAGTCATAGGCCGCGCCCGCGAGGTAGGCGTATTGTGCGCCCACTGGCCCCGCTGCGGTGTAGCGTACGCGCTGGCCGGACACCACTGCCGTGAGACCGTGACCTTGATAATTCAAATGCGCGCCGAGATTGCCGACGCCGGGCGACCCCGCAACGCCACCCAGGCCATAGATCACGGTTGCGCCGAAACCTTTGAAGTCCGGTGTTGTGTACTTGGCGGTGTTGTTCCACACCGTATCGCCAATGATCGTGCCACCATAGTTGGTCACGAACGTCTGGAGGACGAGAGGCGAAAAGACAGTCGACGAACTGAACGGGTTGATGAGGGATTCGGCCGTATAGGTCGGATTTCTTTGGCGCCCGAAGGTCAACTGACCGAAGTCGCCTTGAAAGCCCACGTACGCATTGCGTGAAAAGAACGGGTCTGTGGCATTGCGGCCCTGCGCGCCGTTTTGAGGCTGGAAGAAGCTCTCCAGAGCGAAGATGGCGCTGACACCGCCGCCCAGATCTTCCTTGCCGCGGATTCCCCAGAATGATGTGGTCAATCCGCCGCTGCCTATGAGTACCGTGGATTGAGGCGTATCGCTACGTTTGACACTGCCGACATAGGTGCCGACGATCCCATACAGCTGGACTTGCGAACCACTATCTGCGCGGGCGCCGACAGAGGTCAATGCGAGGCCGGCGCTGAGCATCGCTGCTACGCCAAGTGTGCCAGCGACTTTCCGCATCGAAGCGCGGGCCATGACCCGTTGTGCCTTTTTCATTTCCGTTGTCTCCATTCGTTTTGTTATATGCGATCTTTGCCGCACGACATCCGATAAGGACTACAAACAGAGTCGTGGAACGTTGTCGCTATCTGTGAACCTGTCGCGCTGAAATTATCGGTGTTTCGAACCAGGACGCTCCTTCCCCTTGACTCACATCAGGAGAAGGAGCGGCAAGGGATGCGAGCGGTTACGGGGAGATCTCTTCGAGAGCGCGATTGGTGGTCTCCACCATTCGCGAAGCTACAAAGAAACCCACAGCGCTGACCACCGCAAAAAGGATGAATACCGCCGCGATGCCCTTCCCTGTCAATACGACGCCCACGATCGCAGGCGCGGCAGCAGAAGCGGCCCGCAGCCAGGACGTCGCGAGGCCAGTACCAATCGCGCGCATCCGGGTCGGATAGATTTCAGGTGTGTACAGGTACAGCAGTACGGTTGTGGTTGCCATCACTGCGTATGCGGAAGATCCCAAGAACATCACTGACCAGGCACTACCTGCTCCATGAATACCCAGAGCGGCGAGCAGGATCCCGCTGATGATGAAGCAGGCCATTGCCCAGCGGCGGCGCCCGACACGATCGATCAGCAACGCGCAGGCAAGCACCCCGCACGTACTCAGGACGTTCGAGATGGACGCCATGTGAAGCGACTCTTGCAGCGGCAGATGGTAGACCGTCTTGTAGAGGCTGGGCAGCCAGTTGTTGATGCCGTTCGCGACAAAATATGAGGTCGCCCAAAGTAACCACACTACGATGGTGCGCCCGCGGTAGAACGGCGAAAAAAGTTCCTTCCACGATCCCGTCTGCTTCGACTGCAGGCCGTTCAGCAGGCCGACCACGCGCTCATCAACTTCGGCCTTCTGCGTTTTCGTATCAAGGTTTCGCTTGGGCGTGCTGGCCTCCAGTCGCTCGATGATTCCTTCCGCCTTATCGAAGCGCCCCTTTGAAATGAGCCAGCGCGGCGATTCCGGGAGTCGTGCGATCAGGAAGGCGACAATTATGCCCGGGATGCCCCCCACGAGGAACATGTACTCCCAACCGAAGCGGGGGACGATGAACGCCCCCAGTTGCGCGGCTGCGAGCAAACCCAGCGGGAAAATGAGTTCGTACAAAATAAAGAAACGTCCCCGGCCGTGCGCTTGCGACAGCTCGTTGATGTACGTGGCCGCGACGGGCACTTCTCCTCCCACGCCGATGCCTTGCAGAAAGCGCATTAGGAACAGCATATGGAAGCTGCCGGTGAATGCGCAGACGATGCTCATGGCCGACATCACGCCCACAGTCACCGTCGCACTCGGTACGCGACCGATGCGCTCAGCGAGCCAGCCGAACACCAACGCGCCTACGACCTGGCCGAGATAGCCGGCGGCGATCAGCACGCCGATCTGGCCGGCCGAGAGATGCCAGAGGCCAATCAATACGGGCAGTACGAAGGCAAGCGATAGGGCGTCGAATGCGTCAAAGAGGGTCGCGCTGCCCATGATGATACGGGCCTTGGTGTGCCACCGGCAGAACGGTACGTTCTCGATTCGGAACAGCAGGTTCGCCGCACGCAACTGCTCGCTCGTGGTGCGCGTTGCGCTCTCGGATTGACCAACACCGACGCTGTAGGCGGTCAAAGGGGTGTTCATGCTGTCTCCTGAAAAGCTGCATTTTATGGGCCCTCGGACTTCGTCTTTTTTAAGCACCGTCGCGCTTCTGTCTTGTAGTGTCGCGATGTTGGAGCTTGTTTGGTCGTTTCCCGATCCTGTTATGGGCGACGTGCGAAACGAGCGTTCGTGCGTCGCCGTGACGGCTTAACGCGGATAGCGAAGCGGGGGCAGCGCTTCGCTATCGTCATAACGGCTATGAATGCGCCGCTTCCGCGTCAGTCGACGAGGCCTGCCGAACGCAGTGCGTCGGCGATTTCAACGTCCGCGCCTTCCGCGAGCGGCAGCAGCGGCGAGCGCACCGTCGCGTGCTCGAGAATCCCGCGAGCCACGAGGCCGTGCTTGAGTGCCACGGTGCCTTCCATGTGCGAGCCACGGTGGTACACATTGCGCGTGACGGGCAGCAGACGATCGTGGATCGCGCGTGCGGCCGCGTAGTCTTTCGCCTTACCGGCCTTGATCAGCTCGATGAGCGGCTCGGGGGCCAGGCCGCCGTAGCCGACCAGTGCACCGTCAACGTCGAACATCGTGTGCAGCAGATACTCGTCGTGGCAGGTCAGGATTTGCAGTTCCGGACGCTCGCGACGGATGATGGGGATTTCAACATCCCAGCGACGCATGTTGCGCACGCCGTTTTTCATCGCGAACACGCCCGGCTGTGCGGCGATTTCGAGTTGCGTTTCGAGGTTGTACGTCGCCTTGGTGGCATCCGGGTACTGGAACAGGATCAGCGGCAGGCCGCTGCCTTCGTAGATGGCGCGGTAGCGGTCCTGCGGCGCACCCTTCTGGTAGCCGAAGCGCAACCAGCCGTGCGACGGATACACCAGACCAGCCGACGCGCCGGCCTCGACCGCGCGCTTCGCTTCGTCGACGGCGACTTGCGTACCTTCGAGCGTGATACCGGCGATGACCGGAATCTTGCCGTCGACGGACTTAACGAAGCTTTCGATGACCTGAGCCTGTTCTTTCTGCGTCATGAACGTGCCTTCGCCAGCGTGGCCGAGCACCGTCAGACCTTTCACGCCTTCAATGCTGCCGAGCCAGGAGCCCAGACGTTGAATTGCTGCATGGTCCACCGCGCCGTCGCGGGTGAAAGGGGTAACGGGTGCCGGGACCAGACCGCGCAGATCGATTGCTTTCATGACGTCTCCAAATGTGAGCTTTTCCGCTCCTCTTTCGTAGAGGAGAGCCCGCTGCTCGTTTCGCTTCAAGCTGGAACAACGGTGCATGCGTTGCAGTGTAGGGATGGACGCCTCATGCGAGAACTGCCTAGCAGCACATTTCAGATATACTGATTTGACATATCTGATTGGAGGCCGGAAAGTGGACTACGCGGCTTGGAAGCTTTTCATCGACGCGGCGGAACTCGGGAGCTTGAGCAAGGCGGCCGTTGCCTACGGAACCAGCCAGCCACATATCAGCCGCCAGATCGTTGAACTGGAGCAATACTGCGGCGGCCGCCTGTTCCAACGGACGGGGCGCGGCGTGGTATTGACCGATTTGGGGGCGCGGATTGCCCCGCGCGTCAGGACATGGCTGGCCAGCACGGAACAGTTATCCAACGACATTCGCAGTTCGGCCGGAGAGCCGATCGGCGTGGTCCGACTCGGAATCTTGCCCTCCACCGCTCATCCGCTGGTCAGCACGCTCTACCATCGCCTTCGAGAACGTTATCCCCTAGTGCAGTTACAGGTGCGCGAGGGTCAGGGGGCTTTGTTGGATACGTGGTTGGAAAACGGCAGTGTTGACCTCGCCATCCTCTTTCGAAATAGCCCGACGCCGAAAGACGGTGACGAGTATTTGGTTGAGGCGGCGACTTACCTGGTCGGCGCGGAAGGCGACCCTTTGACCAAGCACCCTACTATTGCTTTTTCAAAGCTCGACGGGATTCCGCTGGTCTTTTTCTGCCGCCCCAATAGCTGGCGCGACCGGCTCGAACAAATTGCCGGTGAACATCAGGTCTCCCTGAATTTTGCGGCAGAAGCCGACTCGTTGAGTCTGCAGGGCCACATCGTGGCCGATGGCGGCATCTATGGGTTGCTCGGACCTTACGCGATTGCCACTCTTGAAAAAGAATGCCGGTTGCAGGCGTCAATGGTGGTTGAGCCGTCCGTGCCGCGCTTCATTGCGCTGGCCATGTCGCCCCACGGCGAACTGACGCTGGCGTGCCGCACGGTGAAGCAGCTCACCAAGGAGATCGCGCGGTCGCGCGCCCTCTCCTCGGACCTGCGACTGGGCGTGTCCGCTGCCTTTCTGCGGTCCATCTGAAAGCTGTACGCGCGCAACAGTGTGCTTTTCGCAATGTAGTATTGTCAGAATAAGGGTAAATACCTAGCTTTAGGCGCATATACTTCGAGACTTCTAGCAGTACTTCAGTTGAACCGACGCCCAAAATTACGTATGTGATGAAACAGATTATCGTGACGGCTGGCCTCGCCCTGCTCGCCTCGGCTCCCCTTACGTCGTTCGCCCAGAGCGACATGCCGCTCTCGCGCGCACAAGTACGCGCCGAACTTGCGAACCTCGAACAAGCCGGCTACAACCCGCTTTCCGTTGATGTGGACTACCCGGCGGGGCTCCAAAAGGCTGAAGCGCGATTGCAGGCTGAGCAAACGTCATCGCAGCGTCAGGCCGCGATTCAATCCGGCGCACAGCAGCACTGATTTTTGCCGTTCTTTGGACGAAGAGCCGGCACGCCTCGTTTCGGCTGGCCGAATTCGGCCAGGGGCAGAATCATGATCTCTCGCACGGGGTGTCGGCCACAGATGCAGCGACGCTTCCCGGAGACGAACCGTCGTTCGAACGTCACGATGCCGGCGGCCGCGAGCGTCCCTTCCTGGCCGAACGCGGCCGGCCACCGCCCTACAACGCGCGACCGGCGCAGATCGACCCATCTCCGCCATAGGCAGCGTCAGTATCACAGTCTGCAGTTCGCTCCCCAAACAGCCACCCAACTCTCACGGACGCGTTTTCTCGAAGTCGGAAACAGCAATGAATGGGGCTGCGGCACGCCCTAATGGAGCCCTTGTCCTAGCGCAAGAGCTCAACAATCACGACATCAGTGTCGTCTCGCGCCCTCAATACGAGCCGCGCTTCATCTCGAACGGCAATGCCATCGCGTCGCGTCAGCCTGATCGGCCCTATGTCCAGTCGCCCATGATCCGCAACCAAATAAGCCGAACCGGGCATCGGCAAAACGTGCTGCATTGCCGCGCCTTCGCGCAGCGTCGCGATACGCACCCGCGCGTCGGCATGGAGGGGCAAAGCACCCGTGCGGACATCCTCCGGATCGCCGCTCGCCAGTGTGACGAATCGGCCCTCTCGACATCCTGGCGAACAGACCCGCGTCGAGCAGCGCGGCGTACCGGCCGGTGTGCGCGGACGGAGCCAGATCTGAAACTGCCGCGCGGGTATGTTTTCCTCGTTGCGCTCGGCATGATGGATCGCCGTGCCGGCACTCATCACGTGGACGCAGTTGGCAACCAGGCGCGCGCGATTGCCCGCATCGTCTTCGTGGGTGATGGCCCCCGAACGTACCCACGTGACGATCTCGACGTCGCGGTGAACACGAAGCCCGAGGCCCGCGTGCTGCGCGAATTCGATGTCGTTCCACATATGGAGCGGACCGAGCGGCGCATGGTCGGCGTGCCCGACGTCGCCCGCGCGGAAATGTTGGCGGACATCAACGCCGTCGCGCCGGATTGCGTCAAGCGAAGGAAAAGGCCGATGTTCAATCATGACGATGCTCGATTCGAGTGCGCCGGGCGTGGATCGCGATCGTCGAAGACCGCGTCCACCACACCCCGCGTGCTCAACCTGGCTCAGATCTGTTGCTGGCCGCCGTCGACGAACAATTCGATACCGTTCACGAAGCTCGCGTCGTCCGAGGCCAGGAACAGCGCCGCGCCGGCGATCTCTTCCGGTTCACCGAGGCGCCCCATCGGAATCAGGGAAGCCAGGTAATCGGCAAGCCCTTGCCGTTGCGTGGCGTCGTCACCGGCGAGGTCGAGCAGGCCCGGCGTGCGAGTCGCGCCCGGGCTGATCGTGTTCACGCGGACGCGGCGCTCCTTGAGGTCGAGAATCCAGCTGCGTGCAAAGGCACGCACCGCCGCTTTCGAAGCCGAATACACGCTGAACGCCGCGGTGCCTGCGCTACCTGCCGTCGAGCCGGTGAGAATCACCGATGCGCCCTCGGCAAGCAGCGGCAGCGCTTTTTGCACCGTGAACAGCACGCCCTTCACGTTGCGGTCGAAGGTGTCGTCGTAGTGCGCTTCGGTGATGTTGCCAAGCGGCAGCATCGAGCCGCCGCCGGCGTTCACGAACAGGACGTCGAGGCGCCCCTGTTCTTCCTTGATTTGCGCATACAGCGCGTCGAGTTCATCGAGCTGGGTGGAATCCGAACGGACGCCGGTCGCGTTGCCGCCGGCTTCGCGAATGCCTTTCACGGCGGCATCGAGTTCTACCTGTCGGCGGCCCGTGAGATAGACGTGCGCGCCTTCCGCCGCGAAACGTTGCGCGGTGGCGAGACCGATGCCGCTGGTTGCGCCGGTGACGAGTGCGATCTTGTTGTCGAGTTTGCGTGCCATGGTATTGCTCCTTTCGATGGTCGGTGGATGTTTGCGTCGCAGCGGCTTGCTGCGATGTGAGGAGAATATCGACGGCCTTATCTTTTCGAAATAGAATTGATCGCAATTTAACGTTGCATAAATGAAAAGATAAGGACATGGCTCAACTACCCGATTTCGAGGGGCTCGCGATGTTCGCGAAGGTGGCCGAGCACGGATCATTTGCAGCCGCAGCGCGCGCGACCGGCGTGTCGGTCGCCACGGTCTCGCGCGGCGTGGCCCGCCTGGAGGACCGGCTGGGTGCGCGGCTTTTCAATCGCACGTCGCGCCAGCTCTCGCTCACCGAGTTCGGCCGGACGATCAGCGAGAAAGCCGGCGAGATCTATCACCAGGCCGAGGAAGCGGAAAGCTCGGCGCGCGAAATGTCGGTGCAGCCACGCGGGCTGGTGCGGCTGGCCGTGCCGATGTCATATGGGCTGCGTTGGGTTGCGCCGCTGCTACCCGGCTTCTTTCGCGCGTATCCGGAGGTGTCAATCGACCTGCATCTATCGGATGCGTCGGTCGATCTGGTCGCCGATGGGTTCGACGCCGCCCTGCGTATCGCCGCGCTTCCGGATTCATCCCTGGTCGCGCGGCGGCTGTGCGCGGTGACGCAATTCGTGGTGGCGTCGCCAGAATATCTGAGACGTGAAGGACGACCCACGCATCCGCGCGAGCTGGTGGATCGCCCCTGTCTCTCATATGCGTACCGTGCGCGTAGCGCTGTATGGCGCTTCACGAACGACGCAGGCGAGGAGGAGCCGGTGATGCCGACGGGCCCGCTGCGCGTGACGAACTCCGATGCGCTGTTGCCCACGCTGCTCGATGGCCTTGCAATCGCCGAGCTGCCTGAATTCATCGCGGGCGAGTATTTGGCCGATGGCCGTCTTGAAGCGATCCTCACCGACTGGTCGCTGACGAAGGGTGGTCTTTACTTCGTTACGCCGTCGGCGCGCGCGCGGCCCGCGAAAGTCGCGGCGCTGTCGGATTACTTTGCCGAGCACCTTTCCGAGCCAACATGGCGGTGGCCGAAATGATCCATCGGCGCAGTTGATCAGCCGGCGTCCATCGTTGCATTCATGCAATGATGGATTTCAAACGATTCTATTTCGCAAATATTGTCCGATCCGTATTCTCCTTTCCACCGGCTGCACGACATCACGTCGCAAGCCACTGGACCAAGCAAAAGGAGAATCACGATGAATACGCAAGCCACACCGAACACGCCCGATACCGCGACGGTTACCTTCCTCGATGCGCTGAACAGTGCCACCGGCCCAGCAATCGAGACGCTCACGCCCGCCGAAGCGCGCGAAGTCTTGGCAGGCGCCCAGCGCAGCGTGCCGGTCGACGTCTCGGGCATTGACGTCACGCGCCGCACGGTCGAGCAGGACGGCCTGGTCGTGTCGCTTGTCGTCGTCAAGCCGCAGGATTCGCGCGGTGTGCTGCCCGTGTTCATGTTCTTCCACGGCGGTGGCTGGATTCTCGGCGACTACCCGACGCATGAGCGTCTCGTGCGGGATCTTGTTGTCCAGTCGGGCTCGGCGGCGGTGTTCGTCGAATACACGCCTTCGCCCGAAGCGCGCTATCCGGTCGCGATCAACGAAGCCTACGCCGCGACGAAGTGGGTTGCCGCACATGGCGCGGAGATCGGCGTCGATGGTGCGCGGCTGGCCGTCGTGGGCAACAGCGTGGGCGGCAACATGGCCGCGGTCGTCAGCCAGATGGCGAAGGACCGTCAAGGCCCGGCAATCCGCTTCCAGGGCCTCATGTGGCCGGTGGCCGACCACGCGTTCGACAATGCCTCGTACGACGCCTTTGCAAATGGCTACTTCCTGAGCCGCGACATGATGAAGTGGTTCTGGAATGCCTACACGATCGACGAAGGTGAGCGCAACGAACGCTACGCGTCGCCGCTGCGCGCGTCACTCGACGAATTGAAGGGCTTGCCGCCCGCGCTCATCCAGACGGCGCAGTTCGACGTGCTGCGCGACGAAGGCGAAGCATATGGATATCGGCTCGACCAGGCGGGCAACGACGTGACGACGATCCAGTACAAAGGCACGATCCACGACTTCGGCCTACTCAACGTGCTTGCTGCGGACGCACCGACGCGCGCAGCGATGCAGCAGATGGCGACTGCGTTGAAGACGCATCTGCAATGAATCGCATCCTTTAACGCCTTTATCGAGCCGATCATGAACGACGCTAAACAACTGCTTTCCGCTTATCTCGAATCGATTCGTGACCCACGTGCGGCCGCTGCACTGTTTGCCGACGATGGCGTGCTGGAGCTCCCTTATCTGAAGTCGCTTGGCATTGACGGGCGAGCACAGGGGCCAAAAGCGATCGAAGGCTTCATCGCCTCGCTGCTCGCGAAAGTACCGGATTTTTCGTTCAGAAATGTGCGGCTGCTGATCGAAACGCCTGAGCAGGTATTCGCCGAATATGAAGTCGAAGCGCTCGTGCCATCGACGGGGAAAATCTATCGACAGATGTACGCAGGGCGGCTGGTGGCGAACAACGGCAAAATCCTGCTCTTGCGCGAAGCACTGGATACAATGGCTGCGGCACGCGCATTCTCGACGGCGCAGGCCATTTGAAGAGATGACGATGAAAGGCCGCTTGATCAATCGAAGCGGCCTGCCGCTGTTTCATCCCGACTGGTCGCTTCTGGCCGGTTTCCGCCCAACACGGTCGGCTGTAGCCGACCCTGAAGCGACAGTCGCCGGTCCAGAGAGCGGTCATTCAACGTGCGCATCGATGAACGGGCGGATGCTTCGAACGCCTTCTTCGGCGAGGCAAGCCGATGTATCCCGGCGCATCGTCGCGCGCACAAATTTCGCCCGAGATCGAAATCCCGATGAGTCAGTTGGCGCTTAGCTACTACACCCCGGCTGTATCCGCATTCGACTCGCTATTGCTAACACCAATCTCCGTTCGTACCTTGTGCGGCGTTTTGCCAGTCCATGAGTGGAACGCGCGAGCAAAGGAATTGGAATCGTCGAATCCCAGTAGAAAGGAGATCTCGGCGCTAGACATCGTAGTGTTGCCAAGATAGTGATAGGCCAACGATTCACGCAAAGTGTCCAGCGTTTGCTGGAACGAGGTTCCCTCATCTTGAAGCCTGCGCTGCAACGTGCGGACGCTGACCGCAAGTTTTCGACTGATCACTTGCATGGACACCTCTCCTGCCGGGAGCGTCTCCAGCAGGGTACTGCGCACTCTTTCCGCCATACTGGCCGTCCTATCCAAATCCGCTAGTCTCTGACGTAGCGATGGCTCGAAGAACTGCCACATTTTGTGGTTTTCGGTCAGGAATGGCCGCTCGATATCCTCAGCAGCGAATACAACGGTGGCTAAGGGCGCATCTGTCACTGGCACGCCGAAATATGCTTGGTAGGCGGCCACGCTGTCATTCGATTCGCCCGTCGCCAACGGCCAACTCACTCGTAATGGGCGTACCGGACTTCGTGTCGCCAAGCGTGCTAGTTGCACGAAAAAGACCAGCTTGAAAGTGAGAAATACATCGGGTGGCGGCAGGGTGTGATCCAAGAAGTCGATGGAAACTGTGGTGTGCTCGATCGCTCGATCGATCCGAATGATCATGGGCGCTATCAGTCTGACGTACTTCGCGATTCGGTCGAGTGCTCCGCCCATATTTGAACTACATAGCGCGGCGAAAAGCTCGGGATCGAACCAGTCCGACGACATCACCTTTGCGATTTGCAGCGCTGCCGGTACGTCCGCGTTGATTGTCGCTGCCTCGGCCTCAATGGCCTTCCACAACATGAAGAAACTGGTCGGATCGAGGCGAACGTTCTGACGCGAAAACAGATCCCCCGGTAGCTGCGCACGGCGCAAAACCGGCGAAGCTGCAATGCCTGCATCCTGCATCAACAAGCGCCATCCGGGCCAAATGGCATAGTCCGTCGGATGGCCATGCCGACCGCTCGGGGGATAGTTACTTTTCGTATTCATCGCATGAGTCTATCCCGCAGATCGCGCCATCACAATAGCAAAACCCGCCACTTGGGACCGCGTAAATATTGGCGTGTTCGGCGAGTCTGTTGGCGTGATCGGCTAGTGTCCATGGCGCGATCGGCAGGCAGAATGGCAGCAACCGTCGAGGATCGTCAGAATTGGTTTGCACCTCGAATCGCGCGTCATGCCGTTGCCGAGCCAGCATGGCCATCCACTCTAGCCAGCCTCGCCGAGTCGTTCTTGAAGGAGGCCGGCAATGACGAACTCGGATCCATCTACATCAACAATTTTTCGCAAGCCTTCATAGGCCATTTCGAATACCGGGAGCTGGAGAGATGAAGAAGACAATTTTGATTACTGGGGCATCGTCGGGCTTTGGTTTGATGCTGGCGAACAAACTCCACAAGGACGGCTTCAACGTGATCGGCACCAGTCGTCAGCCGGAAAAATACGCGCGGAACGTGCCCTTCAAGTTGCTGCGCCTTGATATCGACGACGACACTTCTATCGAGTCGTTCACGCATGAGCTTTTCACCTATACGAAGCAACTTGACGTTCTCGTCAACAATGCGGGCTACATGGTGACGGGTATCGCTGAAGAGACACCGCTTGAAGTCGGGCGGCAGCAGTTCGAAACGAACTTCTGGGGAACGGTCAAGGTCACGAACGCCTTGCTCCCCTTCTTTCGCAAGCAAAAGAGCGGGCAGATCATCACCGTCAGTTCCATCGTTGGCTTGATCGGCCCGCCGAATCTGTCCTATTACTCGGCTTCGAAGCATGCGGTCGAAGGTTATTTCAAAGCCCTGCGTTTCGAGCTGAACCAGTTCAACATCAAAGTCAGCGTGGTCGAGCCGGTGTGGTTCAAAACCAACCTTGGACAAAATTCGGTTTCGTCTACAGGTGGCAATATCCCCGACTACGACGCTTACCGCAAACAGGTTCGTGCCGCCACGCAAAAAGGTATCGATGAGGCCGAGGCGCCTGATGCGGTTGTGCACACCATCACGAAAATGATCGGCACGAAAGAACCGAAGTTCAGCAATCCGGTTGGCAAGATGACGGGGATGATTCTTTTCCTGCATAGCTATGCGCCCAAGATGTTCGAAAGCTCGATTCTCAAGAGCGTCAGGACCGCCGGATAAGCACGCCGGAGGCGAGTAGAACGAACCGAACCGTCAAGCTAGAACGGTTATGGTTCAGAATATTCAATAAGGAGTATTGATGAAATATTACCTGTGCAAGTTCATTCCTCCGCGACCCGACTTTCTCGCGACAATGTCGGACGACGAGTTGAAGTTGATGAAGCGACATGGCGCCTTTCTCGATGAGTTGTTCGCGCAAGGCGTGATCGTGGCACACGGTCCTGTGATTGATGACACTGGTGGCTATGGTGTCTCCCTCTACCAAATTCCGGACGAGGATGACATTGCCGCTTTCACCTCACAAGATCCCATCGTGCAAAACGGCGTCGGTCACTACGAGCACTACGTCATGCTGCGTTTGACATCGCACAACTGACCCACTCTCTGTAAGGAAGTCTTCATGAAAATCCAAGGTTCTGTCGCGCTCGTTACGGGTGCCAATCGCGGACTGGGTGCAGCCTTCACCCGCGCCTTGCTTACCGCTGGCGCGGCCAAGGTCTATGCAGCAGCGCGCGAAGCGTCCACCGTCACCGCATCTGGCGTGGTGCCCGTACGGCTCGACGTGACTCGCGCCGATCAGGTCGAAGCGCTCGCCCGCGAATTGGGCGACGTCAGCTTGCTGGTGAACAACGCCGGCATCGGAGGCTCCGGCGCAGTGCTTGCACCATCATCGATCGATATGCTGCGACAGCAGTTCGAGACAAATGCCGTGGGGCCGTTACGGATGGCGCAAGCGTTCGCGCCGATCCTGGCGGCGTCTGGCAGTAGTGCCATGATCAATGTCATTTCCGCGCTCAGTTGGGCGACTCTGCCAGGCATTACCGGCAGTTACAGCGCATCGAAGGCCGCCGCTTGGGCCTTGAGTAACGCGATGCGGCAGGAATTAAGTGCCCAAGGCACAGAAGTTCTTTCGCTGCATGTCGCCTTCATGGATACCGACATGGCGCGGGGCGTACCCGGCCCCAAGGCTTCCCCAGACGAGGTTGCGCGTATGGCTCTCGCCGCATTAGAGGCCGGTCACTCAGAACTCTTGGCGGATGAGGTTACCCGCAGCGTACATGCTGGCCTGACGGCAGTGCCACCGATGTATCTAGGAATGCTTGGATGACGCCCGGTCCGAGGCGCGCCCCGAGCCACGGGAATGAGCTGCACCGGCTATCCTCTCTCTTGGGACGATGTTCGTTGTGTCCGGTGGAGGAGGCAAGTACGGTCACACTTACTCCAGCGTAGCCAATTCAACGGATTACTTCATCAGGCGGCCCGGCGCATCTGCGAAACGGCCCGCGCGCGCACCGCGAACGTCAGGATAACCGCACCGGCGAGCGCCGACGCGCCCGCAAGCACGAACGCACTTGCATACCCACCACCATACTGGACGAGCCAGCCGGTCAAGCTTGGCGACAGGATGCCTGCGAGATTCGCGAGCAGATGAACGAACCCGCCGGCCGAGCCGACGCGTTCGCGAGGCACGATTTCCTGCAGCAACGACCAGCAAGCCTGCGGTGCCATGAACGCGAAAAGGCTTGCGATCGCGATCAACGTGACGGCCGCGCCGAGCGAACTCACCCGTGACGCCAGCAGCACGCACGCCGCCGCCACCGCCAGCCCGACGACGATCACGATCTTGCGCGCGAACAGCACGTCGCCGGTGCGCCGGTAGATGCGGTCCGACACGGTGCCGCCGGCCACGAAACCGACGGTCGCGCCGAGCCAGGGCAGAATCCCGACGACGCTCATCTGCTTGATGTTTAGATGCTGGTAGTCGGTGAGATAGCTGGGCAACCATGACAGGAAGAAATAGAGCACGTAGTTGAAGCTGAAGAACGCGAGCGCGACGCCGAGCACCGGCCGCGACAGCAGATCGCGCAGCAGCGGACGCGCGGCGCGCTCGTCCGCATGCGCATCCAGTGAGACGCCGACCGTCCGGTCGGATGCGATCTCGCGCACCTCTTCCGGCGACACGCGCGGGTGGCTCGCCGGATCGTCGCGGAACAACGCCCACCACGCGGCCAGCCACACGAAGCCGAGCGTGGCGATCACGACGAACGAAACGCGCCAGCCAAACTGCAGCGCAACCAGGCCGACGATCGGCGCCGCGATCGCCGCACCGAGCGGCTGCCCGGCGTTGGTCCAGCCGACCGCGCGCCCCGCTTCGCGGCGCGGGAACCAGTTCGAGATCGCCTTGTTGGTGGTCGTCCCCATCGGCCCTTCGCCGATCCCGAACGCGACGCGCACGATCAGTAGGTGCGCGAACGACCCGGCGAGCGCGGTCGCGCCGCAGAACAGAGACCACACGCCCGCCGCGCACGCGAACACGCGACGCGGCCCGAACCGGTCCGCGGCCCAGCCGCCGACGAAGCAAAACACGCAGTAGCCGATGAAGAAGCTGCTGAACAGGATACCCATCTGCGCGTCGTCGATGCCGAGTTCGCGCTTGATGATCGGCGCGACGACGGACAGCGCCGCGCGATCGAGATAGTTCAGCATGCCGGCGCCGAACAGCAGCGCGCCGATCCACCAGCGGTAACGCGTTTTCATGTTGTCTCCTGTCGAGCCGGGCACGTGCCTGCGCATCCGCCCGGCTTCCTGATTTCCGATTGCGCCGCCACACCGGCAACGGCTTCGCGTGCGTGCGCCGAGCGCACCGTTCCTGCGTTCAACCGATCGTCGCGTGCGCGATCGTGTTGCGTGCCAGCACTGCTTCGTCCGGCAAGAAGCCAAGCCCGGGCACATCGGGCAAGCGCAGCCGCGCCCCGGGCCGCTGCCCGTCATGCAGCCGCTCGGGCCAGTCGAGATAGGGAATTTCGAGCGCTACATCGTCCGGTAGCGTCGCGACCACGTGCGCGGTCGCCAGCAGCCCCGCTCCGTAATAGAAACAGTGCGGCACAACCCGCACGCCGTGCTCCGCCGCAAGCGCGATCACTTCCGCGATGCCGGTCGGTCCACCGATCTTCGCGATGCTTGGCTGCGCGACGTCGAGCGCGCCGCGTTCAAACAGGTCGCGAAAGCCCGCGACGCCCGACGCGTTCTCGCCCGCCGCGATCGGCACGCCGGCGCCGCGCACACGCGCGATGCCGTCCGCGTCGTCGCAAGGCCACACCGGTTCCTCGATCCAGCCGAGCCGCAGGTCGGCCAGCTCGCTCACATGCCGCAGCGCGTCGCTCGCCGTCCACGGGCAGTTCACGTCGACCATCAGTTCGCTGCCGGCCGCCAGTGCCGCACGCGCGGCCGCGATGGCCGCACGTTGCGTCTCGTGCAGCTTGATGCGCCGAAACCCTTCGTCCGACGCCCGCCGCACGTGGCGCGCGACTTCATCGGGGTCGTTGTCGTAGTTGACCAGGCTCGCATACACGTCGATCTCCCCGCGATGGCCGCCGAGCCAACGATATAGCGGCACACCGGCCGCCTGCGCGGCGAGGTCGTGCAGCGCCGTGTCGATCGCGGACAATGCGTACAGCACCGGTCCGGTGCGGCCGAACGCATGCAGCGCGCGATCGGCCGCGTCACGCAATGCGGCGATCCCGTGCCGCGTCGGCTCGAATTCGGCGCCCTTGAACCAACGGCCAACCGGGCCTTCGAGCGCGGCGAACGTGACGGGATTGATCAGATGACCGAATGCTTCGCCCCAGCCAACGCGCCCTGCGTCATCGGTGAGCCTGACCAGCAGCGACTCCATGCGACGCAGCGAGCGGTCTGCGGCGTTATACGTGTCGGCGACGGTCGGTTCAACAGCGGCGACGGGACGGCGGCCCGCATCGAATGCGAGCGAGATGCGAATGACTTCGATGGTGACGATTTTCACGAACAGATTCCCGGTGCGGCGGGTCGGTGGCATGGAAGCGGCCGACGGCAGAAAGTGCGATGCAATGGCAGCTTTGCGAGGTCGTTCGATTGCGTCACGTCGGCTCCCACAATAGTCTGTCATCGTACAACTGGCACTATCCGGCGGCAACCTATATATCCTGACCTCTTCCCCTCAAAGACGGGATGATTTATACATAGGTACATCATACGACATCTTATGACTATTACAGGCGGAAAAATGGAACCGCGGGCGCCGGGCCGATGGTGAACGGGACCCGGGTCGGCATCGCCTGCGTCGATGGCCAAGCCAGCCTGGATCGGTCAGCGATTCGATCCGTCGAAGTTCACCAGTTCGACCCAGTTCGCGCCCTTGCCGACCGGATATTGGCCGAGCGTGGCAAGCCCGCCCGTTTTCGCGTCGATGCGATAGAGGCTCAACGTCGGCGACAGCTGCCCCACCGCGAGCAGATACCGTCCCGACGGATCGATGTTGAAGCCGCGAGGCTGCTTTTCGGTCGCGTACGTGCCGATCCGCACCAGCTTGCCCGTGGCCGTATTCACGCGATAGGCGCCCAGCGTGCTCGAGGTTCGTTCGGAGATGAACAGGAAGCGGCTGTCCGGTGTGAGATGCAGATCGGCTCCCCACGGCTTGTCACCCTTGAAGTCGGGCGGCAAGATCGAAATCGTCTGGACCGGCCTGATGGTGTCGTTGGCCCGATTGAAGGCAAGCACGTGCAGCTTGCCGTCGAGCTCGTCGATCAGGTAGACGAAGCGATGATCAGCGGAAAACACGAAATGGCGCGGCCCCGAATCCTTCGGCAGGGAATACGCGGGCTGCGCGTCCTCGGTGAGCGTGCCGGTGCTGGCGTCGAACTTGAGACGCAACCACGCGTCGGCGCCCAGCACCGATGCGAACGCATAGCGGTTGTCCGCCGACACGCGGATGGCATGCGCCATCGGCCCGGTCTTGACGGTCTGCTGCACATTGGCCGCCACCCCGTTCGCGCCGATGCGGTTCACCGCCAGCAGATTGCCGCCGTACGACGCCGAAATCAGGTAGCGGCCGGTCATGTCGGTCGACAGGTATGCCATGCTTTCGGCGAGTGGCGCACGGCCCAGTTCGACGAGGTCGCCGTCGAGCGGATTGATGGCGAAACTCACGACGCTGTAGGGCTTGGAGCGCAGCCCCGCATACAGACGACGATGGTCGGGCGAGAGCGCCATCGGCATAACGGTACCGTTCACGGGCACGGTTTCGACCGCGGCGAGCGTGCCGGCCCGTGCGTCGAGGCGGAACACCGAGATGTCCTGGCTGTCGGCGTTCGAAACGTAGGCGTACGTCGCCGCGTGCACGGCGAAAGATGCGGCCAGGCCCGAGAGCGCCAGCGCCACGCGGCGCAACTTCATCGTCGTTTTCATTTCGTCCTTTTGTTGGTGAAAGCCGTCAAGCTTCGCCGAGACGGAATACCGCCACGGCGTCCTTCATCGATTGCGCCTGATGCTCCAGCGCATCCGCGGCGGCGGCGGCCTGCTCGACGAGCGCCGCATTCTGCTGCGTGACTTGATCCATCTGGCTCACGGCGACGCCCACCTGCTGTATGCCGGCGCTCTGCTCGCTCGTCGCCGACGACATTTCCACCAAGATGGTCGCCACGTTGCGCACGGCGCCCACGATCTCCTCCATCGCCGCGCCCGCTTCGGCCGCGAGCGCGTTGCCGTTTCGCACCTCGTTCATCGAGGCGCCGATCAGTTCCTTGATCTCGCGCGCCGCGCTGGCGCTGCGCTGCGCGAGCGTTCGCACCTCGCCCGCGACGACCGCGAAGCCACGCCCCTGTTCGCCCGCGCGCGCCGATTCGACGGCCGCATTCAGCGCGAGAATGTTGGTCTGGAACGCAATGCTGTCGATCATGTTCGTTATCTCGGCGATCTTGAGCGCGCTTGCACTGATATCCTGCATTGTCCGGACCACGCGGCCGACCACGTCACCGCCCCGGCGCGCGAGGTCCGCCGTGCCGCTCGCGAGCGTGCTCGCCTCGGTGGCGTTCGCCGCGTTCTGCCTGACCGTCGAGGTCAGTTCCTCCATGCTCGCGGCGGTTTCCTCGAGCGACGCCGACTGCTGCTCCGTGCGGCTCGACAGGTCGAGATTGCCGGCGGCGATCTCGCGTGCAGCCGTGTGGATCGCGTCGCAGCTGTCTCGCACGCCGCTCACGGTGCGCGAGAGTCCGTCGCGCATCCGCCGCATGGCCGCAAAAAGCAGGCCGATTTCGTTGCGGCCCGCCTCGGGCACGCGCACAGTCAGATCGTTCGACGCGATGCGGTCGAGCACCGCCACCGCTTCGCCGAGCGGGCGCGTCACGATGCGCGTGAGCGCGACGTGCGTGACGACCATCAGCGCAAGCGCCAGCCCGACGCCCACCACCACGAAGCCCAGGATCCACCGGTAGCGCGCGTTGCCGTCGTTGAGCGCCTGTTCGGTCAGGGTGTTCGCGAGTGTCTGCAGCTTCTCGACGTTTTCCGAGTACACCATGCCCGCGCGGGTGACATCGCGGTCGTTGATGGTCACGTAGCCGGCAGTGTCGTTATTGCGCAGCGCGTCGGCCGCGCGCGCGATAAGGGCCGCAAGCCGGTCCGACGACGCCACGAGCTGTCGTTTGAGCTCCGAATCCATGCCGTCGAACGCACTTGCGTCGCGATATGCGCTGGTTTCGCTCGCGGAGCGTTCGAAGGTGCGATTCGCGCTCTGCAAGGCCGAATCGCGCGCCGCCGTGTCGTTGCGCTCTTTCAGCGCGCTATAGGCGCGCACCAGCGCCGAACGCGTGCGGGTGCTGTCCTTGTATGCGTCGTTGACGAGGATGGTTTGGCGCGAAATCTCATGCAGGCGCTGCGCGTTCGCATCGGCCATTTGCAGCGACACGATGCCGGCGATGCCGCCAATCACGATCACCACCCCAAACATCGTCAGTGCCGCGAGCAGGCTGGCTCGCACCGTCATGTTGCGCATCTTGGTTCCTGTCTCTGCTTGGTCATCAGCCGCGGTGACGGCACGTGGGCCGTCCCGGGCATCAGCCACGCACGTTCTGGCATTGTTGGGTGGATTGCGGGGTGCGTTACGTGGTGACCCGCGTATGGGTCGCGAAATTTGATATGTGACATCGTACTTCTTATACACGATTTTCGAGCTGTGCCACAGGAAACCTCTCCCCCTTTTGAGGTTGACCGAAATCCGCCTAAACCCCGGTGAACCTCATATGCCGCATGGAAGGCAATAATAACGCGCAATCTGACGGCTTGTTCTTAGGGTAGACACGGACGGGAGCGTTGGTGCATTCAGCGATAATATCATCGTGTCATCGTATGACAACGGCCCTGGCGACGGTATCACCTCATCGACAAGATCACAAGAAAAGGACGGAGACAGCAGTGACCGACAACGACTTCGATACACAACCCGGCGGCACCGTTCGGCATCCCTCCATACCCGGGATCACTCGACGCCATTTCCTCGGCTACGGCGGTGCCCTGATGGGCAGCGCCCTGCTCGGCGCTTGCGGTGGTACCGACAACACTCCGCCCCCCGCCAGCGTGCCTGCGGCGGATCCGATCTGGGGGCCGAGTGGCCTGGCGACCAACATCATCGCCTCGCTGAATGGCATCGCGCAGTCGTCGTTCCCTGCCCTAGATTTCCAGGTTGAGGCCTACGGCGCCCAGCCGTGTTCGGTCGTTGCGCAAACCAGCCCGTATACAGACGCCGCCAAATCGCCGCTCAGCCCCGGCGCCGGCGCCACCCCAGGTGCTGGAGCGGTGGATTCGCGTCCAGCCTTCCTGGCTGCGATCGCAGCCTGCTCGGCAGCGGGCGGCGGACGCGTGGTGGTGCCGGCCGGCGCTTGGTACTGCGCGGGGCCGATCGTGCTGCAGAGCAACGTCAACTTTCACCTGAGCGCGAACTGCACGATCTTCTTCAGCCAAAACCCGGCCGACTACGCCAAGGACGGCCCCGTCGACTGCGGCGCCAACGGCAAGCTGTTCTACAGCCGCTGGCAGGCCAACGACTGCCTGAACTTCGGCGCGCTAGTGTACGCACGCAACGCCAGCCATATCGCGCTTACCGGCGAAGGCACCACCTCGATCCTAAACGGGCAGGCGATGACGCCGTTCGCCGGCTCGGGCAACACTGCCACCTGCTGGTGGACCTACAAAGGCAACACGGGTGTCTACGGTTGCGCTGGCTCCTCCACGCCGTCGCAGGCCTATACGAACCCGAACAACGTTGACCTGAAAACGGCCGCGCCCGGTATTCCGGACGCTTTGTATTCGCTGCTGACCAATCCGGCCACGCCGTGGCAGCAGGATCAGAACTACCTGCCCGCGCTGTCCGAGGCCGGTGTGCCGGTAGCGCAGCGCATCTTCGGGCTGGGCCATTACCTGCGGCCCTGCATGGTGGAATTCATCGGGTGCACCGACGTCCTAATGGAGAACTATCACACCCAGAACACGCCGTTCTGGCAGCACCATCCGACCGACTGCACAAACGTGGTGATTCGCGGCGTGATGGCCGACAGCATCGGCCCGAACAACGACGGCTTCGATCCCGATGCCTGCACTAACGTGCTGTGCGACGGTATGATCTTCAACACAGGTGACGATTGCATCGCGATCAAGTCGGGCAAGGATCTCGATACGCAATACGGCGCGGCACGGAACCACGTGGTGCAAAACTGCACCATGAACAGCGGCCACGGCGGCATCACACTCGGCAGCGAGATGGGCGGCGGCATCGAGAACGTTTACGCGCGCAACCTGACGATGCTGAACCAGCACTGGGCGACCAATTCGCTGAACATTGCTATCCGCATCAAGACCAACATGAATCGCGGCGGTTTCGTGCGCAACTTCTATGTGAACGGCGTGACACTGCCGAACGGCGTGAGCCTGACGGGCGGCGGCTACGGCAGCAAGATGCTGGCCGGCAGCCCGATCAACAGCACCGTGCCGCTCGGCGTGGCAACCTTGGCGTCGGGCAATCCGTCGGCATCGCAGGGCGGCCTGATCACGTTCGATTGCGACTACCAACCCGCCGGCGATGCGATCCGGACGCGCCCGGCGCTCGTGCAGAACGTCAACATCACTAACGTGAAGGCCACCAACGTCACGCTCGGCAGCGCGACCGGCTCGTGTTTCCAGGCGATCGTCGCGCAAGGCCCGGTGGCGTTCGACTACAACGGTCCGGCGCCGACCCCGACGATTCCCGCCATCACCGGCGTGACCATCTCGAACTGCGACTTCGGCTCGCCCACCGCAACGGGGCCGGCCAGCACCACCACGCCGGGGCCGATCTATGCGTGGAACGTGAACGGCATTAGCCTGCAGAACGTGTCGATCGCGGGGCAACTCTACAACACCACGATCACCGACCTTCGCTGATCCCCACGGAACCGCGCACGTGGATCTCACGCGGAAGTACCCGGGGGCCGGGCCGGCCCCCGGACGACGTTCAGCAGGCAGCCTTCCAACGATTCGCCGGTCGCCTGTTGCCGCGCGCCACCAGTCAATCGGCCATGCCTGCAATGACTCAACGCGACCAAAAGTTGGACGACGAGCCCTGAGGCCAGACGCTGACGCAACCCTACGCGCTGCTGCATGACATGCTGTACGTGAAAACGAGGCAGGGTCACGGTGACTTGCTCGACTGCTTCGATCTTGAACTCATCCGTGTACCGCTTGCCGCTCATATCGACCTCCTCGGTTGCCATAAATTATGGCTCGAAGATGTCTACGAAAGGCTGGCCGGTCCAGGCGCGAGTCGCCTGTCCATATCTCATTGGTTTTTATCGGCCGGTGCGTTGGCGGCGATGTCCAACTACAGCGCAGCGAGCGGCGATCAGGTCACCGGCGCAGGATTGAAGAGAACCAGAGCGTTATGGAGCTTCAGTTTTTCAGCGCACGTCTGTTTGCGTCCGCTCGCGACGTCGAGCAGCAGCTTGAACAACTCCCAGCCCACATCTTCGATCGTTGCAGTACCGGTCGCGATCGTGCCTGCGTTCACGTCCATCAGGTCGTGCCAGCGACGTGCCAGGTCCGAACGGGTTGCGACCTTCACGACGGGCACCTCGGCGAGGCTATACGGCGTACCCCGGCCTGTTGTGAAAACGTGCAGATTGATCCCGGCTGCCACCTGCAACGTGCCGCAAATAAAATCGCTCGCGGGTGTCGCAGCGTAGATCAGCCCTTTTTGCCTGACCTTTTCGCCCGGCGCGAGTACGCCAGATATCTGCGAATTGCCGGACTTGATGATCGAGCCCATCGCCTTTTCGACAATGTTCGACAGCCCGCCCTTCTTGTTCCCCGGCGTCGTGTTGGCGCTACGATCCGCTCCGCCGCGCTTCAGATAGTTGTCGTACCAGTCCATCTCCCGAATGATCGCAGCGGCAACTTCGGGATTAGCGGCGCGCCCTGTGAGCTGACCGACACCATCGCGCACCTCGGTCACCTCCGAGAACATGACCGTGGCACCCGCGCGCACGAGAAGATCGGTGGCGAAACCAACTGCCGGGTTTGCGGTCAGGCCAGAAAAAGCATCGCTGCCACCGCACTGAACGCCCAATACCAGGTCTGAAGCCGGACAGGTTTCCCGGCGCCGGCTATTCAGCCGGATCAGGTGACCTTCAGCCATCCGAATGATCGATTCGATCATTGATTCAAAACCGACATGGGCGTCGTCCTGCAGCACCACGACGTCACCATTCACGTCCGAAGGCAGGTCACCGACGTCCGCGACGTCATCCGCTTCCGTAACAGTCGCAATAGGAATCGTCCCGGGAGGCATCAGACGCTCGGGCTGCAGTTTCTCGCAACCAAGGCTCACCATCATGACTTCGCCGCCGAAGTTCGGATTGAGCGCGATGTTGCGTACTGTACGGATCGGCACCACTGCATCGGGAGCGTCAATCGCAACCCCGCATCCATACGTGTGCCCGAGGCTGACCACGTCATCGACGTTCGGATATTTCGGCAACAGCTCGCTCTTGATCCGGGTCACGGCGTGCTGAACGACGTCTGCAACACACTGAACAGTCGTAGTAATCGCAAGAATGTTGCGTGTACCGACCGAACCGTCGCTATTGCGGTAGCCCTCGAACGTGTAACCCTCCAGAGGCGGCATAACCGGCGCCTTGATGGTCGCGATCGGAAGATCGTCGAGGCCGGGAGGGGTTGGAATCCGGATGACGTGCTCGTTCACCCAGCTTCCCTTGGGCAGCGCCTGGCTCGCATACCCGATCACAACGTTGTACCGGACGACCTCATCGCCCTCAGCGAAATCCTTCAGCGCGACCTTGTGGCCTTGCGGCACCCGTTCGCGAAGTGCCAGACCATCTGGGAAAGTCGCTCCCTCCCCCAGTCCCCCGTCATTGACAACGATCGCGACGTTGTCATTGGGGTGCACGCGAATATAAAGCGGTGTCTGTTCCATTTGCATCTTCCTCTGAGCGGCGGGGTTCGCCCAATGACCCTGCTTAGTTTTACGTCATCATACAACGTACAACCTCTTTTTGGATACCTATTTACCCTGGGAAATCTCTGAAAACCGCCATTTCCAGTTGCTCAGCCGAAAGCCCAGTTGTACGATGACATATAAGCAGCAACCGAAATCGAACCGAATTTCTTGGAACGCCCCATCATGACCACTCCGCAAGAACTCAAGCAAATCGTCTCCGACGGCCTCCTCTCCTTCCCGGTCACGGACTTTGACCAACAGGGCAATTTCCGCGCCGATACGTACGCAAGCCGCCTCGACTGGCTCGCGCCTTACGGCGCAACGGCACTGTTCGTAGCGGGCGGCACGGGCGAATTCTTCTCACTTACGCGTGATGACTACACAGCCGTCGTCCGTACGGCGACCGAAGTCTGCAAGGGCAAGGTGCCAATCCTCGCAGGGGCGGGTGGTCCGACGCGCGTTGCCATCGAGTACGCGAAAGAAGCGGAGCGCAATGGCGCGCAGGGCATCCTCCTGATGCCGCATTACCTGACGGAGGCCTCGCTCGACGGGATCGCAGCGCATGCCGAGGAAGTGTGCAAGGCAGTGCCCAATCTGGGCGTGATCATCTATAACCGGGCCAATTCGAAGCTGAACGCTGACATGCTCGAGCGCCTCGCCGATCGCTGTCCGAATCTGATCGGGTTTAAGGACGGTGTCGGCGACATCGAAAACATGGTGACGATCCGTCGCCGCCTGGGTGAGCGGTTTTCCTATCTCGGCGGCCTGCCGACGGCTGAAGTTTATGCAGCCGCGTATAAGGCCCTCGGCGTTCCGGTCTACTCGTCCGCCGTCTTCAACTTTATTCCGAAGACCGCCATGGACTTCTATCGTGCAATCGCATCGGACGATCACGCAACGATTGGAAAGCTGATTGACGACTTCTTCCTTCCTTACCTCGCAATCCGTAATCGCCGTGCGGGTTACGCAGTCAGCATCGTCAAGGCGGGCGCAAAGCTCGTTGGCCACGATGCCGGCCCGGTTCGCGCTCCGCTCACGGACCTCAACGACGAAGAACTGAGCCAGCTTGACGCTTTGATCAAAAAGCTCGGCGCGCAGTAAGCACGCCACGAGGAGACAGGCGGGGCTAGCCGCGCAGTTATGCCCAACAGCGACACAGGCACCCCGCTCGCTTTAAACAGAGGAAGATCGTCATGGAAATGAGCCGCACGGCAAATCCCGCGGACGCACTCAAGCGTACGAAGGTCCGCCACGTCATTCTGGCCCTTATTTTTGTCATCACGACATTGAACTACGCAGATCGCGCGACCTTGTCGGTCACCGGATCTGCAATGCGGGGAGAGTTCGGCTTCGATGCGGTCAAGATGGGATACATCTTTTCCGCATTTAGCTGGGCCTATGTTCTCTGTCAGATTCCAGCCGGCTGGCTGCTCGATCGCTTCGGAGCACGCCGAGTGTATGCCGCGAGCATCTTCCTCTGGTCTCTCTTTACATTGCTTCAAAGCTCGATCGGCCTGGCAGGGAGCGCCGCATCAGCGGTAACCACGCTATTCATGTTGCGCTTTGTCATGGGGGCCGCTGAGGCGCCGGCGTTCCCTGCAAATGCCAAGGTCGTAGCGAGCTGGTTTCCTACAAAGGAACGCGGTACTGCCTCCGCTATCTTCAATTCGGCGCAATATTTCGCAGCTGTCGTGTTTACTCCGCTGATGGCGTGGATTACCCACGCCTTCGGCTGGCATTACGTCTACGTCGTCATGGGCTTTGCCGGACTGCTGCTAGCAATAACGTGGCTCAAGGTCATGAAAAACCCGGTGAACCATCCGGGCGTCAATAAACCGGAGCTCGAGTATATTGACCAGGGCGGTGGCCTCATTCACGGCCGAAAACTAGCCGACGCCGGTTCGCGCAGTCATCGCGGTGGCTGGGGCGTTGTGCGGCAACTGCTGGGCAATCGCATGCTGCTCGGCGTGTATCTCGCACAATTCTGCATTAACGTGCTTACCTATTTCTTCCTGACGTGGTTTCCGATCTACCTCGTTCAGGCCCGGCACATGACTATCCTCCAGGCAGGGCTCATCGCTTCCCTGCCGGCCATCTGCGGGTTCGGTGGCGGCGTTCTCGGTGGCGTGTTGTCGGACACACTTATACGACATGGTCGCTCGCTCACCGTCGCACGAAAGACGCCGATCGTTGGCGGCATGCTGCTGTCGTGCTGCATCGTCGGATGCAACTACGTCAATACCGATTGGGTCGTCGTTGCCCTTATGTCGCTTGCCTTCTTCGGGAAGGGTCTGGGCGCACTTGGATGGGCTGTGGTCGCAGACACCTCACCCAAGGAAGCGATTGGCCTGTCTGGATCGATCTTCAACATGTTTGGCAACGTTGCCGGTATCGTCACCCCCATTGTGATCGGGTATCTCGTCGCACGGTCTGGTGGCTCGTTTAACGGCGCCCTGGCTTTTGTAGGTGCCAATGCGCTGATTACAGTGTTCTGTTATCTCGTCATCGTTAAAGAGATCAAGCGCGTAGAGCTTAGTCACGACTAGTCCAAAGTTACTGGAGCAGGAGAAGTCCATCGGCAAACAAGGCGAGATCGCCCATAAGCTAATGTACGTCGACCTGGTGATCCTCGACGAACTGGGCTACCTGCCGTTCAGCCAAACCGGTGGCGCATTGCTGTTCCACTTGCTCTCGAAGCTGTATGAACACACGAGTGTCGCGATCACCACCAACCTCAGCTTCGGTGAGTGGGCGACCGTGTTCGGGGACGCAAAGATGACGACGGCGCTGCGGGACCGCGTCACCCATCACTGCCACATCGTCGAAACAGGCAATGAATCATGGCGCTTCAAGTCCAGTTCTGCCAAGGCGAAGGCAACCAGAAAGAGAGCAGCAAAAGCAGCAGGCAGTGAGGAGTTATCCACACCGGAATAGATGTACTACGCTGTCTCGGGGTGGGTCAAGATTCAGTGGAAATCAACACGCCAGCGTCGCGGCGTTGATGGCTTCGGCCGTCATCGGACCGTTGCCGAACTGCTCGAGCAACTCGGCCGGAATCGCCGGCAGAGCCGCGGCTGGGCTTTCGGTTTGCGAGGCATAAACTCTCCTTGGGAGCATGTTATGCCTTAAACACAAAATTCCTGACAGGCCCGAGCGGCGGCATGGTTTGGCGCATCACGCGAGACCTAGGCGGAAGCCCTATCGCAACTCGACATTAGGGCATCCGTCGTCACTCCCCTGGACCTAATAAAAGCGACCCTGCTGCATGCGACCGCCTATTCGGGTATTCCGCATCGTCTCAGCGCGTTCAATGCCGCGCATGAGGTGCTGGTGGCGGAGGGGGTGTTGAAGTAACGACGCGGTTGAAGCCGGGGGTTCCGTCATCGGACACCCCGGCATGGGCAAGCGCTCGCGCCCGCCGTCATCACAGCGCGTTCGGCGCCCCCTTCCCGTCAAGCACCGCCGCGACGTTGTCGAGCGCGGTAAACCCCATCTGGTCGCGCGTCTCGACGGTCGCGCTCGCCATGTGCGGCGACAGAAACACATTGTCGAGCGCGGCAAAGCGCGGATCGATGTTGGGTTCGCTCCGGTAAACGTCGAGCCCCGCGGCGAACAGCCGATGCGACGTCAACGCATCGTAAAGCGCATCCTCGTCGACGAGACTGCCGCGCGCCGCATTCACGAACACGGCACCGTCGCGCAGCAAGCCGAATTCGCGGCGGGTCATCAATGGCGTGCCGCCGCCGGGCACGTGCAGCGTGAGGATGTCGCACTGCGGGAGCAGCGTGTCGAGATCCGCGCAATAGCGCGCGCCGGCCTCGATCTCGGGCGGTGCGGGACGTCGGTCGGTATAGACGATCTTCATCCCGAAGCCGCGCGCGCGCTGCGCGACCGCACGGCCGATCCGCCCGAAACCGACGATTCCGAGCGTCTTGCCGTTCACGCGCGTGCCGAGCATGTCGGTCATGCCGAACGACTTTCCCCACCCCGCGCGCACGATACGCTCGTACTCCGATGCACGCCGGCACGCGGCAAGCACCAGCAGCATCGTGAAATCGGCCGTGCAGTCGGTCAGCGCATCGGGGGCGTTGCTGACCGCGATTCCGCGTGCGCGTGCGGCGGCGACATCCATGTGGTCGTACCCGGCGCTCGCGTTCGCGATGATCTTCACGCTCGGTGGCAATGCTGCGATGTGCTCGGCCTGCAGCCCCGATTTCTTGCCGATCAGCACCGCCGGCGTCTCGTAGCGATTGCAGAACTCGACGACGGACGACGCGTCCATGTCGGCGTCCGTTACATACGCGTTGAATTCGGATTCTGCGCGTGCGGCGACTGCGGCGGGAACGCGTCGCGCAACCAACAGGCGGGTGCGATTGTTGTCAGGCATGGTCTCGTCCTTGGGTCGGAAAACGGAACACAGCCTACGAAGCGCAGTCGGCGCAGGTCAATATTGATTGGTTCGATCAACATGTTCGCGCGGCATTGAGCGACCGGATACTCGACCGATTCCGATCATGTCCTCTGCTATGCGCGATGCCTTGCCGGCGCGCGAACGGCGCAGTCGCGAGCTCAGGAAAACCCTGACGCCAGCCCGTCGTGACGGGGCGGTTGATGTTGATTGAAAGAATCAAGATTGCTGCGAAATCGTCGCCGCGCAATGCTTTTTGCATGTTCAACGGACTGAAGACGAGGGCGTGAAAATGCAGGCAGAGAAAAGAATCGCGGCAGTGACGGGCGCCGGCACCGGCATCGGACAGGCAGCGGCGGTAGCGCTCGCGCAAGCCGGTTTCAGCGTCGCGCTGCTCGGCCGGCGCATTGATCCACTACTCGCGACGCAGGAGATCGTCGAGCGGGCAGGCGGCGTGGCCGCGGTCATTCCGACCGACGTTTCCGACGAGGCATCGGTCGATGCGAGCTTCACGCGGATTGCGCATGACTTCGGCCGCCTCGACGTGCTGTTCAACAACGCGGGCCGCAACGCAGGCGCCGTGCCGCTCGACGATTATTCGCTTGAGTTCTGGAACGACGTGGTCGCCACCAACCTGACCGGCGTGTTCCTGTGCGCCCGCGCCGCGTGGCGCCAGATGAAGCGCCAGACGCCGCAAGGCGGCCGCATCATCAACAACGGTTCGATCTCCGCGCACACGCCGCGCCCGAACACGATCGCGTACACGGCCACGAAGCACGCGGTCCTCGGCATCACGCGTTCGCTTGCCCTCGACGGTCGACCGTTCAACATCGCCTGCGGCCAGATCGATATCGGCAACGCCGCGACCTCGCTCACGGAGCGCATGGACAGCGGCGTGCTGCAGGCCGACGGCCGCATCGCGCCCGAGCCGCGCGTCGACGTCGTGCATGTCGCGAGCGCGATCGTGCAGATGGCGAGCCTGCCGCTCGAAGCGAACATTCTGAACATGACGATCATGGCAAGCGCGATGCCCTTCGTCGGACGCGGCTGACCGGACGCGCGCCGGCACACGCGGCAGGTGCACCAGCACAACCATCACAAAACAGGAGACGACATTGAAAACCGCTGAAGAACAGGTTTCGGTCATGCGCGGGTTCGACGCGCACGCAGGCGCCGCCAGGCGATCGCGGGTGCGCTACGGCGTGCTGTCGATGCTGCTGGTGGCCACCGTCCTCAACTACGTCGATCGCTCGGCGCTCGGCATCGTCGCTCCGGCGTTGTCGAAGGATCTCGCGCTTACCCGCGTGCAGATGGGCGAGCTGTTCGCGGTGTTCGGCCTCGCATACTCTATCGCGCTGCTGCCGGCAGGCGTGCTCGCCGATATGCTGGGCTCGCGCGTCGCGTATGCGCTGTCGCTCGTCGGATGGTCGCTGGCGACGCTCACGCAAGGGCTCGCGCACGGCTATCACATGCTGCTCGGTTCGCGGCTAGCGATGGGCGCGCTCGAAGCGCCCGCGTTTCCGTCGAACGCGCGCGCCGTGACGATGTGGTTCCCGGTCCAGGAGCGTGGCTTCGCGACGAGCGTGTACGTGATGGGTCAGTACATCGGCACGCCGCTCTTCACCGGGCTGCTGCTGTGGATCTCATCCGCGTTCGGCTGGCGTACCGTGTTCTTCGCGACCGGCGCGTTCGGCATTCTGTTCAGCGTCGTCTGGTACCGGCTCTATCGCGATCCGTCGCGCCATCCACGCGTCAACGCGGCCGAGCTGCAGTACATCACCGAAGGGCAGCCGGTAGTGACCGCGCGCGACCGATTCGACTGGTGCATGGCGCTGCGCCTGCTGGGCTATCGGCAGATCCTCGCGATCTGTCTCGGCAAGTTCTGCAACAACACGCTGCTGGTGTTCTTCACGACCTGGTTCATGACCTACCTTGTCGAGGAACGGCACATGTCGATGATCAAGGTCGGTTTCTTCCAGGCGATGCCGTTCATCGGCGCGACGCTCGGTATCCTTATCGCGGGCTATTTGTCCGATCTCTGCATCCGGCGCGGCGTATCAATGTCGTCGTCGCGCAAGGCGCCCCTCGTGATCGGTACCTTCCTCGGCGCATCGATCGTGCTCGTCAATTTCGTGCAGTCGAACGCGCTGGTGATCGCGATCCTAACCGTCGCGTTCTTCGCACAGGGAATCGGCTCGATGTCGTGGGCGGCGGTGTCCGAGATCGCGCCGAAACGCTATGTCGGGCTCACCAGCAGCATCACGAGCCTCGCCGCGAATATCGCAGCCGTCACCACGCCGCTGATGATCGGCTACGTGACGCAGCACACCGGCAACTTTTTCTGGGCGCTGAACCTGATGGGTGCGATCTGCCTCCTCGGCACGCTGTCGTACTCGGTGCTGCTCGGCAAGCTGTCGCGTATCGAGCTCTGACCCGGTTCGCCCCCTTTTACGCTCCACTGCACGTACCGCACACGACCATGATCGAATTCAAATGGGATCACCTGCAACTCTGCTCGGCTGATGCCGAGGCCACCGCCGCGTGGTTCGCGCGCTGCCTGAACGCCGAAATTGTGCGGCGCCCCGGCCGCGTCGACCTGCGGATCGGGGCGATCAACCTCTTCATCACGGCGCTGCCGGACGCATGTCCGGCGATCGTGCCGGACGGCGCGCGCATGCAAGGGATCGACCACTTGGGCGTGCTTGTCGAGGATCTGGATGCGGCTTACGCGCATCTGGTCGACAACGGCGCGGAGATCGTCCAGCCCGTCACGCGGATCCGCGCCGGCGTGCGCGGCTGTTTCGTGCGCGCGCCCGGCGACATCCTCGTCGAGGTGCTGGAGCGGCGCCCGGCCGAGATGACATTCAACTGAACCCGGTCTATAGTCGGCGCAAGCGGCCGCGCACCGGCCGCATCCTCATCACGACTCCCCATGCAGAACTGGATCACCCTGACGGAAGCGGCGCGGCGGCTCGGCGTGCGGGCGCAGACCGTCTACGCGTACGCGAGCCGCGGCAGCATTGCCGTGATGCAGGATCCCGACGATCCGCGCAAGAGCCTGTATCGGGCCGAGGATGTGGTCGCGCTGTGCCGCAAGAAACAGGTCGGCCGCAAGCGAGCGGCGCTCGCGGCCAGCACGATCTTTGGCGCCGAGCCGTGCATCTACAGCGGCATCACCACGTTCTCGAAAGGACGCGCGTGGTATCGCGGGCGCGACAGCGTTCAGCTCGCAGACACCGCCACGCTCGAGGAGACGGCCGCGCTGCTCTGGCAGGCCACCACGCCCGTGTCGTTCGATCCGCCCGCGTTGGCACTACCGCCCGGCGAGCGAGACCGGCAATGCGCGTTCACCATGCTCGCGACGCTGGCCGCGCACGGGCACTCGACGCTCGGCCGTCTCGACAGCGCACTGCACATCGAGGCCGGGCAGCTCGTCGCGATCGTGTCGCGCGCGTTCGGCGCGCACGACGATGCCGGCGCAAGCCCGCTTCACACCCATCAGCGGCTCGCGGCCGGCTGGGGCCTCGACAGCCATGGCGCAGACCTGTTGCGCCGCGCGATGGTGCTGGTCGCCGATCACGAGATCACGAGTTCGGCATTTGCCGCGCGCATCACCGCATCGACCGGCGCGTCGCTGGCAGGCTGCCTGCTGACGGGGCTCGCGACGTTGTCGGGGCCGCTGCACGGCGACGCGTCGGGACGCGTACGTGCGGTGTTCGACGACGTGCAACGATTGGGTGCCGAGCGCGTCGTCGATCATCACCTGAAGTCCGCGATCCCGATTCCCGGTTTCGGCCATCATCTTTACCCCGACGGCGATCCGCGCGCGGACGCGCTGCTTGCGCGGCTCGATCCGCCGACGGAACTCGCGCACTTCGTCGACAAGGTCACGACGCTCACCGGCCAGCGGCCGACCATCGATGTCGCGCTGGCGATGCTGTCGGTGCAGCTTCAGTTGCCGCGCGATGCGGCGTTCGGGCTGTTCTCGATCGCGCGCAGCGTCGGACTGCTCGCACACTGCATCGAGCAGCTGCGCGTCGGCAAGGTGATCCGGCCGCGCAGCCGCTATACGGGGCCGACGCTCGACGATCGGCATCTGCGGCCCGCCGCTGACGACGACGGCAAACAGACGAAAGTCGGCGTGATCAACAAGAACCGCCTGTTCAAGGTGGTGGAGTAACCTGCCGGACAACCGTAAACCAGATTTAGATTATCTCCGTTTGCGAATAAAAGTTGTCACTGGCCGCGGCTGCGAAGACCGGTGTCAACTCCTCCGCGGCGCCGTCAGTGGCGGTCACGCGTTGTGCCAAACCTGAACTTGAACCGACAATCGTACCGTAGCGATAAGGTTCCCTATCCTGCTTGCGCATGCAGCCCAACGTCAGGAGCTGTACGAGACAGCGAATGGCCATTCTGGCGCGCCGCGAACGACTCTGAACGACCCTGAGCCGCCGTACTGGCTCAGATAACTGTAACGACCGCTTTCAAAGTGCAACTGCCACTGCTCCGCGGAGTGATGGGCGCTTCATCGGCCGGAGCGGTCACCCGCGTAGAGGAACTGACGAGACCGCGCTGGGCCAGTAACTGGGACGTTTGTTCTTAAATCCACTCAATCATCGGGACCGTAATGAACCACCAAATTGATCAATCTGGCTGAGCGCGATAGTGTGGGCTTCTATCACTGTGGGTAGTCGGGTCTTGATGGCTCACTTCAATGAGGGCCGTGAGGCTGAGTAGTTCCGTGCGCGTCGCCCTAATCGAGTAAGGACGCAAGTGATGGGGTTTTGACAATCCACCGAGCGTTCATCCACAGAGCAAGCAAGCCGGGACTCGGAGGGTGCTCTCCAATCGGGGGTAATGAAAGTGTCTCCAACAGATAGCCATCCAGAGCGGTTTCACTGCCCCTCTCGAAGCACGTCATCGCGATCTTCATCTCCACTCCACTTCGCCGACCAGTTTCAAACTCCGCGCGCAACAGTTTGGGTCGGAAGAAGCCGCCGACTAGCCCTGACTGCAATTTTTCTTTCGGCGCGATCACCAACACCGGATACCGCACACTTGCCCCAACGATTGAGGCGGCAGGGTTACTGCGACCTTCTTGCTGTTCGG
This sequence comes from Burkholderia sp. 572, assembly GCF_040545135.1. NCBI lineage: Bacteria > Pseudomonadati > Pseudomonadota > Betaproteobacteria > Burkholderiales > Burkholderiaceae > Burkholderia > Burkholderia sp. 572. The sequence continues at coordinate 4,517 of NZ_JBEPLH010000028.1, read as the reverse complement.
CGCAGATATCGTGAAGGAAACGAAGAACCCTATAGTCAACATGATTCTCAGCGTCAAGTAGGCTCAGCGGTTTGGGGACTATGCAAATAATGCTGTTACCACCCGCTGTACCGTTTGACATGATGTACCCAGCCGGCAGGTTCGCCTCCAAGCCACCATCGAGCAACCGTCGGTCGCCAACTCGCAGCGATCTAAATAATCCCGGCAACGCAGCCGATGTCATCGCCGCGATACGTGCGTCCAAAGGGGGATGCTCGCCTTGCATCAGTTCTGCATGCCTGTTCCCTTTGGCGATCGAGAACGTAGCTAGTCTCCCCCAATCCCATGCCGGGGGTTGCTCGTTGACCGCCACATCCGCCATGCAGAAATAGCAATACCAGCTCGCACAGGTTTCGACACTTGGCAGCATCCGTGCTGCCCAGCGAATCGGGAAAACTCCAGGGATTCGGTCGATAAGGCGCAGCCGTGCGGTGAATCCCAAAATCGGTAGCAGCAGGAGAAGACACAAAAGCAGATGAAAATACCAGCGTCCAGCAACCGCGATCCAACCAGGGAACGCTAGCCAGCGGCTTGCTACAAGCGCAGCCGCCGTAAGAAACACCCCCCCCAAAAAGCAACTCGCGACAAGCGCAATTCGACGGGCGAACGCCAGCCAGTGGCTCAGCATGTGCGCCGCCACCTTGTCCGTGGGCGCAGTAGATGCCCATAGTGCATTAATCGCACCCGCACTGGTGCCGAACATCGCAGTAGGTTTAATCGCTCCGGACTCGATAAGCTCGGCGAGGACCCCCGCTTCCCAAGCCCCTTTCGCCCCTCCTCCCTGGATACAGATGCAGGACTGCCAGCGGTCTCCATTTATCGCCCCACGTGCCTCATGCTTCCAAAAATCACTCACTTTCTCGCACCCCGATTATTCTTTGTTGCGCAGCAAGCTACGACAGCTCTGCTGAAGCAAAGGGCAGATTGCCCGACGGTCCGGGAATTTTACATATTGCGGACGGACGTTGGCCGAAGACGCACCGGCCACCATCATGGTCGAAATGGCTGGTTGCGGGGCACAGCCGCCGGCCGAACGTCCACGCAGCCGTCCGATCAAACGTCGCTTCCTGGCCGAACGCGGCCGGCCGCCGCCCTGTGACGCACGACCGGCGCAGATCGACCCACAAGCGACCTTCGGACTTCTCCAAAGCAGCCTTTCGACGTCGCTATATGCATGCGTCCGACAAGATGCTGTGTCTCGGCCACGAAGCTTCCTTTGATAAATTCAGTCTGGCTGATCTCCGAGGATCTCAGGAACAAGCGAGTTGCTGGCAACGAATGCCGCTCACGGGATCTGCCTGCCCGGACCGTAGCGATGCGGTCAGGGAGCGGTCAGAGAGCGCGCATACCCTAAACCTCGCGTCATAGAAGGCAGGGCCAGCGTTAAGCGTGCGCAGCATCTCCGATAGAACAAAAGCAGATGACACAGCGCCGACGAACGGAACCGCGACTGACTTGCCTGCGACCAGAACGCGACCGCATTCGTCCGGCGCAAGCGCGCCGTAGCCCTGGTTCGCCTCCGCCCGGCGACGCGCCCGTTCTTCCCTTTCCCGGCGCGCCTGCGCGCTCTCAAGTGGCCACAAGTCAGCCGCAGGCCGCCGGTTCGGCCACGTATGCACAGCTACGGAATCGAAAGTTCCGACTTCGCCGCCCAAGCCCGAATCGAAGATCAACGGAAAGCCCGCTTGGGTTAACCACTGACGCGCCTCGTTGTCGTCGAATCCCGACAGCGCAATCACGGGCTCACGATCACTTCGACGATAATTCCCATCTACGAACCGCTCAATCAGCCGGGTATCGAATCCGCGCTTCATAAGCCATTCCGACACCACACGGGTCTTGGGGTGTCCGAGCGTGTCGCCATTCAATAGAGCGCCCGTTTCCAGATTCGGCGATTCGACCAGGTCGTCGTCGCATAGATAGATTCTTGAGCCTTTGGTGGTAGAAAGCGGCAGACATGCGAGTGCCCAAAGGTAGGCTTGTCCAAGGTGGCCCAACCCGAAGCAGGAAAGCTCCACCGGGGCTTCGTCAATGGCGCCCCCAATCGAGTCGGACGAATCATCCGGCAAGTCCGGTCGCCACAACGAAAATCCGATGGCGCGGCGTGCAGCCGCTACGCTAATACGCGCGAACGAAGCAAACACCTCGCCCACCGCCACGGCTGCAGCGGCAAGCGGTGCCAGCGCACACCATGGACGCTCAGGAAGCCGCGCGACCTGCGCCGCAGGCCCGACACTCACTTTCCAGCCATCAAAGGTAATGCGTAGGGAAAGCCTTCGCGGGTTCGCATCACCCAGCAGGATGTGAACCCGGTCGGGATCGACGCCTTCAAGGTGACGCTGCCCACCGAGTTCCTCCAGCGCGTTCCCCAGCGTCGACTGCAAGCTGACGCGCACGAGTGTCCGTGCCGCCCATACGCTGTCCGGCGCGATCACCTGCACCGGAGCAGCAAAGCACTTTACGGCGAGATTTACCACCGTAAGGAGCGCCACCTGCTTTGCATGGGAATTTGCAACGTCGGCGCCGACTACGATTTGCAATCGGCGAGCCGCACGTGCGATCCGGGATTCTTTCGGTGCGGTCCCGTCACGGTCAAGCCAGATTTTGTCGATACGGGACAAATTGCCTGGAAGCTCCGATATTTCGATCATTGCATCACCACAAGGAGAGACGCACGGGGGCATTCGCATTCCCTGCGTCGAAAGACTGCCACTGGCGCTTCCCGAGAAAGCGGTGAATGCCCACCCTCGAAAGCGACCACAACGACGTGTCGCCGAAGCTCGGCAGGATCAAGGCGACGTGCCCGGCGATCGGGATCATCGGGTTGGCTTTGTCTACCGAGCTCTGCCGGACATCCGGCGTCGGGTGCGTATGCACGTCAGCTAGCACATGCAGCCCGCGCCTGTTGCAGACTTCCCACAAAGAGGAGAAGCCCGTCCGATGGAACTCGACGATCCCGTGACTCAGCGCCTTGGGGTCCAGATCGTCATAGCAAATGAAATCGACGACCTGGCGCTTGGGGGCATTCTGCCGACCGAGGAGAAACGCTCCGGATTCCCGTCGGCCGCGGCTACGTGAAGCGAGCTGGCGCACCAGCCGACGCCACAGCATGAGCGGGATTTCGATCTGGTCGCTATTGGCCAAGATAGTCCTCGCAGTTGAGCCAACGATAGATGAGCGTGATGAAATCAGTCAGCTTCACGGTCGGATTCCATGCATCCTTCGTCCAGGGGTGTCCCGGAATCGCGAGCCGGTCGTAATGGTGATAGAAACCACGACCAGGCGCGGCCCATCCGGCGACCTTGAACACTGACGCAACGGTAGAACCGGATCGCCGTTCAGTTTCACCGGACTCAAGCGGACGTAATCGGCAACGCGTGAGTGCAAGATCAGCGCGCGAAAGCCACAGAGGCGCCCGTCTGGATGTGCTGTGAGTGCGCGCTCGAGCAGGCGATAAAGTTGTCGTCGGTTGACGCCCGTGCTCTGCTCGATCTCCTTGATCGGCGCGCCGCGCGCATACTGCTCGATCGCTGTCGTACGCGCCCGGATCGATTCCCGTTCGGCAGCATCGAACTCGGTCCACGCGACGGTCGGCCAGGTCGACGGATCCAGCGTTTGAAATTCCGCCTTGCGACGTGCCATCATGTCGCCTCGGTTGCGGCGAAGCGCGTCAGCAACGACAGCGGCTCGGTACGCAGGTCGACCGCGTCGACGTGCCCTGCATGCAAGAGCCCGAAAACCGCCGCACGGACCAGCGCCGGATCGCCGACCGAGAACTCGCGCTCGATCTCGAGCAAGGTATGCGGTATCGTCACGAAAATTTCGACTGCGCGTAGGAGCGAAGACGAGACCAACCCGCGCGCCGCGACCAGACAGGGCAGCATGTGCCGCCAATTATCGATCCAGGCGCGTGCGGCCGCGAGGTCGGTTGATGTCACCAAACGGATGGGTATGCCCTTGAGTTCGTCATCAGGGCGCGCAGCTGGTTGCGGCTTTTCCGCTAGCGAATCGGACAGGATGACCAACTCTTCGCGGTTGGCATAGCGGACCCAAAAATCGGCGAGGTAGCGCTGTCCGCTGAGCTGCGCGTAACCCGGCCGCTCGCAAAACGATTGGACCGCCGGATCCGCTTCGATCAGCAGCCACAGTTCAGGCGCGCCGCGTTGGAACAGCGTCAGTCGGCGATTGAGTTTGAGGCTGAAGGCGTCCAGCCGGGGTGCACCGCGCGGGCGCGGCGTCGTAACCGGCCGCATCGCGTGCCGGGAATCGTCCATAAGATCAGAGCCTTACGGTCGGGCTTCGAAGTCCATGACGGGAGTTGACAAATTTAATCCGGACATATGCGAATTGACGACATTATTTTGGTGAGACTGTCAATAAAGTCGTAAGCGTGTCCCCAGCACCGTCTCGACTGGGTGAAAAGAAGTTGCCAGAGTAGTCCCCACCAAAGTAGTGGAGACCAAATTGGCAACAGACGC